>PDTE01000014.1 GCA_002747135.1 Desulfobulbus propionicus | reverse complement strand
AGCGTCATACTGATAATCTGCCAGAACGGTTTCTGGTGATACCTTTACGTCAACCCTGTTTGTCCAGACGACATCTCCGTTGTAGGCATCCTGTACCCATATACGAAGCTGCACAACTGCCTGCGGCACTCTTCCTGTTTTATGTGCTACATGGCCAAGACCTGCACCAATGCCTCCCCAGATAATAGTGTTGCCCATTTTTCCGCCGGTAACGCCTAATATAGTTTGACCAGGTTCTCCCGTATAAGGCCATTTTGGATCCCAGTCACCATAAAGCATACCATACGTACCGCCGGCAATCATGTTACCCAAGTCGTCGTATTTGTCGGCATCAGCCTGGCCAAAAGCGATTTTGTTGGTTACGCCAGCGACAAAACCAAGAACACCTTTCTTCCAGGGAGCCCAGGATGGATCCTGGCGATCCTTGAACTGGAGGATGCGACCGCGGACGATATAATCAGCTGAAAAATGGCGCCCGATCTTGACAACTTCCTGCGGGGTAAGACCATGGGTGCCAGGAGCATCCAGAACAGGCATCTCACTGTCACGGCTGTTTGTCAGATCAATGTACCGCTGTATCTGACTTTTCATCGCTGCTGACCACTCATCCCCAAGTTCCTGCTCGAGCATTGAAGTTTTTTTCTTTTCGTAAGCAACGACATTGATGATGTTCTGCTTTACCAGATACAAAAAGACATCTTCCTGAACCGGCAGATGAAAGCTGTTTCTCACCAGCTGATCAGTCAGATTCTCAGTGATATAAAGGCTGCGACGATAGGCAGTCTCTATGTTGTCAGCGGAGGTATAGTCGGCAAATGGAAGGATTACCACTATTTTGTCGGTACCAACGCTGCTCATGGCAGCCGGCTGTACTTTTAACGATTCTTGGACGGTTGTACCGCAACCGCTGAGAAGCAGTGCAAGTAAACCAATCAGCAGAGTGCGACAGTACTTCATTCCATTTCTCCTGTTTTTTATAGATATCATGAAAGTAGTATACATTTAAATAATTCGAGGTGTTAATAGGATCACCAATTCGCGTTTTTCCAGCTGTTTCTCTTCATAGCCGAAAAGATATTTTATAATCGGAATATTTCCTACAAGTGGTGCAAAGGCACTCTCTTTTCCTTCAACAGAGTCAATCAGTCCGCCAATAACAAGCATTTCACCGTTTTTCACCTCCACCATGGTTGACATATCTCTGACCCTGACTCTTGGTAAACCGATCTCAACTCCATCGTTCCCGATTGTTCTATATTCTATCGGATCTTCGACCAGGTCGGTTGTGACTGGAGTAAGGTGCAAGATAACGGAGTCGTCATCGACGATAGTAGCCAATACGCCCAAGGCGATGCCTTCAACTACGCTGTCAGCTTCAACCGTGTAGGTTATGGTATTATTTTCAGTGTCTCTATCAGCCTCAATTTCTTTAACATAGGTGATGTCTGTGCCCACACTTATGAGCGCCGGCTGACCATTGAGGACAGTAATTTTTGGGTTGGAGAGAACGGTGGCATCTCCCTGCTCATTCAGTGCATTGAGCATGACAGTGAAATTAACAGGGTTCATGGTTAGTCTGGAGACAAAAGTCGTTATGGAATCATTGTCACCCTCAGCAGGTATCCAGGGGTAAACCTGTCCGACACCATCTCCGTCTCCCCACATATACGAACCTGGATTATTGGCGTCTTCCATGATTGACCCTCCGGTACCGAAAAATGTGGTTCCAGTGATATCAAAATCCTTGAGAACGCCACTCCAGTCCAGTCCGATCTTGGAGTTGTCCTGCAGGTACACTTCTATTATTTTGGCTTCTATAACAACCTGCCTGAACAACTCTTTTTTCAAGGTGTTAATGTACAGGTCGATTTTATCCAGCAGAGGCCTTGGCGCGGTTACAGTGATGAGACCAATGGACTCATCTATGGTGTAATATGAACCACTTCCAGATATGCGCCTGGTTGCCTCAGCAGCAGCTTCCTCATCTACATCTTCTTCCCCGTCATCTTCTTCCTGGGCAGCATCTGCACCTGAAGCGACTGTTGTCCATTGCTGCATTATAGTATCAATGTTTGTCTGGATGTTTTGCCATAGATTGAATTCGTTTTCATCGCTTGTAATCTTAACAGTGCCTTCAGTACCGGTTGCTGCATCTCGGTCAGTTAAATAATTCCCACCAACAGTGCTGGTGTAACTGCCTTTCATATGTGGAACCGAGATATAATATTTTCTGGTGTCCCGATACTTGACGACAATCGTGTTACCTTCAACCTCTTGATAATATTCAACTTGCCTGAGCATGTTGTCGATTGCCGTAAAGAAATCATCATCAGCGGCTATGTTAACATCGACCAATACTTTCTGATCGACATCACCGGCCCAACTGACGCTCATTCCCTTAAGAGCTGCCAGCCTGTTAAGAATATCCCAAAGAGGCTGAGCACCTGACGTTGAGCGAATAGTTGCTCCAACTTTAAGGTTATACGCGTCTTCGCCCTGGGCCAGTTCTTCGTCAGCCAGTTTTTCTTCAGCTACATAACCAGGAGTCTGGAACCTGACTGGAAGCTGGGAGGCGGCTTCTCTGGTTACTTTTTCTTCCAGAGACGAGGTCTCTGGCGGTTCGCTGTCAGCATTCTGGTTAACGCACCCGGAAAGGGCTGCGCCTGTCAACATCAAGAAAAGTACCAATGAACATTTCGATAACTTCATAAGGTTATTCCTCGTTTCTCACCGAAGCTCAATTACCTGGTTTGTTATGAGCAAGTCGGCTGTTAATATATTTCTTCAAATCCGGTGGAACACGGAATCCGGCCAGCAGGATCGCCTTATATTTTTCTGTGGCTGTTTCATGATTGCCCATTGTATCAAATATGCGGGCTGTTGCGACCATGGAACGCAGGCTTTTGCCATATATACTGTCATGCTGTTCCAGCAGTTTTAATGCGCCTGCATATTCTTTTTGCTCTTCACTGAAAACGGCATAGCTGAGCAGAGCTTCTTTTGAAGGCTTTTCTCCGCTGATACTCTGGTCAAAATACTCTATTGCCCTCGTTTTTTCCTGCATGTTTGCATTGGCAATGGCAGCGTTCAGTGCCGCAGAAGTGTTTTCAGGTTCAACGGCAAGTGCCTTTTTAGCATAGTACGCTGCCTTGGCGTTTTGTCTGAGTCTGACCAGATACAAAGCCGCAATCTTGTTTGCCAGCTTTGCATTATCCTGCCAAAGGGCAAAGGCCTGTTCATATATGCTCACTGCCAGCTCATAATCTTCCAGTTCTTCAGCCTTTTTTGCCTGAGTGATAACGCGCTTTGCTTCAATCACCCCTTTAGGTAACGCTTTCTGCTGCTTGATAATAAGTGCTTCCTGCTCTGTCACTGCAATGTCCGGCTCAAAAGAGACTGTGCTTTCATTTTTTTGAGCCCAGTTAAACTCGCCATCCTTAGGGTAGATGACCAGTGTATTAAAACGCTCTTCCTTGACCAGGCCCTTGAGATTAAGGATAATATCCAGGGCAAAATCCCAGGGAACATCATCCAGGGCAAGTGTAAGTGAGCCTGAAACGCCCTCTGCAACAACTATATTGATACCGCTTACCTCACGAAACAGGCGAAAGACATTGTGCAGATCTATTTTATAAAAATCGACTGTAATACGTTCTTTAGTATAACCGGAAAAATTAAACGCTTCTTCGAGCTGTCCTTCTGGAGTCAGGGCGGCATTTTTCTCCTGCAAAGGATCCACCTCAGGTAACTGACTGTCTATGGCCGTTTTTTCACTGATCAAGGTTGCTATCTGATCTTTTTTCTGCTTCTCAGTGATAATAACTTCAAGACCGCTGTCTGTTGGTTGAACAGAGAAGGGGAACATAGCCTCAGAAGAGGAGTCAAAGACAAAACGTAAACCAGTGCCTCTTTCGGCAACCCGTATCTTATCAAGAGAAGTTCCTACCTTATGTTCCTGCAACAGTGTACTGCCACTGACATTGTTGATATCAATAAACATGCGGGCAGGTTTGCCGGAGTCACTCTCCAGCACATCGTAGGTGTAATTGGTAAGTGGACTGTCAGCCATCAGGCGAACGATTGTTTGTTCCGGGCCGCTTAGAATAGTTACATCGCTTACCACCTTTTCTGCAGAAGCCGTCTTGCTGTCTAGATTCTGTTTTTGTTTCTGCTCAAGGGCAATTATAATATCTCTTTCCTGTAAACTATCCTTAAATGTACTTTCTCCTGCCAGAGTAAACTCAAGCCTTACCACGGGAGGGTCTGTATCTGTAAGTTCCTCTGCCCTGACTGACAGGCCAGTATCAGCTGTAAACACAGGGGAAAAATCTTGCGCCAGTTTTGCTTGAGCGATGTCAACAACCACTCTTTGGGGGCTAAACAGTTCATATGCCGTGTAGGTTGGCTGCATTGTTGAGGTTATTCGTATCTCGCTTCCATCTTGCGAAGAAACCGACAGCACTTCATTTAGAGAGTCACCCAACGCTGCGCTGCCATAAAGCAGCTCACAAAAAACTAGTAAAGCCAGAAGGGTGCGACAAAGATTACGCTGCATTGGAGCAGACCCCTTTGCTGGGAAAGAAAAATGATACATGTTTAATCGTCTCCATCTTTATTGAGCTTCATTGTTACTGTATTATAAATTTCTCTTCCTGACCGAGTCTTTGATGTTTCTGTAATAAGGACTTTGTTAGGCAGTATATCGGTAACCATCCCTTTTTTGCCAATAAGTATATTTTTCTTCAGGATGTAGCCCTTTCCGGTAACATCTTCCACCATGGCTATTGCTCTTCCCTGGTTCTGTAATACAGCTACAAGGGTCAGTTGTCCCGGCTCAAACAGCTGCATTCCTGTCAAGACCTTGTCTTCTTCAATGATTTCATCCGGATCAGGGGTTGAAGTCGCAGCCTTTTTACTTATAAAGGGGACAAAAGGGTCTGAGCGCTCTTCCAGCTGATACTCGTATGTCTCTTGCAGATTTTGCTCGTCGCCCAGTGGTTCAGACGGCTGAACGATCTCGTCCCCCCAGGCGTTGTCCCCCCCTTGAGTTACCATTCCACCTGCAAGTAATAAGACAGATAGTGTCAGGCAATAAACATATTTGGCGGCATGTCGTGTCAACTGCATAATGTACGTGTTTTTGTTTGGGTGATATTGTCTTTGCCGTTACTGAGCGAGTACTTGACAAGTCGCCCTAACGTCATTTCTTGTTCTCTTCTTTCTTCAACTCGATATTGGTGAATCTGTACGTGATTAATCTGCAGTTAGAATTTAACAGGATTTCCGAGCCTTCCTTTACAGGAGAACTCATCTTAATGTTATTCACTGTAACCAGACGATCCAGCTTGCTTACCTGGTCAAGGAAAAAACCCATGTTGTGATAAGGACCTTTTGTCGATATATCAATGGGTATTTCAGCATAAAAATCTTTTGGGATTTCATTGCCAGGCTTAAATGAAAGAAAGTCAAGACCTGCATTTTTACCACGATCAGAAATACTCCGCAGCAACTCAGGAATTTCTGTAGTTTTAGGAAGAATAACCGCCACTTCCTGGAATTTTTTCTGCATATCCTTAAGTGCTTGCTCAAATTTTGGTAAATCCGCAGCTTCTTTTCTTGCCCTGTCTAGCTCCCGCTGTGCCTGTGCAATTTGATTATTCAGATTATTTATTTCTTCAATGTTTGGCTTATAGAGCAGAAAATAACAAAGGGCAACTGGAAGCAACAGGCAGGCAACCGCAATGCCGAATTTTAATTTTACATCCAGTGGTATATACTTTTTATCAATAAATGCAGAGAATTTCTCCTGCATACTTCCTGCTGAAGCCATATACAAACCTTTATTCTAGGGTTTCTGGTGGTTGCTCCTGTCCTTTCTCTTCCGGAACTGTAAGAGAGCAGGATATTGAAAAAGCTTTCAGGTTTTTCCCGGCATATGCTTTTAATGACGAGCTGACCAGGGTTACATCACGTATATAAGGAGATGCTTTCAGGTCATCCATATATTTGGCAATAGTTCTGTTGTCCAGAGCCATCCCTGACAACTTCAGACTGTTCTCGCTCTGAGTAAAAGAAGTAAGCCACATCCTTTTTGACGGGGTAAGGTTAGCAACTTCATCCAACGCATGAACCGTAAGAGGTGAGGATTTTTTAAGTTTTTTAATAACTCCTATCTGTTTTCCCAGAATCTGGGTCTCCTCTTCCAGCTTTTTGATTTTAGTCAAAATCGTATTGAATTTTTTCTTGCTTTGCTGAAGCTGGTCCAACTCATTTTGCCTGGTTGAGATTGTGTCGCTCTGAATATATGCATATCCACCCAGCGAACATAACACCAGAATGAAGACCGCCAGCAACATGAATATCTGTCTTTTTGCCTTGTTGCGTCGCTTGATTTCCCGTACGGGTAAAAGATTAATGTGTATCATAGCTCATTAAAAGGCTGCAGGACGGATGGCCAGTCCGGTTGCTATGGCCATTTCAGGGGCAATTGAGTCAAGATATTGACTATCAATTTTTCTGGTATTCACTATCATTCTCTTAAAAGGGTTAAGCAAAATTACCTCCAGGCCTGTCTCCTGTGTGATATAGCTAATCAAACCTTTAACCTTCGCTCCGCCGCCGCTCAGGGCCAGCGAGCTTAACGCTTTGTCGGGATTATTTGATTGATAAAGGTCAATGGCCTTTTTTATTTCCAGCACCCATTGCGTACAGATTTGATTAAATATCCCTTCTACCATCTCCTTATCTTCTGCATGAATCATGCCTAATTTAACTTTTTCCGCCTCTTCTTCTTCTATATCGAGAGCGTTTGCCAGCTGATCGGTTAACTGGTTACTCCCGACGATGACGTCACGGGCAAGTACACTGACTCCCTCCGAGATGACATTTATATTCATTTTGGAGGCACCAATGTCAACTAATGCTGTATTCTGTTTATTATTAAGAGTATTAAGAGTATATTCCCAGATGTTTTCCAGAGCAAAACCATCAACATCAACCAGTACTGGCTGGAGCTTCTGTTCCTTGAGCATCAAGAGGTAATCATCCACTACTTCTTTTTTCGCTGCAACAAGCATGACATCGCTTCTGTCATTTTCCTGACTGCTTGAAGGAAGACTTTTGTAGTCAAGGTATACCTCGTTTAAATCAAATGGTATGTATTGCTCAGCCTCAGCCTTTATGTATTCTTCAAGCTCATCATCACTCATATAGTCAAGATTGATTTTCTTGACAATTACTGAATACCCAGAAATTGATATACCAACTTTCCTGTTTTTTATCTTTAGATTTTTGTACAGTGATGCAACAGTCTTGCCAACGATTTCCGGTTCCTGTAAAACTCCATCCTCTACAGCTTCAGGCGGAAGAATAGCAGAACCAGCAGCAAGCAGCTTGCAACCTTTTCCTGTTTTTTGAAGCTGACAGATTTTAATGGCATGAGAGCCAATATCTAGTCCGGTTATAAGTTGCTCTTTTTTGGACATGGTTGTACTCGTCAATTGTATTAAAAGTATACCTACCACAGGGCTTACAACGCCCTGGTTTCACTTGCTTTAAGCCTGCAGCTGCTTTCATCACGCCCAGATTCGGGTAAGCGAGACTGGTTCCTGTACAGGAATATGCGGAAACTGCGATTCTGCAAAAATGAAGCACCCGTGATCAGTTACTAATTTTATCTATAATATATTAACATTTAGCCCATATATTTTAGTTTTTGTCAAGAAAAGGAACAAAAAAAAATCACATTTATTGTTCAAAATCAGGATGATAGAAGAGATACTTGCACGTGTTATCATCTCACACAACACCCTAACTACCTGAAATCAAGAGACTTTAACATCAACAGGTGCGAACAGGAAATCTCTCTTGAATTTTGTGCTGCAGTAGAGTAGCCTTGCCCTGATTTTAGTCAATTTCCCTCCAGCAAAAGAGTCTTCCCCGTGGTAAAAATAAAAGCTGCCAAAGAAAAATCCCGGCTTCGTGAGAATATCGAAGCAATTATTATCGCCCTCATCCTGGCCCTGTTTATCAGAACCTTCATTGTTCAGGCATTCAAGATACCTTCCGGCTCAATGCTTCCAACCTTGCAAATTGGAGACCATATACTCGTAAATAAATTTATTTACGGAATAAAAGTTCCATTCACAGGTACAGCTGTCGTGCCGGTGTCTTCGCCAAAACGCAATGATATCATAGTGTTTAAATACCCAAAGGACCCCAAGATGGACTATATCAAGCGAGTTATTGGTGTTGGCGGGGATACGGTAGAAATTCGCAATAAAAAGATATTTATCAACGGAAAACCTTATAAAGATGAACACGGGGTCTTTCGAGATGTCAAAGTTTTGTCTGCAGCGACAAGTCCCCGTGATAACTTTGGCCCGGTTACAGTGCCTGAAAACAAACTTCTCGTGATGGGAGATAATCGGGACAACTCTCATGACGGACGTTTCTGGGGATTTGTTGATGTAAAGGCTGTACGGGGTAAAGCCTTTGTTATTTACTGGTCGTGGGACGTGAGAGAGCCTTTGTTTTCACTGGATCGACTCCGTTCAATTCGCTGGAGCAGGTTAGCTGACCTTGTTCATTAAGTTCCGGAAAGACGCAATGGCTACCGGGTATTTCTTTTCTCATCGTCATATTCTTGGCATTGACCATCTTTCCAGGGAGGATATCAATTATATCCTCGAAATTGCTGACTCCTTTAAAGAAATATCTGCCCGGTCCATAAAAAAGGTGCCTACACTTCGCGGTCATACCATTGTTAACCTTTTTTTTGAGCCGTCTACCCGCACCCGACTCTCCTTTGAAGTTGCTGCAAAAAGAATGAGTGCCGACACCTTTAATGTATCGGCTTCCACGAGCAGTACAACTAAAGGTGAAACATTAATAGATACTGCCAGGACCATAAACGCCATGAAGCCGGATATTATCATTATCCGGCATTCTTTTTCCGGGGCTCCGCACATGCTGACCCGCTATGTGGACGCTGCTGTGATCAATGCAGGTGACGGGGCACATGAACATCCATCACAGGGATTGCTGGATATGATGACGGTGAAGGAATACAAAGGCCGATTACATGATTTAAAAGTAGCCATAATTGGAGATATAGCGCATAGCAGGGTAGCTCATTCGGCCATTGCCGGATTTACTAAAATGGGATCTGCTGTGCATGTATACGGCCCTGCAACCCTCATTCCCGTGGGACTTGAGACACTGGGAGCAAGGGTGAGTTCCTCACTTGAGGAGGTGGTCGATGATGCGGATGTAGTCATGACGCTGCGTATCCAGATGGAAAGGCAGAAAGATTCACTTTTTCCTTCGCTTGGAGAATATTGTCGCCAATTCGGGGTTACAGATGAGGTTATGCGGCGGGCAAAAGCAGATGCGCTGGTTATGCATCCCGGCCCCGTTAACAGGGGGGTCGAACTTAGCCCTGAAGTCGCCGATTCAAGACAATCCGTCATCCTGCCGCAGGTAACCAATGGTGTTGCCGTGCGTATGGCGCTTTTGTATCTGGTTACGGGTAATTCTTAACAAAGCGTAACGACTCACAGGGAATGCAACTTCCTTATTTTACTTGCTTTACGCCTGTAACTACCTTCAGGTTGCCCGGATTCGGGCAAGCGCGACTGGCAGCTACAGCCCCTCTGTGCGGTCAATCGTGATCACCCGAAATTTCTTTTCAAATCAGACAACATGTTCATGAGCAATACGGGCCAGACATACCTTGAAGACATGAGACACATGAACACATCATGGCGTATTATAAATGGACGCATCATAGACCCGGTTAATGCCATTGACAGGGAAGGAGAGATATTTGTTCATAATGGCGTGATTGTTTCATCCTCTGCGGCCCTGTCCCCTGAGGCAAGGATAATAGACGCTGCAGGTTGTCTGGTGGTGCCGGGCCTCATTGACATGCATGTCCATCTGCGTGAGCCGGGACAGGAGTACAAAGAAGATATCCTTTCCGGGACACTGTCTGCTGCCAGCGGCGGCTTTACAGCAGTGGCCTGCATGCCGAACACTGTTCCAGTTATTGATAACAGCGCGGTGTGTACACTGGTTAAAGAGCGCTCCAGGAATGCTTCTGCCAGGGTGTATCCGATTGGTGCCATCAGTACGGGAAATAAAGGGGAAAAGCTTGCTGAATTTGGCGACCTGCGTGATGCCGGTGCAGTAGGCGTTTCAGATGATGGCCTGCCTGTCAGAGACAGCCAGCTTATGCGTCGGGCACTTGAATATGCGAGTAATTTTGGTTTGGCCGTGATCAGCCACAGTGAAGAACCGGCTTTGGCCCAAGGCGTCATGAACGAAGGGTTTGTCTCAACCCGCCTTGGTCTTAAAGGCATTCCAGACGTTGCTGAATCGATCATGATTTACCGGGACATTGCCCTGGCGGAATTTACGGGAAAGAGGGTGCATATAGCTCATGTAAGTACAGAAAAATCTGTTGACCTGATACGGCAGGCCAAAACCAGAGGTGTGCCGGTCACAGCTGAGACCGCTCCTCATTTTTTCACCCTCACCCATGAAGATATAGGGGAATATGATACAAATTTCAAAATGAACCCACCCCTTCGCAGTGAAAAAGACCGTCTTGCAATTATCAAAGCCCTCCAGGACGGCACTATTGACGCTATTGCCACCGATCATGCCCCACATTCCTCACTGGAAAAAGAGATCGAGTTTGCAGCAGCTGCCTTTGGGATCATTGGTCTGGAAACAGCTGTACCTTTGACGTTGGATCTTGTACGCCAGGGATTGCTGGACGAGCTGAAAATGGTAGAACTTATGTCGGTAAATCCTGCCCGCATTTTGGGAGTAGAGGGAGGGCACCTCTCGCCGGGAAAACCAGCTGATATAACCCTGATTAACTGTGAAGAAAAATTTATCTATTCAATTGACAAGATCGTCTCCAGGAGCAAGAACTCACCTTTTATTGACAGAACGCTTCAGGGAAGGGCTGTTTTGACCATGATGGCTGGCAAGGTTACGCATACCTCATTCCAGGAACGGTAACCTTGAGAAAGACTGGCTCCCCGGAGTTCTCATCAGCTCAGGCGGCACCAGATTCAATAGTTTCTGGCAGCTGTAACTGCTCCTGGCTCACTCATCTTCAGGCGATCGCACCCGGCTGCAGCGAGGGACTATAGCTGCCAATCGCACTTATCAAAATCCGGGCAGCCTGAAAGCAGTTACAGACTTGAAGCAAGTAAAACAAAGAGGTTACATACCCTGCTGTATTACTGTTGATCTCAGGGGATGAACATGAACAAGTCGTTGAAAATTGCGCCCTGATTCAGGGTATATCTAGTCAATCCGATTGAACGAAACCACAGACGCAGCTTCCGTTGCGTTGAAGATTTTGTGAATGAGGACCGACTCAAGATGGGCTGAAGCAGGAATGCAAAAACAATGAGTTATTCATTTTCAGATCCTTAACACAAACACAAAGGAGAATCAGTTCATGAAACTTGGAATAAACGGACTAGGAAGAATAGGAAAGCTCTCACTATGGCACCATGTTGCCCGTAAGCACTTTTCGGAGATAGTGGTAAATCTTGGGCGTCAGGTTGGCTCGGGATTAGAGGACATTGCTGCCACAATTGAGAAGGATTCCAACTATGGGCGATTAAGTATGTATCTCCATGGTCATAAAGGTGGCCGGTTAATTGAGAATCTCAATGACGCGACCGGCACCATGACAATCGACGGTGTCCCGGTGACTATCTTGAGAGAAGCGAGAAACCCAAAGGACATCAGCTGGAAAGAAAACACTGTTCGCCTGGTGGTCGACAGTACTGGTGTTTTCAGGGATCCGACCGCCGATCCCGAGGAAGGACGCGGCTCAACCCGGGGTCACTTGCAGGCAGGTGCAGAGAAGGTAATAGTCTCGGCCCCTTTCAAAATTCAAGCCAAAGGCATGGATATTCCGGAAGATGCCACCACGCTGGTCATGGGTATTAATCATGATGATTACAATCCGTTGCAGCACAGTGTTATTTCTGCGGCTTCCTGCACAACAACCTGTTTATCCTATATGATGAAACCTCTGCTTGATCATTTTGGCGCCGACAGGATTCTTTCCGCGTCCATGGTGACAGTACATGCTGCAACAGGAAGCCAGCAGGTGCTCGACAGTATGCCCGCTGCCGGAGCAAAGGATCTGCGAAAAAATCGATCTATCTTGAATAACATTATCCTGACGACAACGGGTGCGGCCAAGGCACTTGGTCTGGTGCTTCCCGAGATGAAAAATATAGGCTTTATTGCTGAGTCAGTCAGAATTCCGACATCAACTGGCTCCTTGATAGTTCTGGTTCTTAATTTTCAGGATGAGCTTGAAGAGCCGATCAAGCGGGAACTGATTAACTCCGTGTATAGTGACTATGCCAGGGACACCCCCTACCTGATTCATTCTACCTCGCAAAATGTTTCATCTGATATACTTGGCATCCCTAAGGCAGCTGCAGTTATTGAAGCGAGTGAAATTCACACCCGTACTGCTGCGATAAATGTAAATCTGCAGCAGATGCAAGGGCTTAACCTTGAAGAGGGAAGTATCCCGCCAATCTTAAAAGTGCCGGTAACCCAGGCGGTCATTTACGGCTGGTATGATAATGAGCTGGGCAGCTATACCAATATGCTTGGTGACCTGACAGTATCTGTGGCAGAAAAAATGGTGTGAATATTCGTCCTTTTTCCCATAATGATGCAGCAGCAGCTTCAGCCATTGACAAGGAGAGCATGGAGTCGGCCTGGACCATAGCCATGATCCATGAGGAACAAAAACAGCCAGGCCGTATCCACTTGGCCGCAGAAAAAAGCGGAGCTGTTGCCGGGTATATTTTTTTTCGTATAGTTGACAGAGAGGCAGAGTTGCTGCGACTAGGGGTGGCGAATCGATTTAAGAGGTCAGGTATCGGAGGGTCTCTGCTGCGCCAGGGGATACTTTGCCTGGTCGAGAAAGGCGTTACTTCATGTTTCCTTGAAGTACGTCCCTCTAATTACACAGCCCGGAAACTTTATACTGGTGAAAATTTTTATATATGCGGCAGACGACCGATGTATTATTCATCTCCGGCTGAAGATGCGCTGGTAATGGTAAAAAAAATAACTGATCACAGCCCCTTCTCATCTTTGTACGATCACCATTGCCCGCATACTCTTGTATAGCGGGAAATGGTGCTTGTACAATTGCGTTGCACCTGTGTGACCAATTACACATCGGAAACAGGGAATAACCGGGAAACACAGGTCCCGTGACTGGTTATACAATATGCACTTCCCTAGCTGGAAGCTACTTGATTTCTTTATCTGTTTCCAGTAAGAATTCCAAGAAATCTAACTCTTTTAACAATTAAAAAAATTACATAAACGGATGCCAGGGCAATGATGATTTGAGCTATCACTCTTAGCAAATAATTTTGTATAAAAATTGAGATAAGAGGATATGAAACCACTATTATTGGCGAATGATATAAATGTAATAAATAAGAATACTTTCCCGTGTTAAAAAAATTGAATTGAATATCTACCAATAAAACAAAAATCAAAGATGTAACCGGGAACTTCAAATAATCAGGGAAATAAACTGCACTGATAAATGTTAACAAAACCAGCAAGAACACCAAATATATTTTTTTAAATCTGTCTTTAACCTTCGCGTACAGTACCCCTGTTAAAAATAGAAACGCTACATCTAAACGCAATATGAGTGTCCCAAACATCATAAAAGGGATAATGATTAAAAGTGCTTTAAGTTCTTTCTGGGTAAATAGAGCAATAAAGGAAAAGAGGATAAAGATATCCCTGATAAAATAGGTCGGTGGATTTATCGGGACAGAATTTAAGGCGAAAATGCCATCGGTGATGATTACAGAATCAAAAGCCAGCCTGTTAAGCGCATTATAGCCAAATATATAATTAAGCAGGACTACCAAAGTCAACACACTGAGATTGGCAATCAGATAAGGAACGACCAGGCTTTTAATCTTCTTTTGAAATAACTTTTCTCTTCTCCGCGAAACCTTGTAATACAAATAACCGGAAACAATAGATAGTATCGCCGTCCCAAAAGTGGGAATCTTTTCAATTATAAAATAGGCAACACCCTTTTCCAGATCATTTCGGGTGTGCGTAAAAACAATAAGAATTACCGCAATCAGTCTGATTAGCTCTATACTTGAATTCATAGATCGTGACCGAGAACTGATCACGGACACTTCATCTTTGGGCAAGCACCATTTCCCGCATATTCTTGTATAGCGGGAAATGGTCTGGCAGCCTGCAGGCAGTTACAGACGTAAAGCAAATGAAACCAAGGTGGCACATGCCCTGTGAGGGGTACATTAAAGAAACAGATAACTCGTGACCAGCCCGGTGGTCGACATGGTAATGGTATAAGGCAGAGCCAGGTAAACCATCCGGCCATAAGATAACTTGATTACCGGAGCAAGCGCAGATGTCAGCAGGAAAAGAAATGCTGCCTGACCGTTAGGCGTTGCTACGCTGGGGATATTGGTGCCTGTGTTGATGGCCACCGCCAACCTGTCAAAATGGTGAATGAGGAGATGGGCCTGCTCGGCTGCTTCTTTGGGGAGAGCCGCCAGGATATCACTTCGTACCAGGTGGGGATCAGTTAATTTATCCATCAGTTCCTGCCCGCTCATGCCGATATTGGGGACAGCATCAAGTGCCTGGACAAAGTGCATTTTTGTTTCAGTTATATATACGGTTGCGACAAAGACATTATCCGAGATCATGGAAAGCAAGCCGTTGGCAATATAATATGCTCCTAATTGAAGCTGTCCATTAAGGCTGAGAACATAGTGCATTATTGGACTGAAAAGATGCTGCTCATGAATAACGGCGACGATGGCAAAAAAGACGACAAGAAGAGCAGTAAAGGGGAGCGCTTCTTCAAAGGCACTGCCAAGCTGGTGTTCCTCGGTAACCCCATTTAGTGCAGTAAGAAAGACGATAACCGAAAGTCCGACAAGACCGACAGCCGCCAGATGCAAGGCCAGGGCAATAATAAGCCAGATGCCTGCCAGTGCCTGGATCAGAAGTTTAGCCCTGCCAGCCGCCCCTCTTTCCTCTTCCATCTTCATCTCTGTTTCAAGTAAATGGGAGCGGATATTCCCCGGCATTTCGACCCCATAGCTAAACCATTGTTTTTTCTCCAGAGCATAGCAGGTCAACATGCCGATCATAAGGGTTGGCATGGAGACCGGAGCCACCTCCCAAAAAAATTCCATAAAGTGCCAGCCCATCTGGTGGCCAATGAGCAGATTTTGCGGTTCTCCGACAATGGTGCACACGCCGCCAAGGGCGGTTCCAACCGCTCCGTGCATCATCAGGTTGCGCAGGAAGGCGCGGAATTGAACCAGATCATTTCGCTCCGCCTCCTTGATCGCCAGGTCGCTGGTTAAGTCATGGGCACTGGTGCTATCTTTACCCGAGGCATAGCGGTGATAAATATTGTAGAAACCATAGGCCACGGCGATGATAACTGCAGTTACAGTGAGGGCGTCAAGAAAGGCGGAGAGGAAGGCTCCTGAAAAGCAGAACAACAAGGAGATAACAATTTTTGACTGCACCTTGACCAAAATGCGGGTGAAGGTAAACTGCAGAAAGTCTTTCATAAAATATATACCTGCAACCATGAAAATAAGAAGCAGAATTACCTCGAAATTACTCAATGCCTCATTATAGACGGTCTCAGGATTCGTCATTCCTATAGCCACAGCTTCTATGGCCAGCAGGCCTCCTGCAGGAAGCGGATAACATTTCAAGGCCATGGCCAGGGTAAAGATGAACTCACCAATCAAGATCCATCCTGCTATAAACGGGCCAAATGCAGCCAGCAGAAGAGGGTTTACAAGCAAAAAAAAGAGGATGGTAAACTTGTACCAGACTGGTGCTTTTCCCAAAAAGTTTCTGACAAAAGCCTGAATCATGGATATGTCTCGGGGCATGTTGATCTCCTCAAAAAGAAAAGTTGTCAATGGCTCAATATTATTCCTATCTGTTGATAGAGCAAAAAAAATGAGGCAATGCGCCTGTGCCCAACATAACAAGGCATTTTTATTCGTAATTTGTTCCTGTTGCACAGAAGGGATTATGGAATTTCCAGCGAAGAGTGATTCAGTACCGTGAAATTCACTGAACAAACCATAAAAAACTTGAACTATTATCTTGTATTATTTACACTTTTTGCTCGTAAGTGTCAAGCTCGACTATCGAGCAGCGGTATTTTTATACATGGCCGCTGCTCCCAGTTCAGCCATATTCGAGCGATCACGACTGGTCGCATACTCTTGTATAGCGGGAAATGATGCTTGTCCAAATTTGAAGCACCCGTATCCAGTTACACGTCAGAAACAGAGAATAACACTTACAGTACAAACCCCGTGACTGGTTACGCACAATCCTGTTGCGCTCGCTATCGGTTACGCTTCAAAAATAAAAAATAAAGGTAACTGCTCTCAGGTCACCCATCTTCGGGCGATCACGACAGGCCGCATAGAGGGGCTATAGCTGCCAATCGTGCTTGCCCGAGTCCTGGGCAACCTGAAAGCAGCTACAGGTTTAAAAGTAAGTGAAACCAAGGCGATACATGCCCTGTGAGTAGTTACAAATAAAGGAGATCCAGGCCACATGATCGGTTAGTGACTTACTCCTCAATTCCTGTCATAAAAAACAAGAAATTATTTGAGGTCTAAGGCCTCGGCCTCTTGGGTTGCGGGTTTTATCCCTCGTCAGGATAAATGTACTTTTGCTTCTTTTTCAAGTACAGGGTATAATTTCAGTGTTTCTTGTATGAACAAGGTATATGCGCTGAACCCGTGTTTCTCGTGAATACGTTGTCTTGCTTGCAAAGAATAACACCGCAACAAGGGTATGCTCCCTTAAAAAACTGACGTAACTGCTCCTCGTGTCCTGTCAACGCTGAAATGTCAGTATTTGCGCCGGATTTTTCTTGTCCTTATGGAGTCTTGTCCTGCGTTGCATGGTAGTGCTATCTGCCACAGGGCAAGGCTGCATAAGGGCTGAAAAAGACAAGCAGGATACGACAGGGCAGCGTTGACAGGACACGAGCTCACCCATAGCAGGGCAAGCGCGACTGCGCCGTATCCGGGCAGGCTGAAAGCAGTTACACGTCAGAAACAGAGAATAACGCTTAAAGTACAGACCCCGTGACTGGTTACGAAACCAGGGCGGTATATGCCCTGTGAGTAGTTTCCCAAATAATAACTGAAGGCAGGATCTTATGAATACTCTGAAAGAATTTATTGCCAGCTTCATGGCGTATGTGGGGCAGACCAACATACCCCAACAGATCAATGACGTGGATGCACTTGGCTTGTTCACTAATCCCTGGTTTATGGTTCCTTTTATCGGATTTGTCGGCTGGTCAATATATAGATCCGCCTTTACTGATCTTATTATCGTGGGGCTGCTTTTCGGCGTCTGGTACATTTCAGGTACACCCTATATGCAGACCTTGATTGTTAACGGTGAAATGCAGATTGACAAGGTACTGCCAATACTTTTTGGGGGTGCTCTAGTCCTGGCAATTATAATCTATCTTCTTTTTGTGCGGAAGTGAGTACAAAAATATGAAGTTAAAACAAGGCTTTCGTGATGCCATCTTTGTGGTTACAGAAGAAGAGGCCTGTCCAATATATAACAGGGGAGAGGAGTTTGTTGTTGATGGTGGTAACCTGACTGTTCCAGAGGCAAAACCGGTTTGTCTCAACCTGACCCAGGAACTTCTTGAGGTTGTGTCGACAGCTCAAAGTCTTGAGCACCTTGGCTCTTACGGGGTGCAAAAAAACAGGTTTCATTGTGGCGGCTGCACAGGTGAACTTTTCTTTGAGTACAAAAGAAAAAAAGGATTTTCCACCATGCAGATGAAACTCCTGGCAGTTGCAGAACAACGGGAGCGTATGCGTCATGTGGACAAATTCTATGACCTTTTGCGCACCCTGGACATCTTTGAACCCCTGAATGAAGACAATCTCAGCGATCTCTGTGCCCTTCTCGAACTGAAAGAATATGGACAACACAAGGTTATCCTGAAAAAAGGAGAGCCAGGCACGAGCTTGTATATCATTATCGAAGGTGAGGTAAACGTCATTGGAGATGACGGGCAGGTATTGTCAGAGATGGGAGTCGGAGATGTTTTTGGGGAAATGAGCCTGCTTTCCGGAGGTGAGGTAACAACGTCTATTTATTCCAAAGAGCGTACAAAGCTGGCGACCCTCTCAAGCAAGAACTTCAAGCATGTACTCAACAAGTTTCCTGTGCTGCAGGTATTTTTTTATCGATTGCTTGTGGAAAGAGCTCAGATCAACACGTTACGTGCAGGAACCATCAACTCAGGTATGACCGGCAAGCTTTCCGATATTCATCCGGTGGAGCTTTTTCAACTCATCAATGGCAGTGGAAAAACAGGACGGATAGACCTGGTTCTTGAAAACGGAAAGGCGGAAGTTTTCTTTAATAAAGGTGAAATAGTACAGGCATCCTATAATGACAGACATGGAAAAGATGCGTTTTTTTATCTGGTCAGCCAAGCAAAAGGAGAATTCATCTATATGTCAGATATACCTGAGGAGGTAAAGGGGCTGGAACCCATTGGAGGCTTTATGGGGCTTGTCATGGAGGGTATGCGCCGAGTAGACGAAGAAAAGGCAGAATAACAAGGCGGCCTCAGGGTAACTTGCTCACAGGGCCTGCAGCTGCTTTCAGGTTACCCGGAAATGGGTGCTTGGGAGCAGTTACCTCTCAGAGTTTACGGAATATGAGGCAGGCATTGGTACCGCCAAAGCCATAGCTATTGCTCATAACATTGTGCAAGGGGGTATATGTCGTCTGCCGGACTATATTCATGTCCGCAGCTTCTGGCTCAAGCTGGCTGATATTTGCAGTCCCGCAGATAAAATTATGATTGAGCATGATCAAGGTATAGATCGCTTCATGAACCCCGGCCGCCCCCAGCGAATGACCGCTGAGAGATTTGGTTGAACTGATCAGCGGCTTTTCCCGGCCAAAGACCTGCCTGATTGCGTTGAGTTCTACCATGTCCCCTACCGGAGTAGATGTCCCGTGGGCGTTTATATAGTCTATCTGCGGTTTTTTTGCCATTTTCATTGCCATTGAAATGCAGCGGACAGCACCTTCGCCTGAAGGCTGCACCATTTCCTGCCCGTCTGCCGTTGCGCCGTAACCGATAATCTCGCCGTAAAGAGTTGCTCCTCGTCTCCTTGCATGTTCCAGCTCTTCCAGAAGAATGACCCCAGCACCATTAGCCACGACGAAGCCATCCCGATGTATATCATATGGGCGGGAAGCTTTGTGCGGAGTATCATTATATTTTGTTGTCAATGCTCCCATGGAATCAAACATGGAAGTTTGTGTCCAGTGTTCTTCGTCTGAGCCGCCAGCAAACGCCAGGTCAAGCTTGCCGAGCTGGATCTGTTCCATAGCCGCTCCAATACAGTGCGAGCCAGTGGCGCAGGCTGAAGAAATGGCATAACACAGTCCTTGTATACCGAACATGCTCGTCAGGCAGGCGCTGACCGTGCTGCTCATGGTTCGTGGAACCATAAACGGGCTTAGCCGTTTAAGCCCTTTTTTGCGCATCATGTCCGCTGTTGCCACCACATTTTCGGCTGAAGTGCCCCCTGAGCCAATTATAAGACCAGTCAAGGGGTGGGATACCTTTTCCGCCGACAACCCGGCATCCTTGATGGCCTGCTGCATGGCAATGGCCGCAAAAGCAGCAGCATCACCCATGAAGCGGAGTTGTTTCTTCTCGATATGCTCTTTTGGCCGGATGCGGGTAAAGGCGCCAACATGTGAACGAAGCCCCAGCCTGCGGTATGGTTCGTGAAATGTAACACCTGACCGGCCTTCCTGAAGAGACAAAAACACATCAGATATACTGTCTCCCAGGGGAGACACAATGCCCATTCCTGTTACCGCTACTCTTCGCATAATCGGGTTATTCCATTTTTCTGTGTATCACCAGCTGGTTGCGTCTGGCAAGACACCGGGACGCTATATACAGTCCGGTGCCTGCAGCCGTTCTTCCCGGTGCCTGCAAAGGATTGATTTCCATCGATTATCAGTAAAACGCTTTGTGTGCATCTGCCCAAATCCCGCAGCTACGCCGGTGGAAATGTCAGTATATTGCGCCGGATTTTTCTTGTCCTTATGCAGCCTTGTCCTGCGTTGCATAGTAGTGCTATGTGACCCAGGGCAAGGCTGCATAAGGACTGAAAAAGACAAGCAGGATACGACAGAGCAGCGTTGACAGGACACTAGAGACAAGCTAATAACTTAATCATTTTATACAGCTAAATGCCACTTTTTTCCGGCGTAGCCGATCACGGGGCCTGCACTTCCCCGTCATGCTCTCTTGCTCCCAGGTTACCCGCCTTCAAGCGACCACGATTGGCCGCAGATAAGACTACCCGGTGAACAGTTAGCACCTTACTCCTCAATTCCTGTCATAAAAAACAAGAAATTATTGGAGGCGTAAGGTCTCTTGGGTTGCGGGTTTTCCGCTTTAGGCCAGAATTAACTTGATGTTTTTTATTTAGTTGTATTTACTGTACTTAATATTAAAAGTAAACAACCTTTAGCCGTAACGAGTCGCAGAGGCTGTAACTTCTTTATTTGACTTGCTTTACGCCTGTAACTGCTTTCAGGTTACCTTTAACCAAAAAAAGGAGATGATTATGTTGGTATCGTATGCAAAAAAAAGGGTTATTCCTGTAGTTTTGGCCGGTGTTTTTTTTATGGGAGGGATGCAGCAGGTTCATAGTGCCTCCGTCACCGGATCAGGAGCAGGAAGCGTTGAAAGGCAGTCAGCAGTCCGGGTGGGACCAATGCAGGTACTTATGACTGGACGCCTTGGGATCGGATATCTCAATGGTGAGTCTACTGAGCTTGTCTATAATACGGACGGTTCGAAAGCCAGTGAGCTCACCTGGACGCTTGAAAATGTCATTATGATGAATGCCGGCTTCAGTGTTCAGCCAAAAGCATGGTTGAAGCTCAATGCTGATATCTGGGTCGCAGTAAATGATGGCGACAACACCATGGACGATTATGACTGGCGATACACTGGTACAGACTGGTCGGACTGGTCACATCATGAAGATGTGCCGCTTGACAGCGGGTTAATGTTTGATATCAACCTGGAGACCCCCTTTTATGCTGCCCGGGGGACTACCTTTTCTGCTATTCTTGGTATAAAACATGAAACCTGGAGCTGGGATTCGTACGGCGGTACGTATCATTATTCCTCTTTTGGTTTCCGTGACACCAAGGGTTCGTTTGACGCTGATGAACTGGGGATTTCATATGAACAGCGCTGGACATCACCCTACATCGGGGCTGGATTCGTAAGCAATCTTAATTACTGGAATTTTTCTGGTCGCATTATCTATTCTCCCTTTGTTCAGGGTGAGGATGAAGATACGCATCATATGCGGGACCTGTATTTTGAAGAAGATTTTGACAACACGTCCATGTGGGGTGCTGATTTTTCCGCCACCTATCTCTTCAGCAATACTATAAGCCTGACCGGGCAGTTGAAGTATCAGACCTATGATGAAGCACAAGGTTCAACAACCGCAACTGATCTGGTAACAGGTCTGACGTATGATTTTGATGGTGATGCGGCCGGGGCTGATAACGAGTCATTTTTATTGTCCCTCATACTGCTGTATCATTTCTGATCCGGACTTCTCGTGAACATTTTATGTCATTTGAGGCAACGACTCGCAGGATAACTGATCAGGGGCACTTCATCTTTGCACGATCACTCTTTTCCGCATACTCTTGTACACGAAAGTCTCACTTCGCTTGCTTATCTGCTCAAAAGAGTGCCTGCACAATCCTGTTGCACCCCTGACCACGTACACCTCAGAAGGAGAGAATAACACTTGCAGTACAGCCCCCGCGACTGATTACCTTGCAGGACATGTATCACCTTGATTTCACTAATGTCCTGTCAGCGTTACCCGGTCGCATCCTGCTTGTCTTTTTCAGCCCTTATGGAGTCTTGTCCCGGGTCACACAGCACTACTATGCAAGGCAGGGCAAGACGCCATAAGGACAAGAAAAATCCGGCGCAATATACTGACATTTCGTAACTACTCACTGGGTGTGTAACGCTCTGATTGTACCTGCCTCAAACGTGCACTGCTCTCAGGCTGCCCATATGTGGACAAGCACGATTGGCAGCTATAGCCCCTCTATGCGGCGGGTCGTGATCGTTCAAAGAGGGGTGAGCAGTTACGACATTTCAGCGTTGACATGGCACTAGCCTGCATTGTTCCTCAGCTCAGGCGGCACCAGGCTCGGCATCTCCTGGCAACTCATTATACTTGCGTATATTGTTGCCAGAATACTACCGAAGATGGGGTGAGCTGGAAGCAGGTGCCATGTGAGAAAAAAATACATAAAAAATAACTGCAGGTCACCCATCTTCGGGCAAGCACCCGTGACCAGTTATGCTGGATCAAAATCCCCAGCCACAAACGAGCCAAGAAAGCTCGTCACCTTGGCAAGAGATGCGTATCACCTCCGCCGAAAGACTTTTCGTAGACAGCAAACGTAAGCGATGAGCAACCGCACAATAAAAAAAGAAGTACTGGCCATTTTGTCAAAGCCTGATCTACATGATGTGTTATCAACCCTGGAATCGTTTCCGGCAAAAGATGTTATTAATGTTCTTTTTTCAGCAATATGCAGAGGAGAACAAACCCGATGGTTCGCTATAACCTGTATGGGCAGCACTGTTGCCCGTCTGGCGAAGCAGGAAATGGAAGAAGGCAGAATGATTATGCGTCGGCTCTTGTGGAGCTTGAACGATGAATCCGGTGGTATTGGCTGGGGTGCCCCTGAATCAATGGCTGAGATTATGTGTGCCCAAAAGCAGCTTGGCCAGGAATATAACCATATGTTGTTGTCGTATATGCGTGAAGACGGGGAAGAACTGCATCAGGATGGTAATTTTCTGGAGCATCCTGTATTGCAGCGTGGCCTGTTGTGGGCCATAGGGCGGATAGGTGAGTGCTCCCCTGCTTTATTCAAGGGAAAACTTATACCGGATGACTTTCAGGTATATTTTTCCTCTTCTGATGCTCAGGTGCGTGGTCTGGCTGCCTGGGCGGCCGGGACAAATAAAATGGTTGGCACTTTACCCCGGTTAAAAGAGATGAAAGAAGAGGATGCGCCGCTTGTTCTCTATCAACATGGTGCTTTTCTGAAAACAACAGTAAGCAAGCTTATAGCTCAGGCATTGGAAGAGATACAGCCATGAGCCCCTCTTCTTTTTTTCCAGCACTTGGATTTGCCCAGTTTTTCATTGAACCTGGCCAGATTGCAAGCAATATTGATCGATTAAGGACACTCCTTGCCTCTACTTCTTTTCCTTCGAAAACCTTAGTAGTGCTGCCTGAACTGTGGGCAACAGGTTATGATTTGTTCCAGACCTTGGAACTGGCTCAAGCGGCAGAGGATGTCAAACGGGAACTAGTTGCTCTTGCGATAAAATTCGACTGTTTCTTCGCTGGCACCATTGCTGAAATGGCGCCAGCCAGGGGCAGGCCTTATAATACCTTACTATTCATAGGCCCTGATGGTGAGCTGGGCAGACTGCCCAAACAGCATCTGTTCAGTCACTGGGATGAAGATCGTTTTTATGCTGCAGGAAGAAACTGCTGTCCCATCCAGTCCCCTTTTGGTCTTATAGGCGGGATGGTCTGTTACGATCTTCGTTTCCCGGAAATAGCCAGAGAGCAGGCCTTTGCCGGAGCCTGCTCTCTGATAGTTGCAGCACAGTGGCCAAAAATACGAACTGCCCACTGGCGAATATTACTTCAGGCCAGGGCCATTGAAAATCAAGTATTTGTTGCAGGGGCGAATGGATGCGGTCTCAGTGGAAAAGTTGAGCTGGGAGGGCATTCCATGCTTATTGCCCCGGATGGACGTATCCTTGCTGAAGCGGGTAATGAGCCGCAGCTTGGCTGGGTAGAAATCGATGTGCACATCCAGCAGAAACTGCGGAGCATGTTTTGTCCGCCTGCCAGACGAGTATGGCGGCATGATGACGGGCATAAAGTGCATTCTCCAGGCAGCTTGAAGCAGAAAACAGATACCATCAAACTTCAGGGCAGTACCCTGGTCTTTACCAATGGCTGTTTTGATATTCTGCATGCAGGTCATGTCGCTTACCTTGAGCAGGCAAGAAAAGCTGGAGACTGCCTGGTGGTGGGCCTGAACAGTGACACCTCGGTACGTCGGCTTAAAGGGCCGCATCGGCCGGTGAACAACGAAAAAGACCGGGCTCGCGTTCTCGCTGCTTTGGGCTGTGTCGATTTTATCGTTTTTTTTGATGAGGATACGCCGCTTGAACTGATTATTTCGCTCATGCCCGATGTTTTAGTCAAGGGAGCAGACTGGAATGAAAATGAAATTGTTGGCGCAAAAGAGGTGAAAGCATCCGGAGGGATGGTGGTACGTATAGCCTTTGAACATGATTGCTCGACCACGGCTGTTATTGAACGAATCCAGTCCAGGTCGTAACTGTTCCCAACCACCGATCTTCCAGCGATCGCGATCAGCCGTACAGAGGGGCTATCGCTGCGTAACTGGTCACGGGCACTTCATCTTTGCACCATCACTCTTTCCCGCATACTCTTGTACACGGAGTCTCACTTCGTTCGCTTACCTGCTCAAAAGAGTGCTTGAACAAATCTGAAGCACCCGTGACCAGTTACACGTCAGAAGTAGAGAATAACGCTTAAAGCACAGACCCCGTGATTGATTACATTGCTGCCAATCGCGTTTACCCGAATCTGGGTGGCCCGAAAGCAGACACAATATTAAACAAAATTAAATCAATACATTACAGGCCATGTGAATAATTGCTCCAGGTCTATATAAACGTGTCATGGGAAGACTTACCTTAATAACAGGCGGTGCCCGTAGTGGTAAGAGCACGTATGCTGAACAGTTGCTAGACAGCCGTTACTCGTCAGTGGCCTATATCGCTACGGCCCGTATTCTTGACGATGAGATGGGAGACCGGGTAGCCCGGCATAAGCGTCAGCGACCAGCTGACTGGCAAACCTTTGAGGAACCGTTGCAACCTTCCCGCATTGTCTCGCGTGAAGGTAACCAGTTTGATGCAATCCTGCTGGACTGTCTGACTGTTTTAACCACAAATATCATCTTGCAGGATGCTGCCGTAGGATGGGATAAACCCGATATTGCGTTGCTGAATCTCCTGGAACAGGAAGTTATGAGAGAGATTGACAACCTGATTAAGGCAGTTTCTGTTTTTTCCGGGCATCTGGTGGCTGTAACCAATGAAGTGGGGCTTGGTATTGTCCCGGCTGATCCACTCTCCCGCTTTTTTCGTGATTGCAGCGGTCGGGTTAATCAGAGCATGGCCGCAGCAGCAGAGGCAGTTCTTTTTGTTGTGGCAGGTATTCCCATGCAGGTAAAAGGCCCATAATGCGCAACCTTTTGTTGATGGTTCAATTCATGACCCGATACCCGGTTCCGTTGACCATCGATTTTACCTCAGACCGTTTTGTTGCCGGCATGAAATGGATGCCCCTGGTCGGACTGTTCATCGGTTTGCCCGCCGGCCTGGGCTATCTGTTGCTTGAGCCATTAGTTGGCGGAGAGCTTGCTGCCTGTTTTGCAATGATATTTCTCATAACCGTTACGGGCGGACTTCATCTTGATGGCGTCGCCGATACGGCAGATGGTTTGTTTTCTTATAAACCCAGAGAGCGGGTCTTGGCCATCATGCGTGAATCCACCCTTGGCACCAATGCGGTTATTGCCATCGTGCTGGATATTCTGCTCAAGTTTCTGTTAATCAAAAATATTCCAGGTACAAGCGGAGCAGCAGCCCTCTGCTGCATGCCTGTTATTGGCCGCATGGCCATACCCTGGCATGCCGCTTTTTCCCGTTACGCCCGTAAAGGGTCAGGCATGGGGTTCTTTGTGGGGCAGTTAAGACCTGCCCAGGCTGGAAGCACCACTCTTGTTTCCTGTGGACTGGTGGTGCTCATTCTGTCTTTTTTTGGGAGTCCCTCAAAGGAAATCCTGTTGTTTCTTCTCCTGCTGCATGGTATTGCCTGCATTACCGCCCTGCTGTTTGCCCGGTATCTGAAAATACGCATTGGCGGAATTACTGGGGACACCATTGGGGCGACCATAGAGCTCGTTGAGATTATCACCCTGTTTTTATTTTACATCTCATGGAAATACCTGTCATGACTGTAACCAGACTTTACCTTATTCGCCATGGCCAGACCGAGGAAAACAATACCGGTGTGCTGGCCGGGAGTACTGATGTTCCCTTAAACGATCACGGAAGAGCGCAGGCTGCCATTCTCCGGGGCCGCATCAATGCCCTGGAAGTAAACACCCTTTTCTCAAGCCCACTGCAGCGGGCAACCGAAACCGCGACCATCATCTTTGGAGAAACTGCGCCAATAATCACTGACAGTTCCATTCAGGAATATCATTTTGGCGAATGGGAAGGACTTCATTTTAAAGAGATTGAAGAACTGTATCCAGATGAATGGAAGATGTGGCTCACTGACTGGGAGCAGACCAGAATCCCTGGGAGTGAAGCCTTTGCAGCCTTCAAGCAGCGAGTAACTTCCTTTGTAGATGAACTGGTGACAGCCAACCAGGGCCAGAAAATTGCCATCGTCAGCCATGGTGGCTGCATCAGAACCCTGCTGGCTCATTATTTCTGCGAATCAGTGAAAGAGGGGTACTGGAAATTCAAGGTAGATAATGCCGCCTTGACCGAGCTTGAGTTTCTGGGTGATATGCCTATTATGGTGCGATTCAATTACCGATAACCTGTCTGAGCACAGGCTTCCTGCCCCGAAATGCAGCAGCAACCTGTACTCAGACAGCCACAATATCACCCCTGTTTATAACTACTTACAGGGCACGTATTGCCTTGGTTTCACTTGCTTTTAAACCTGTAGCTGCTTTCAGGTTGCCCAGATTCGGGCAAGCACGATTGGCAGCTATAGCCCCTCTATGCGGCG
>PDTE01000003.1 GCA_002747135.1 Desulfobulbus propionicus | reverse complement strand
TCCTCACCGCTCACCCCTCTTTGAACGATCACGACCCGCCGCATAGAGGGGCTATAGCTGCCAATCGTGCTTGTCCAGATATGGGCAACCTGAGAGCAGGTACACGTTTGAGGTAGGTAAAACCAGAGAGGTACACACCCAGTGAGTAGTTACGAATTCTGTTAAACTATGCTATTTTATACAAAATAGTAGCTTTATGACCTTGCTTGAAATGTATAACAAGTCGCTTCAAGGGCCGGTGGGAGGCTTGCGGTATTTTCAACGTCCTTGCCTGCACCAAACACACAGGTAGCCTGGAATTCGTTACTGTAAAATCCCGCCGCCCCTGAACTCACCATTATCGACAGTGCTGTTAATGGAGAATATATCGTAACCTGCTCGTGATGCAAGAGAGAAAAGTAAAGGTACCTGCTCTCAGCTCACCCTGTAACTGGTCAGAAACAGAGAATAACGCTTAAAGTACAGGCCCCCGTGATTGGTTACCTCACCCATCTCCTGGTGATCCCGATCAGCCGCATAAATGGTCTGTATCTGCTAACCCGGATTTCTTGTGAACATGTTGTCTGATTTGAAAAGAAACACATAAAAACAGATGTATGTGATGTCAGTAAGCCGTCTCGGATTTCGCCAGAATGTTCACCAGAGGGCAGCTGAGGCGGCACCATCTTCGGCAGTATTCCGGCAACATCTATACCCAGGTATAATGAGTTACCAGAAACCACCGAACCTGGCACCGCCTGAGCTGATGAGAAATCCGGGCTGATCGCGCTTGCCCGAATCCGGGCAGCCTGAAAGCAGTTACAAACATGGAGCAAGTGAAATCAATGAATTACATAACCCGTGAACAGGTGTGGTGAGGAAAAAATGGGAATGTTACAGCTAGTTGAAAAGGGAACAAACACTGCCGAAAAAGTAGCCTTACCTTCGTTCTATATGAATGATTTTTCTGTGCTTGGAGTCGTGGTAAATCAGCTGGATCGAGCAGTTGCAGCGTTAAAGAAAAAAGGTTTTCTTCTTCAGTCTGACGAGCTTGGCGCAACCTGGATACATTTTAACGGCAAAGACAGTTTACAGGGGATGCTGGAGAGCCTGAAGGAGGAGGAGATAAGCTATACTTTTTCTGATGTAGTCAGTTGTGCCTACCAGGGCTGATAATACCTGTTCTGCCGGTCGGCAGAAATATTGATGCCAATAATGATCCTTTGAAAGCGACTATGTTTCAGCAGAGGCAACAGCAGCAACCTCACTTTAGCCATAAATGGGTTACTCTAGGCTCTGCCACATTGTTTCTGCTGCGTCACCCGAAACTGTTGCTTGTGAGCAGCGCCCTGGTGGTCTCTATGGGGCTGTTAACCTGGCTGGTCGCTTCTGAAACCCTTGGCCTTATTGACTCGCTTACCGGACATTTTTTTACCAACGCCCCGGATGTCCAGGGCTTCTGGAGTCACCCAGCCCACTGGGGCTGGGTGGTCCTGCACTGGCTTTTTCTGATAACAAGCCGGGTCATTGCCTTTTATCTGGCCTTTCTGCTTGCCTACTGTCTTACTTCTCCCGGGTATGTATTGTTGAGCTTTCTGGCGGGAAATCGTTTTACCGGCAAGGCCAGGGCAGGAGAGGCTGCCATGACTTTTACCGGCTTTGCCGTAGATTTATGGGAAGGTATCAAGATAGGTATGGTTGGTATCCTGGCGACAACGCTTGCCTTTATCGTCAACTTTATCCCGATTATTGGGCAGGCTCTGGCCTTTCTTGTGTACACCTACTATTCGGCCCTGATGTTCATTGATTTTCCAGCTTCCCGTTACCGCTGGCATTTGGGCCAGAAAGTCGGCTGGGTTTTCAGGAATACCAGGGCCTCTTTTTTGTTGGGTGTACTCCCGGCAGCCATCACCATGATCCCCGTCCTCAATATTTTCCTTATGGCGCTGCTGTTTCCTGTGTTTACTGTCCACACCACCTTGAACTACCTCATTATTGAAGAGCGGTACTCATAAGCTGAGATGTGTTATTTCTTTCGGGGATATGGCCAGGCCAGGATGCCGCCTTCCATGACCCATACATTGGTATAGCCATGGGCCTTGAGAATGGTAGCCGCCTCGTAACCACGCAGGGAAACCTTACAGAAACAGATGATTTCCTGGTTTTTATCTTCAGGTAATTCATTCATTCTGTCTCTCAGCATGCCAAGAGGAATCAGTTTTTCACCAATGCCAAGATGCATTTCCTCATATTCATCAGGTCCTCGGCCATCAAGAATAAATGGTTTTTCCCCCTGCTGCAGTTTTTTGTAGACAGTCTCTGCGGAAACTCCTTTCATTCGCCCCTTAAGTTTATTCTGCATAATATGAGCTGAGGCGATAAAATGGTCTACGGCAAGAGAGAAGGGTGGGGCATAGGGCAGGTCGGCGTTAACAAGGTCATCAATGGTCAAGTTACCTTTGATGGCCATGGCAGCTGTAGTTATCTGCTTGCTGACATCACCTGGGCCGACACATTGGCAGCCGATGATACGCTGGTCATCAAGGCTCACGAGCAGCTTGGAAACAAGCGGCATACCCCCCATAAAGCCTGGTTTGTCAGGGCCTGCATTCACAACCGCCTGGTATTTGATGCCGTTTTTCTCCGCCATTTTCTCGGACAGACCGGTTGCACCAGCGGAAAAATCAAAAACCTTACAGATACCAGTCTGATACGTCCCCGGGAAAGTCACCGTGTTACCCAGCATGGCATTTTCGCCGGCAACCCGGCCTTCCAGATTGGCAAGATCACCCATGGGGGAAAATGATTTTTCCCCGGTGTTGAGGTTGTCAATTTCCACACAGTCTCCTGCCGCATAAATATCAGGATCAGAGGTCTGCATAAAGTTGTCAACGGTTATACCGCCAGACTCTCCTGTTGCCAATCCTGCTTCGCTGGCCAGGCTGGCGTTGGGATGAACGCCTGTGGCCATGACAGCTACCTCGCAGTCAATGAGCGTACCGTCTGGTAGTGTTACCCCTGTCAGTTTGCCGCCTTTGCCATTAAACTCCTTTACTCCTGTTTCGGTTATGACTGTGCTGCCCTTGGCCTTCATATGGCCTTCGACCAGTTTGGCCATTTGTTTGTCAAGAAAGGGAAGCACCTGATCAAGCAGCTCAACAACGGTTACCTTGATGCCTGACAGCTGCAGTGCTTCACAGGTTTCAACACCAATAAGTCCCCCGCCGATCACCACCGCGTTCTTCACCTTTTTTGAATCACGTATCTGGCGCAAATAGTCGGTGTCCTCCATGCTCAAAAGGGTGGTGACTCCGTCCAGTTCAATCCCGGGAATGGGAGGCATCTTAGGTGCTGCTCCAGTGGCAATTATCAGCTTGTCATAGGGGATCTTTTTTTCATTATTCGAACATAGGTCAGTACAGACTACCTGTTTCTTTTCTCTGTCAATCCTGGTGACGACTGTTTCGGTGAGGGCGGTAATTTTTTTCACCTTATTGAAGAAGGCGGCATCTCGCACCACTCCAGTAGGGGTACAGATGAGCATGTTACGGTCATTGAAGGTGCCGCCAATATAATATGGATAACCGCAGGCGGCCATGGACAAAGTGGCGCTTTTCTGAATAACGGTAATGTCGGCAAATTCGTTTAACCGTCTGGCCCTGGCGGCGGCTTTGGCTCCTGCAGCAGAGCCGCCGATTACTACAAGTTTTACTGTAGACATACTTATTCCTTAATGAGATGTAACTCCTCACCGCTCACCCTTCTTTGAACGATCACGACCCGCCGCATAGAGGGGCTATAGCTGCCAATCGTGCTTGTCCAGATATGGGCAGCCTGAGAGCAGTTACACGTTTGAGGTAT
>PDTE01000013.1 GCA_002747135.1 Desulfobulbus propionicus | reverse complement strand
ACAAGCCAGAGCTGTCTTTCCGGGCATTGAGGCAGGCGGACAGGCTTGTATTCAAATTCAACTATGCACGACTTTTCCCTGCCATTTTTTTCACGTACAGCCCTTGTACTGTAGGGCGTTGGGCAGAGGGAAAAATAATTGCTGATATTAAGTCTGGATGTCCGAGAGGCACTATTTATAGTGTGGATGCGTTGTACCTGTTGCGCGAAAAAGAAGTGTCAAAAAAAGGTTGACATGCAACGGGGCTATATATATATTGCCACTCACTTTCAGCAAAGCTGCAAAGCTCGGCAAACGAAATTTCAGGTGCTTACAAGTCGCCCATGCAGCGAAAAGCGAACAAATAAGCTTGCAAGCGTTATCCTCGGTAGCTCAGCCGGTAGAGCAGGTGGCTGTTAACCACCCTGTCGGGGGTTCGAGTCCCTCCCGAGGAGCCAGTTATGAAAAGGCCGTTTTTCCCCAGGAAAAACGGCCTTTTTTTGTCAGAGGATGAAATCCAGGGGAGAGCATCTTGAATAAGGAGTTGTTTGCCCGCCTTTGCAAAAAAAACGTATCAGACAGTCTTGCTCTTATCCCCCAGGCGGCGGGGGTGGGGGAGGCGGTTTATTTCCTGCGGTTTCAGGGCCAGGAAGTTCACGGACGACTTTAGCTTCATATACACTAAGAACAAACAGGGTGGAAAAGGGCGCCGTTACAAGTCCTCCAAAGATGATTGAACCGCCAAGAAAGTTAAGTATACCAACAATGGTTATCACAGCAATATGCTCAAGAACGGGCGGCTGCATAGCCATTTCAGAGCTTTTACGTATTGCGTCTATAATACCCATATCCCGGTCAACCATAAGGACCAGCATGTAGAGGCAGAAGAAAAGCAAGGCAATACTCATCAGTAAACCAGGTAAAATCAACATGACATATCCAATAAGAAGAGCTATGGCAACAATAAGGGTGAACCCAAAAAGCGGCAGAAAGAGACGCATATGTGAAAAAGCATCTTTTAATTCAGGTTTGCGGTTTTCACGCATGGCCAAGAGCAGCGAGTTGATATAGCCAGCAGTGAGCACCGGGGCAAGAAGCCCAAGCGAGCAGAACGAGCATACCGACACCACCACCGTCAAGCCGAGCAGAGAGGCAAAAAAACTGGTGAAAACCTCCCAGGATCGAACAAAATACTGTTGAATGTCCATTCGTACCTCCTGTTTGAAATAATGATACCTGCTCCCGGCTGCCTCAGTCTTGTGCAGGCACCCGTGATCAGGAACAGGTCAGAAAAAGGGGATAATGCAGACTTACTCCCTGAAAAGCAAATCAGTGAGCTGGCCTACGCTTGTTACTGGTATACACCGAATTGGCCTGTCTGTCTTTTTGTCCATTTGCTCAAAGTTGGACCGGGGCATGATAAATGCTGCAAATCCCAGGCGGTCAGCTTCCCTCAGCCGTGCGTCCATCTGGCTGACAGCCCGGATTTCTCCGGCAAGTCCAACCTCACCACACACCACAGTGTCGGGGGCAATGATTTTTTCAAACAGACTGGAAAGGAGTGCTGCCACCATGCCGAGATCAAGAGGCGGTTCATCGATCCTGATTCCACCTGTTATGTTGAGAAAGATATCATGGTCAAACAGGGTGATGCCCAGCTTTTTTTCCAGTACAGCCGTCAGCAGGGACAGACGCTGCGGATCTGCACCAATCGCTGTTCTCCTGGCGTTTCCCGGGTTGGCCCTGCTTACCAGAGCCTGTACTTCCACCAAAATAGGCCTGGTCCCTTCAATACTGGGCAAAACCACCGATCCAGGAACGTTCATTGGTCTCTCGGAGAGAAAGAGAGCTGAAGGATTGGCGACTTCAGACAGGCCAGTTTCCTTCATTTCAAAGACGCCTATCTCGTTGGTCGAGCCGAATCGGTTTTTTACGGTGCGTATGATCCGAAATACCTGGCCGCGGTCGCCTTCAAAATAAAGAACCGTGTCCACCATATGTTCAAGCACTCTGGGACCGGCAATATTCCCTTCTTTGGTAACATGTCCGACCAGCAGGACTGGAAGCCCCATGGCCTTGCCAAGGCGAAGCAGGCGTGCAGTTGACTCGCGCACCTGGGTCACTGATCCAGGTGCAGAGCTGATTTCTTCACTGAACATGGTCTGGATGGAGTCAACAGCCAAAAGAAGCGGCTTGCTTTTTTGAGCCAGCTCTATAATCGTTTCAACGCAGTTTTCCGTGGAAACAAGAATGTGTGGCGTTGCAATACCCAGCCTCTGTGCACGCATGCGGACCTGACGGGTAGATTCCTCACCGGTCACATAGAGCACGTCCTCCTCTTTGCCGCACAAGGCTGCCAGCAACTGCAGAATGAGGGTTGATTTGCCGATGCCGGGATCACCACCGATCAAAATCATTGAGCCAGCCACAATGCCGCCGCCAAGCACACGGTCCAGTTCACTTATTCCCGAAACTAAACGCTTTTTTTCCTCTTCCAGAGCACCATTTGTCAATGGTTCCAGGGGTGCTGCCTTTTTTCTGGCAGGTGAAAAAAAAGAGTGCTCCTGTTCAATAAGGGAGTCCCAGGCCGAACAACCGGGACACTGGCCAAGCCATTTACTGCTTTCGTAGCCGCATTGATTACAACTATATACTGTACGTACTTTTTTTCCAGAATTCACCAAAAAACTCTTTTGCATAAGCAGCTACCCCGGATTTCCCATCAACTCTGGGAACGCCAGGTTCGGTAGCTTTTGGTAACTTATTATCCTCGTGTCCTGTCAACGCTGCTCTGTCGTATCCTGCTTGTCTTTTTCAGCCCTTATGCAGCCTTGTCCTGTGTCACACAGCACTACTATGCAGCGCAGGACAAGACTCCATAAGGACAAGAAAAATCCGGCGCAATATCCTGACATTTCAGCGTTGACAGGACACCAGGATATATGTATTGCCAGAATACTGCCGAAGATAGCACTGCCTGAGTAGACCTCTGGTGAACATTTTGTCGAAATTTGAGCCTGCTCATTGACATCACACACAATGGTTTTGATGTGGTACCTGCTCCCGGCTCACCTGTCTTCTGGCGATCCGGGAGCAGGCACTTGCATAATATGCCTTATTGCAGGATAATTATATACTCGTTTTTCATGATCTGGTATATAATTTAATATTTTTGTCCTGAACAGGAGAAGCACATGAATAACGCAAAACTTCCAGCATGTAAAACCAAAGTAGTCTGCACTATCGGGCCAGCATCAGAATCACCGGAAATGCTGGAAAAAATGATTGACGCCGGGTTAAGCATTGCCCGCCTCAATTTTTCTCATGGTGAATTTGAAAAGCACGCTGAGACTATCAACACTATTCGGAATGCTTCGAAAAAAGTCGGTAAACGGGTCGCTGTCATGGCTGATTTGCCCGGTCCGAAAATCCGTATCGGCCTGTTGGAAAAAGAACCTGTTGAGCTGAAAATCGGCTCTCGGTTCACCATCACCTCCGAGAAGATCACAGGCAATCACGAAAAAGCGTCTGTCTCCCTGAAAGAGCTGCCTGAAGCAGTCTCTCCGGGGAATATGATTTTTTTAAATGACGGTTTGATTCAGCTCCGGGTTGAAGAGGTTGACGGACCAGATATTCATACAGTCGTTTCTGTGGGAGGGAAGCTGCGTTCCAGAAAGGGGCTTAACCTGCCAGGTATAGGCCTTGGTATTTCCGCCTTTACGCAGCGAGACAGGGAGTGTATGCAGTTTGCCCTCGAACATGGGGTGGATGCGATCAGCCAGTCTTTTGTCACCACGGGCCAGGATATTCGTGATGTCCGGGCTGCTGCCGAAGAGATGGGATACTCTCCCTTTATTATTGCTAAAATTGAGCGCGCCTCCATTCATGAGCACCTTGACGGAATCCTGGAAGCAACTGACGGTGTTATGGTTGCCCGCGGTGACCTTGGGGTGGAAATTCCCATTGAAGAAATTGCGGTCGCTCAAAAGAAGATTACTGCCAGGGCCAATTATTTTGGCAAGCCTGTTATTACCGCCACACAGATGCTGGAATCTATGACCAGCAATCGTCGGCCAACCCGGGCAGAAGCCACTGATGTGGCCAATGCCATCCTTGATGGTACTGATGCGGTCATGCTCTCTGAGGAATCGGCCATGGGAAAGTATCCACTTGAAGCATGCAGAATGCTTGTGCAGATTGCACAGGCAACCGAGCCTCACCGGGAAGAGTTAAGAGCTGCGCCGGGCCCGCAGCCTCAGGCCTTCCAGCTGGCCAAACGGCAGGTTGACTTTGTCGCAACCAGCGTCAAAAGTATCATATCCCAGGATACTGCTGTAGCTGCAATCCTTTCACCGACAGAGAGCGGTCTTACTGCCCGCAGGCTTTCCCGCTACAAGCTCCCGGTCTGGATTTTCGGGGTCAGCTCAAACAAAAGAACCTGCCAGGAACTGATGTTCAGCTATGGTGTGTTTCCGTTGTATGAACAGCATCACCCCGTTGACTGGACAGATTACGCCCGGGATTATGCCCTGCAATTTGGTCTGGAAGGCAATCATATTATTCAGACAGAAGGGCCGTCTCCTGAAAATCCTGACCGCAACCATAAGATCGAGATAATTGATCTGCGTCAGATCCGTTAATGGGGGCTGCGCGCTGCTATATGTATTTCCCATGGTTGAGATATTGACAGGTACCAGGGATATTGACGTGCTGCGAGGAAAAAACTGATGGCATATCTGCAGCTTCTTGGAGAAATTGTTCAACAGCAGTTTGGCGTTGAAGAGCAGGCCATCGCAGAGGCCCTGACCTTTCAGGAAGAAAAGGGAGGCCGCATCGGTGATATTCTGGTCCAGCAGCAAAAAATTACTGAAGAGCAGCTGCTTCAGGCTCGAAGCCTGCAAAGTGATCTTGATTTCGTCTTCCGTCTGCCCGCTGATTTTACCCCTTTCTTTGTTGAGCGAATTCCCATCGGTTTTCTGAAGCGGTTTAAGATGATCCCCATTGCCACGCCAGAGCGCTCTTTTATTGCCCTGGCTGACCCCTGCAATATACAGCAGCTCGATGATTTGAGGCGTATGCTTGAGTGGGACGGCATTGAGGTTGTTCTGGCTCCTCAACACGAGATTTTTGCTGCCATTAATACGGCCTATGACATGACCAGCCAGGTCGCTGCCGATCGCGTCATGCAGGATATGAACGAGGAGGACCCGGAGTCCATTCTCACCGCCATCGAAGAGACCGCGGACTTGCTGGATGATACCAGTGACGCCCCGGTTATCAAGCTGGTGAACCTGGTTCTCTCCCAGTCAGTAAGGGATGGGGCCAGCGATATTCATATTGAGCCCTACAAGGATCGGGTCAAGATACGCAAACGTGTGGATGGTATCCTCTATGATATGTATTCGCCGCCCCGGCATGTTCTGGGAAAGTTGATCTCCAGGGTGAAAATCATGGCCAAAATGGATATCGCCGAAAAGCGACTGCCCCAGGATGGCAGGATAGAAATCCGTATAGCGGACAAAAATGTAGATATCCGCGTCTCCACCCTGCCGACGGCCTTTGGCGAGCGGGTTGTCATGCGTCTTCTGGATAAGTCAAGCGCCTATCTCCCTCTAGATGTTCTGGGCCTGACGTCCGATGATTTACGTCATTTTTTAAGCCTTATCAAGGCGCCGCACGGCATAATCCTTGTTACCGGGCCCACCGGGAGCGGGAAGACCACGACCTTGTATTCGGCGTTGGGTATACTGAACAACCCGGACGTAAATATCATTACCGTTGAGGACCCCATTGAATATCAGATGGACGGAGTAAGCCAGATGCAGGTCAACAGTAAAATCGGGCTCACTTTTGCCAATGGGCTGCGCACCATTGTTCGTCAGGACCCGGATATCATTCTGGTAGGAGAGATTCGTGATCTGGAAACCGCATCCATTGCTGTTCAGGCGGCCCTGACCGGTCATCTTGTTTTTTCCACGCTGCACACTAATGATGCTGCCAGTGCAGTGACACGCCTGATTGACATGGGGGTTGAGCCCTTTCTGGTTGCTTCTGCGGTCAATGCCATATTAGCCCAGCGTCTGGTACGCCGTATTTGCCCGGAATGCAGGGAATCATTTCAACCTTCAGCGGAATACCTGGAGAAATCCGGCTTCACGCTGGCGGAAATTGGCAAGACCAGACTGCATAGAGGCAAGGGCTGTTCCCATTGCTTTGGGACCGGTTACAAGGGGCGGTTAGGTATCTTTGAGCTGATGCACTTCACCGACGAATTAAAGCGTTTTTCCTTGACGACCTCAGACGCCGGCCAGATTAAAAAGAAGGCCCTTGAGCTGGATGAGATGGGCATGGTTACCCTCCGTCAGGACGGGCTGCGCAAGATACTTGCCGGAGAAACCACCCTGGAGGAAGTCTTCCGGGTTACCTGACTCCCTTCTGGAGCACGCAATAGCCCGAAAAAAAGGCACTGCCTGCTGCTGCCTGACTCAAATCACAGTGGAAATGCTGATCCGGGCGAGCCGGGAGTAGTTACAGTTTTATGCAGAAGATATACTCCGTGTAAAGAATAGTATGCGGGGAATCATGAGCGTGTAAAGAGGAAGTGCCCGTGCTCAATTCTCTATATCTTGTGAAAAGTTGTTGACGCGTAAATCCCATTGATATAGTTTTTGTTTTCTGCTGACAGGCCAATAAACTGCATGCCAACTTTATACCCCCCAGCTATTTGACTTATTGTTTTAACCACGGCCTTGCTTACGATTTTATGTCTGGCAAGGTGAAATAATATTCTCACTGGCGTTTCAGGCTCAATACGTTTCTTTTGGACAATGGCAATACCTCCCTCGCTAATATCCATGATCCAGCCAGTAGCGGAAAAATTTGCGGCTGAGACCTTCGCAGGTATATTCTTCATCTCAAACAGGTAATGCAAAGCACTTGTACCTATTCTCGCATATCTCCTTTTCCCTTGAGAAGTTAATGGGTTAAAATCTTTTTCCAGCTCCAGGCCCTTGATAGAAGGAATATCGTCCCAGCTTATTTGTTTCTTGTCCTGATCTGCAGTATTTTTTGCTAAAGAGACATAGTCTGTAATAATTTTTTTCCATCGGGGCTGTAGATCTACAAATTGCAGCGATACTGCACGACTGATTTTTACCAGCATGAAACGAAGAACAACTGCCTTGACGAGGATCTCTTCATTGCCAAGGACAAACCTTACCAGAATCTCATCGCCTTCTGGCAAGGTTACAGATGAGTTGATCAGCATTCCTCCTGCAGATACGTTGACAAGGATGGAACCTCTGAAAACTTCGGAGTTCTTGTTAATCTCTACATGAACATCAGCCGTGGAATCAAGTATTTCTCTTAATTCATCGGCTGTTATGCGAGGATAGCTCCTTTTATATTTGTCAAATTTTGATCCATAACCGATATCTACGTCTTTTAAATGTTGTAAATCCTCAAGGCCCAGTATTTTTTGTTCGGTCATATCACACCTCCTGAAGGTAACAGCTCACAGGGCATGAATATCACCCTGATTTCAATTGCTTTACGTCTGTCACTGATAACGGGCACTTCATCCTGGCACGATCAGTTATGGTATGTTTCATAGCGTATCATTTTAATGCTCTCTCTGTCCAGCGGGCAATGCTTTTTCTTTGTAACTACTCACTGGGTGTGTAACGCTCTGATTGTACCTGCCTCAAACGTGTAACTGTTCTCAGGTTGCCCCTATCCGGACAAGCACGATTGGCAGCTATAGCCCCTCTATGCGGCGGGTCGTGATCGTTCAAAGAAAGGTGATATGTGAGCAGTTACTTTTCTTTATATTCAGGGGTACTTTTATTGCAGCAACTCACAGGGCATGTACCGCCAAGATTTCCTTTGCCTTACGCCTGCGCGAAGATGAATACGGGAGCAGTTACATTGTATTTGTCCCCTTCCCGGGCGGGAGAACCGGGCACCATGTGAGCCACTCCGGTTCTGCCTGTCTGGCCAGGGTAAAGTGATCTCCTTCAGCAGCCGGCTGGCCAGCAGCATCTCCTTCAGGCGTTGCCAGGGAAAGCCCTCCCCGGAGGAAAGCCTCCAGAGATTCTGTGGCAACTGTTACCCCGCCCAGGAGTCCTCCGTTAAGGCGCAATCCACTGGTAATCCAGAATTTTGTCCCTGCATAAACAAGATCAGTATATGCGGGATCAATGTTCACTGATATCCAAACCGATTGTTTTGTTGGGGCAAGCTCATGTCCGGTTACTCTCCCTACCACCATCTGCCGGTAACAGACAGGGCTTCCAGTGGTCAACGAGCCAAGCTGTGGTGACTCAAGAATGATATTGAGTCCAGATAAAGGTTCCCTGAGCCTGGCACTGTCCTCCAGGACTGAGAACGTCCTGCAGGGAGGCCCGGCCCCTGCCTCGACGTGTATGTAAGGACCAGTCAGGACGGTGTCTATATTTTTGATACCATGCAGGCTCACTTCAGGACGCATGATGTATAACTTCGTTTTACTGCGAAAAAATTTTGCTGTTTTGGGGTCAATACGAGCTTGAGCGATGACAGCTGTCGCCTCTTCGTTGAACGAAATGCTGTCTACCTTGCCGATTTTAACCCCCTGGTAAATAATCGCCGTTCCCTCTGTGACGCTTTTTCCATGACCAAAGTACAGATTCAGACGCGGATGGTCGGCTTGCCGGGCTGCTTCGTAGCCGGTATACATGGGAAAGGCGGCATCGTTTTTTACCGTTGCGCCTGTTGCTGGTGTAATAAAGGAAATCCCGCCGGAAAGAATGGATGCAACTGATCCGGTGTGCAGCTTGAACCCCTGGATTGATGCGTCAAGTCGTATCCCTGAATCAGTATAAAACCTGGAGCTGCTGTTGACCAGATACCGGTAGTCATTTTCAATAAGCACCTTGCAGAAAATGTCTTTTTTGGCAAGAGCAACGGCTGTAACCTCGCCAACCTTGACATTCTTGTAGAGTATCGGGGAGCCAGCTGTTACCGGGACGGCCTTTTCGCTGGTCAGGGTGAGCCTTAACCCGGCCGGTTGAAGCTGCCAGTTAGCCTTTGCGGCCTGGTCATAGCTGCCGTATAAGGTAAAAACCGAGTTTTCTGCAGCAGGGGGGGCTTTTTCAGCTCCTTCAGGGGTTGTGAATGAGATTCCGCCGGAGAGAAAAGCCTCCAGCGAGGTCATGCTGACTTTCAGCCCCGAGAGCTTGCCGTCAATACGGAGACCGGAGACATTCCAGAAGACCGTTTTGGGGAAGACAAGGACGTCATACGGAGCGTAGACAAAGACTGTTATAAGCACCTTGTCGCTTTCCGGCACCACTTCCGTGCTGATAATTTCCCCAATTTTCTTTCGTTTATAAAGAACTGGCCTGCCAGATTTGAGTGAGCCGGTGTCATCCGCCATGAGCCTGAAGGTTTTTCCCTCTCTGGTGACGCGACTGGGCATGGGATCTGGTTCTTCAGTAAAGCGATTACGAAATGAACCGTCACCAGGGATAAAGGTGATGTAGTTACCGGCTATGATTGTCTCCAGATTTGTTACTTTCAGAAGACTTACCTCTGGTTTGACGACCCAGAAGCGGGTATGCTCCCGCAAGATCAGCTCAGCTCCCGGGTCGAGCAGGATATCTGCTTGAACCGTGTGATACCGGTCGTCATTAAGGCTCAGTTTTTTGACAATGCCCACTTTAAGACCGCGAAAAAGCACCTGTGTTTTTCCGGGAACGATTCCGTCTCCAGAAATAATCCGGAGGGTCATGGGTATTCCATATTCTGCCGCCTCAAAATCTTTGTACAGGGTAAAATGTGTATGTGGCGAGGCTGGCCCGCTCTGTTCCAGCGATTCTGGCGTGGCGCAGCTTATGCCGCCATAGATAAGGGATGCCACAGATTCCATGTTGACGGTCAGTCCCTGGCGCAGGTTACCTGTCAGGGACACACCGCTGGAGTTCCAGAACCTGGTTCCTTTTTTGATGAGCTGAGCGAATGCGGGTTCAATATAGATGTTAAACAGAATCTTGCCGTTATCCTGGAGAGAGTAATCCTCAATATGACCTATGGGGAGATTTTTTGTAAAAATTTTTGAGTTTCGTTCGAGTGAATACAGGGATTCTGCCTCAAGGGTAAGGCGGAGTCCCGGCCTGGCGGGATCAAGGGGTGGCGGTGAGTCAAGCCCGGTAAAGATTGAGGCCGGCTCACTTGACTCCCCCATCTGGAGGCCGATATACGTGCCGCCTATGAGCGTCTCAAGTCCCCGTACCCGTCCTGCAGAGACCTCGGCTGTCACCAGCCAGAACCTGGTGTCTTTGACAAGAAGCGGTTTTGCCCAGTTTTCCATTTGTATAACCAGATCAACTCCTTCCATTGCTTCATCAATGGTTATCTGGGTTACCGTACCCACAGCAATGCCCTTAAACATGACCTTGGTCTTTCCCGCCGTAATACCTTGAGCGTCAGTGAAATGAACCTTGATCTCAGCACCGGCATCCCTGATGCCTGTATAGAGAAGCCAACTTCCCAGGCATAACGCGACCAATGGCAGAATCCATATTGGTGAGAGTGAGCGTTTACGGCGTTGAACAGGCTGTGGCATCGAGTTGTTCCTTTACTTTGCTGGTGTGTCGTCCCAGACCAGTCTGGTATCAAAGGTAATGGCAGCCACCATGGTAGACATGACGACACCGGTGAAATAGACGGCAGCCGGTGCAAGCTCAATATTGGAGAGGAACCCAAATTGTACCAGGGTACACATGAGGGTGATGACAAAAACATCCAGCATTGACCAGCGGCCGATGAAACTGATGAATCTGTACATCGCTGTCTTTCGTTTCTGGCCACGATGCCAGCGCATGTGGATGGAGACAAGGATAATGAGCAGACCGAGTATTTTGAACAGAGGGACCAGGATGGAGGCAATAAAGATTATCATTCCTATGCCATAGGAGCCTTCCTTAAAAAAATACAGTATACCATCGAGTATGGTGGAACGTTCTGGCAGACCAAAATAACGCACCTCCATTATGGGCAATACATTGGCAGGAACAGTAAGGATTATTGCTGTACAAATCAGGGCCCAGGTACGCTGCAGGCTGTCCTTTTTTCTTTTATGCAGGGTTTCTCCACATCTGGTGCAGTGTGTCAGCTGATCAGGGGAGAGCTGCCAGAAGATTTTATGGCAGGTATGGCACACCAGGTATCCTTTGTCATGCCTCGCTGCTGTTGTCGAAAAAAGCGCGGGCACGTGCAGTCTGCTGCTTTCCTCTGTTTCCAGACATGACCAGAAAAGCCTGTGATCCACAGCAGACTGGGCGGCAAGGGTCACTACAACCATACCGATGAAGCAAAAAAAACCGATATTGAAAGTAAGGCTGCCGCTGTGAATCAGCTTGATTATGGCGATCAGGATGCCCAGCAGATAAACATCGGTCATGGCCCATTCCTTCAGGTGAACGAAGTAGCGAAACAGATGAGGGAAAAGGGGGTGTTCTGTATGGGTAAGCAGGCTCAGGGAAACAGTAAACAGGCTGATGAGAAGAAAAAAGGGCAGGGCAAAAGCGGTGAAAAATACAACTGTACCGACCAAAAAATGGAGATCGACAAAAAGTTTGTATATGGAAGCTGCCAGAGAGATCCGGGTAACATCACCCAGTATCCCCAGAGTCAGGAGCGGAGTAAACATGGCAGGTATAAAAAGGAGCAGTCCCGTCAGACTCAGTGCGCAGGTTTTTTCCGGCGATTTTCTTTTACTTCTGTGCAATATCTGGCCGCAGCGTGGACACAAAACCGTTGTTTTGTTCTTTGGTTTTGTCTCTGCAAGAACCAGGTCGCATGAGGGACAGGCGACCAGATGGTTTTTTGATTGCATTGCCTCGTTCACCAGCGCTGCTCCATTGCTGCTCCATTATTTACTGAGTGTAAAGTAAATAGTAGCAGGGGAAGGCTAATCAGGCAATTCGTATTTTTTAAAGATTTGATCGTTATATTCAATTTCCTAAAGCTGTTTTTTATGGTAGGGTTTTTTGTCTCAGACGTAGTGTTCCATGCAGGACACAAGGTGTATTTAACAAACATCATTGCATAAGAGGTTCGGGATGAAAAGAGTTGTCAGTCTGGCATTGTTCCTTGGCGTTTTTTTAGTAAACAGTGCTTTTAGCACCGAATTTTCAGCAGATATGATTATTGAAACCATGGGCATGAAGCAGCAGGGCAAGCTGTATTGTAAAAGTGAGGATCTCTTCCGTACCGAAATCATGGGCATGATTTCCATAGTTCAGCGTCCGAAAATCTATAATTTTTTAAAAAATTCAAAAAAGTATGTTGTAACTGACGAGCGCGAATCCGCCCAAAAAAATCCCGTATCAGGTGTATCCAACTTCCAGCAATGGATCGAAAAAAACCAGGTAAAAAAGGCCGGTTCTGAGAAAATTGCCGACTACTCCTGCGATATCTATGAAGGTGATGTTCAGGTATCATCAGATCAGCCAATGGTACATGTGAAAGTATGGTACAGCCCGGAGCTGCGATATGGATTGCGTTTTGAGGCTGATACGGGAGGACCTGTTGGCACAGTAGCCCAGGAGCTTGAAAATATTCAGGTCGGTAACCAGAAGGATGAACTGTTTACTGTTCCGGCTGATTACACTGAGACGGATTCGATGCTCGACGCCATGGGTCTGGGAGGACTGGCCTCAGAGAAGAGCCAGGAGAAACAAGGTGGAGCTTCATCAGGGGAGATGAAGGAAGAACTGATGAAGATTATGGATAATTTGATGGAGCAGTCTGGCTCCAATTAGTCTGGACCCGGTATCTGGTTAACACACTTTCAGGCAGGATATGGTGTTCGCCCAGGTTTGGGCGAATCGTCCCTGGAAATCACGTAAACACCTGATTGTTCGTAAATGGTCAAACTTCCTGTAACTGCTTTCAGGCTGCCCGGATTCGGATAAGCGCGATCACCGGAAGACGGGGAGATGGAAGCAGTCAGGCGCGATTAAAAAAAACAGCCTCATCTTTCAGCCAGGATGCCAGCTCAGCAGAAATGAACCGCCTGGCACAGCGCCATTGCCAGTTGTCTGCAACCGTCCCCGGGGTGTTGATGCGGCAATCGTTGCCAAAGCCAAGGACATCCTGCATGGGAATGATTACCAGGTCGGCCACTGAACTGTAGGCTAGGTGAAGCAGATCCCGGTGAAAAATCCCTGCCTCCTTGTTGTTCTGGTTGGCATAGCGTTTTGCTCTTTTTTTCTCCTCTGCAGGTATTGCTGGATTCAGGTACCAGCCTACAGCCGTATCATTATCGTGGGTGCCTGTATATACCACACAATTTTTCACGTGATTGTGCGGCAGGTAGCTGTTGTCTGCAGAACCGTCAAAGGCAAAGAGGAGAATTTTCATTCCGGGAGCACCTATGCTGTCTCGCAATCTTTCTACCTCTGGAGTGATAATGCCCAGATCTTCAGCAATAATTTCCATATTACCGAGTCTTTTATGCATTTCCTCAAAAAAAGAGGCCCCCGGTCCTTTTACCCATTTTCCATTAACAGCGGTTTTTTCCGTCGCCGGTACTGACCAGCAGGATTCAAAGCCGCGGAAATGATCGATGCGGACAGCGTTAGCAAGAGAGAAATTATGGCGCAAACGCTTTTCCCACCAAAGCCATAAAGCTGATTTGGTTTCCTTGCAGGTGGTGTTCCATTTATAGAGAGGATTTCCCCAGAGCTGACCGCTTTTACTGAAGTAATCCGGGGGTACACCGGCAACATGAGCGGGGAGTGATGTTTTCTTGTTCAGCTTGTAAATATTTTGGTTTGACCAGACATCGGCACTGTCTGCAGCCACATATATTGGCACATCGCCAATTAAACGAATATTCTTCTTCTCGGCACAGGCTCTTAATTCCTGCCACTGGCTATAAAAAATAAATTGCTCAAAAAGAAGGCAGGAGATGTCAGCGGCGAGTTCTTCTCGCTCTTTTTTCAGCGCAGCCCGGCTCCTTTTTTTCACCGCGTCCGGCCAGCTGGTCCAGGGGAGAGCGTATTTCTTTTTCAGGGCACAAAAAAGGCTGTAATTTTTTACCCAGGGTTGCTGTTCAGAAAATTCTTCAAGGATACCATCTGCTGCAGAGCTTTGAAACTCCTGCCAGGCAGTGTAAAGCAGAGGCAGCTTTTTCGCAGCAACGGCTGGGTAATCAACCGAGTATTCAGAGCCGCACTGGTAGTTGATTGCTTTGCGCGAAAGCAGGCCTTGCCTGGCAAGTTTGTCAAGACTTATCAGAAGAGGATTACCGGCAAAGGCGGAAAAACTCATGTAGGGAGAAAAGGCAAACGCACCATCTGTCGGACCGCAGGGAAGAATCTGCCACCACTGTTGTGCGCTTTCAGCAAGAAAATTAATGAACAATTCAGCAGATTCACCGATGTCACCTATCCCATGTCTTCCCGGTAAGGAAAAAATGGGCAGCAAAATTCCACTTGATCTTTGCGCCAGGAGCTTTATCCTTTTATTATATGCCATTGTCATTGCCTTGTGGTTAACTGTTAGAAAAGACGTATACTGTATCTGATCACGGGCACTTCATCCTTGCCTGATCACTCTTTCCCGCATACTCGTGTACACGAACGTCTCACTTCGCCTGCTTACCCGCCCAAAAGAGTGCCTGCACAAAGCTGTTGCACCCGTGACCAGTTACACGTCAGAAACAGAGAATAACACTTAAAGTACACCCCCAGTGATTGATTACTTTTATACTTCTTGTTGATATATTATACGGCTGAAGAAAATGCAGCACAACGTATATCGAACAGGTGAGAGAACGTAACTGATCACAGGCACTTCATCTTTGCCCGATCACTCTTTCCCGCATACTCTTATGCACGAAAGTCTCACTTCGCTTGCTTACCTGCGGGGAAGAGTGCTTGTACAAATCTGTTGCACCCGTGACCAGTTACACGTCAGAACCAGAGCATAATGAAGAAGTACAAACCCCGTGATTGGTTACGATTGTGCAGCACCCTTGACAGCAGCAGGTAAAGAAAATTTTCTGTTTTTCGTGCTCGCAGTTGATTTTTTCCGCTTTATTGGTTATTATTAAAATTTATTTTGTCTTTTGTTTGTACTATGATCATTCAGATCTCTGCTGGGGGAAAACGCAGTGCTTGCCGGTATCAAAAATGATCTTCTCGAGGCTGGAAAGGATGAAGGTTGTATCACTTTTCAGCACCTTAATGAATTAATTCCTGACAGGATCAAAGATCCTGGAGCCATTGAGGAGCTTTTTGATTTTTTGGGTGCCAATAACATAGAGATTGTAACCCAGGAGAAATCAGGCAAGAAGAAAACCTTATCTGGCGAGGAATGGACCGGCAAGAAAACTGATGAAGAGGAAGTCGTTACCGATTCGCTTCCTGACAGTGACGAGCATGAGTCCGAGGAAACCACTACCACTTACCTTCGGGAGATGGGCCAGTTTGATTTGCTTACCCCCGAGGAGGAAGCGAAATACTCCAAAACTATCCGGGAAGGATTTGATGCCATCATAGACGCTATTCGTTCAGATGAGTCAGGTGTCAAGGAAATAGGCATGCTGGTTGAGCGGATTGATCTCTGGCAGCGCCGCGATCCCAATCTAAAGCCTAAAAAACAGCAGCTTAATTATATGCGTCGCTGCGTCAACCGGGCCAGCGCAAATTATCCTGAAAAAAGAGCCCTGTTCGCTCTCAACACGAAACTGGAGGCATATAATCGATCTATAGAGGCCGCAAAGGACTGTATGATCAGGGCAAACTTACGTCTGGTTGTCTCCATTGCCAAACGCTATATGCATCAGGGGCTGACCTTAGCTGACCTCATTCAGGAAGGTAACCTGGGGTTAATGCGGGCAGTGTTTCGTTTTGATTATAAAAAAGGCAATAAATTTTCAACGTATGCATCCTGGTGGATCAGGCAGGCCATCACCAGGGCTATTTTAGATAAAACGCGAACTATCAGGCTTCCTGTCCATTTCCTGGAATTGCGCAGCCAGTTTTTCAAGGCCTTTTATTCGCTGCTTAAAGAGCTCGGGCGTGAACCAACGCCGGTTGAGATCTCCAAGATGACTGATCTGCCCATGGACAAGATCCTGGCCATCCTGGAAGCGTCGCGAGAACCAATTTCACTGGAAACACCTGTAGGTGACGACGATTCCACGCTGGGAGATTTTCTGGAAAATCAGGAGGCAGAGTCGCCTTATATTGCGGTACAGAACCGGGAGCTTGCCCACAGGGTTACCGAGGTCTTATCCACCTTGACTGAACGTGAAGAAAAGATTATCCGTCTGCGTTTTGGTATTGGCGAGAAAGCTGAATACACTCTTGAGGAGATCGGCAAACGGTTTAATGTCTCCCGTGAACGAATCAGACAGATCGAAAAAAAGGCGCTCAACAGACTGCGCCATTCAAGTCGTCGGGACAAGCTGCTCTTCTTTCTGGACTGATTTTTTACAAGCAGTTGTACAACGAGGAAAGCCTCTTGTTCATGCAGGGGGCTCAGATCACTGGCCGCAAAAAACTTGTGGTCATCTCTTACGGACGCATAACAGGCTGGCGCGACCTGTGACCTCAATAACAGTTCATAGTGCTTCGTGGGTGGTGCCCGTACAAAGCCCGGTTATTGAAAATGGCGCTCTGGCCTGTGATGATACTCATATAATTGAGGTCGGCCGGGCAGCAGAGATTCAAAAAAAATATCCCCGGGCAGCTGTTAGCCGCCATGAGCAGGCTGCCCTGACCCCTCCCCTGGTCAATGCGCATATTCACCTGGAGCTGTCTCATCTCAACTCCCTTTCCCTTGCTTCATCGCCGCTTCATTTTACCGACTGGATATATTCTCTTATTGCTTTAAGAAATCAGCTCGGTGCCACTGGGCCTTATGTGGAGGACGCTGCAAAAAAATGCGTTATTGAGCAGTATCAAACCGGAGTAGGCCTGATAGCTGATATTGGCAACACCAGGATCAACCAGAGTCTGGCGGCTGTATTTAATGGACGACTATTGGCCTTTAAAGAGTATCTTGGTTTTTCAGGCCGCGGTCTGAACAAAATACTCTCTCGCTTGCACGCTGAACCGCATGACCAGCTTTGCTCGGCTCATGCAGTGTATTCTACCCATAAGCTGCTTCTCCAGGCTTTGAAAAAGCGGGCTGATACGCTGGCAGCATTGTTTCCCGTCCACGTGGCAGAACCTTATGCTGAAATTGAATTAATGAACGAGAACCAGGGAGAGCTGGTAGAATTCCTGACAGAGCGTGGTTTCTGGGATCCAAATTTTGCAGATGACCCTGACAGAACAAGGCAGGGATCGGTCGCCTACTTGCATAAGATCGGCTGTTTAAATGAAAGAACACTCTGTGTGCATGGTGTTCATGTAAGTGATGAAGAGATTGTTCTGCTGTCTGAAACTGGCGCCAAGGTATGTGTGTGTCCGGGCAGTAATCGTTTTTTACATGTTGGTAAAGCTCCGGTGGAAAAATATATTGCAGCCGGAATCCAGCCAGGGCTTGGTACAGACAGTTTTGCCAGTAATCCGGTTTTATCCATTTGGCGGGAGATGCAGATACTCCATCAGGAACACCCTGAAGTAGACTGTGCAGACATTTTTGCCATGGCCACATTGTGGGGCGCAAGATCTCTGGGCATGGAAGACAAAATTGGCGCACTGGCACCCGGCAGCAATGCCGACTTGCTGGCAGTGCCTGTGCCAGGGGGAATAAATACAGAAAAGGAGGTGTTATCATATCTGGTCAGTGGCGGCAGAGCAATAATACCAGCATGGATACACGGCAGAGGAGAGGCATAGCCTGGACTTCTCATCAGCTCAGGCGGTGCCAGGTTCGGTAGTTTCTGGTAACTCATTATACCTTTTGTATATGTGTTGCCAGAATACTGCCGAAGATGGTGCCGCCTGAGCTGACCTCTGGTGAACATTTTGTCGAAATTTGAGCCTGCTTACGGATATCACATCCATCTGTTTTTATGTGCTTCTTTTTAAGTCAGATAGCATGTTCATGAGAAATCCGGGATAGGGGCCGGAATCGGTACTTCAGATTTTTGCAGACCTTCCCCTGGGTAGGGCGCCAGGAGGTAATGGTTTTTACAGATACACCCTTTGTTCGTGAAATTACTATAAAGTTAGGGTAGTATATAGAAGCAGGTATGCGGGGGACTGCTCCCGGCTCACCCATCTTCGGGCGATCACGACCTGCCGCATAGAGGGACTGTAGCTGCCAATCGTGCCTGCCCAAATCCGGGCGGCCTGAAAGCAGTTACAGGCTTAAGAGCAAGTGAAACCAGGGTGATACATGCCCTGCGAGCAGCTAGTGCCCTGTCAACGCTGCTCTGTCGCATCCTGCTTGTCTTTTTCAGCCCTTATGCAGCCTTGCCCTGTGTCACACAGCACCACTATGCAACGCAGGACAAGGCTGCGTAAGGACAAGAAAAATCCGGCGCAAGATACTGACATTTCAGCGTTGACAGGACACTTATATGAAAGTCTCTCTGTGGAAATGATACCCATCCCTTGCCGAAGTGACGAGCTTTCATGGTTCGTTTGTGGCTGGCAAACCTGATCCAGCCATGCTGGTTAGTTACGTATGCAGTTTGTTTTTTTAGCAGCATGACAACCTTCTGTGATACGTCAAGAATAACTAAAATAACTGTGAGATGCCAATGAACAAGACTGAGAATGCGACAGGAAAGACAAAGAGATATGATGAGTTGAATATTTCACGAAGCATTTCCCGCAAGGAAATGATGAAGACTTATCTCAAAAGTATGATGGAAGAGTCCAACCGTAAAAAATTACTGGATCTCAACGAAGAGGTGCTTGTCCCTCTCTACAACGCAGCCACTCGCATGGGTCCAGGCTCGATTTTTATCAATACTGGATCGCCCGATGATATCGACTACATCCGGAGCAAGGCACTTGAGTGTGGGGAGGAGTTTAAGCTGTCAGCGCAAAATCATACCTGCCATTTTGACGGGCCTAATGATCAGGGTAGAGACACTGCCAACACCAAATATCTTGCCTATGGAGACACTGAGATCAGTTCGCTGCAGAAAAAGGAAGAGCTTCAGGCTGGCATCATCGAGGCGAGGCAATTGATGACTGATATCATGAGAAAAAAAGAGATGATCGTTTCCTTTATCTCTCGTGGACCATTTGGCTCCATTGTATCTGATCCCACGCTTCAGGTAACCGATTCCTTTTATGTAACCCATAGTGAAAGTCTGCTCTACCGGATGATGTCGCCCAAAGATTTTTCCGAGGATGTCGCTCAAAAAGGCTACATGTTCATAAACTATCACAGCGCAGGTGAGTTGACCGAGACCCAGGTCTCTGCCAACCTGAATGAGCGGCGGATCTATATGGATATTGAACGCTTTCGCTCCTATAGCTGCAACAACCAGTATGCAGGTAATTCCATTGCCCCGAAAAAGATCAATCACCGTTTTGCCAATATGAACAATATTCGGAATTATTTTGGGGAACGACTGGATGAACATATGTTTATTACCGGTTTTGAAATTGAGGATGAAATCATCTATTTTTCAGGAGCGTACCCGTCAGGCTGTGGTAAAACCGGCTCAGCTATGACCGGAACTCACCTGGTGGGTGATGATCTGGCAAAAATATTCATTGATAAGGAGAGCGGAGAGGTCAGGGCGGTAAATCCGGAGAAAGGTATGTTTGGCATTATTGAGGGGGTCAATGAGCGGGATGATCCTGAAACGCTGAAGGTCCTTGAAGGAGAGGAAAATGAGGTTATCTTTTCCAACCTGCTGATTTCAGAAGGTAAACCTTACTGGAACGACATGGGATCTCCACTGCCGCAATCAGGGGTCAATTACGCTGGCGACTGGTCATCGAAAAAAGGGACGCCGGCTTCTCATAAAAACGCCCGTTTTACCATTGCCCTGGATAAACTGGATAATTATGATCCTCGCACGGAAGCGCCTGAAGGAGTTAAACTCAGCGGTCTGTTATACGGAGGGCGTGATTACACCACCATGCCCACCATTGTCATGGCCCATGACTGGATGAGCACAGTGGTTCATGGGGCCATTATCCGCTCCGCCACCACTGCTACTGAAATTGGTGCAGACGGCAGTGAAAAGCGGTCTCCTTTTGCCAATGAGGCTTTTTTTCCGGGACCGCTTGGGCAGTATATCAGTCATTATAAGGCATTTGGAGAAAATCCTGATATTAAACCAGAAAATCTGCCTTCAGGGTTTCAGGTGAATTACTGGCTGCATAAAAGCGGACGACGAGTTCTGGAGCCGGGTGAATCAGACGGGCTGATTGGTGAGAAACGTGACACCAAGGTCTGGATGCGGATCATGGCGCTGATGCACGGAGAAAAGGTGGATACTATCTGGACTCCAATTGGATATATTCCAAAATTCAAGGATCTGGAAAGGTTGTTCAGGGAAATGATTGGCAAGGATTACGATAAAGAAACGTATACTATGCAGTTTTCGCTTTATGCCGAAAATTTGATCGAACGGATTGACATGTCTTTCCACGAATTTTCAAAGGAAAAAGGGATGCCGGATGCATTTTTCAGCGTGCTGGCAACCTGGCGGCGTGATCTCGTTGCCCTGATGGCCTCAGCTGGACCGATCATTACTCCAGATCAAATGATCGAGTACGTTGCTGTTAATCAGCCGCCGGAAGAATAGACGCCATCTTTTTCGTCGTAACAGATCCCTGCTCACCCGGTTTTGGTCGATCACGACTGGCCTGCGGCCAATCGTGCCGACCAAAACCGGGTGCCCTGAAGAGCCGTTACAGGCTTAAAGCAAATGAAACCAGGGTTGTATCTGTCCTGAAAACAGTTACATGCAGCTTTCTGGAGTACTGTTTTTAAAGGTGACACCCCTTAACCCGTATTTCTCATGAACATGTTGTCTGATTTGAGAAGAAACACATAAAAACAGATGGATGTGATGTCCGTAAGCAGTCTCAAATCTCGACAAAATGTTCACCAGAGGTCAGCTCGGGCAGTACCATCTTCGCCAGTATTTTGGCAACACATATACCAAGGTATAATGAGTTACCAAAAACTACCGAACCTGGCACCGCCTGAGCTGATGAGAAATCCGGGGTAAGGTACTGGTACTCAGTATAACCCGCACATTTGCAGTCTTTACCTTTTCTGTACCACTCCAGGCCCGGTCAGATATCGACGACATTCATATCCTTCTTTTTCGTAACTACTCACTGGGTGTGTAACTCTCTGGTTTTACCTACCTCAAACGTGTAACTGCTCTCAGGCTGCCCATATTTGGACAAGCACGATTGGCAGCTATAGCCCCTCTATGCGGCGGGTCGTGATCGTTCAAAGAG
>PDTE01000012.1 GCA_002747135.1 Desulfobulbus propionicus | reverse complement strand
CTGCGCAATATGGCTGTCCTTGTCTTTGCGGCATCGTTTTTTGCAGCAGTTTGGCTCGGAACAAACACAAAACTGCATATTCTTGCAACACATGCAACTATCGCCGCAAAGAGGTTGTTTGGAATCCCTGATTTTCGGTATTATGCCATAGCTGATGGGATGAAGACGATATTCAAGCGTATTGGCAAAAGGGCTTCATTACCCCAGAAACGATGAAGAACCGTTCTCTTTGCAAATGTCATTGTGGTGATGTAAAAAATGGGTGAACTCCTGAAGAGACCTTACGCCTCAAATAATTTCTTGTTTTTTATGACAGGAATTGAGGAGTAAGGTGCTAATGCGGAAAACCCGCAACCCAAGAGGCCTTACACCTCAAATAATTTCTTGTTTTTTATGACAGGAAATGAAGAGTAAGGTACTAAAAAGCTGTCATAAAAAACAAGAAAATTTTCCGACGGTTTCGTGAATATTGGCTGCAAAGAGTTTTTGCCGTTTAGTGTTCTGATGATTATTTTTCAAAATTTGGGTTGCGGGTATTATTCCGCGTTAGTATACCTTTTAAACAGGAAGGAAGGACAACCATGGATAACGTTGCCGGACAATTTCTCATATCTACACCACATATGCCTGACCCCCGTTTCAGGGAGCAGGTCATTTATATGTGTGCTCATAACGAGGAAGGAGCCATGGGAGTGGTAATAAACAACCCAAACCCGGAGCTTACCATGCTCGATATTTTTCATGGCATACATATGGCCATTCCGGAGGGGCCCCTTCCTCCGGTATATTTGGGAGGACCAGTTGATCTTAATGCGGGGTTCATTCTTTATACTCCCGAGGTTAGCGGTCGGCATTCCATGACTGTCAGCGAGAGAGTATATCTCTCACGAGATACCCGGCTGCTGGAAGATATAAGTTTTGGCAGAGGGCCCCAGTCATACCTTTTTATGCTTGGCTATGCCGGCTGGGGGCCAGGTCAGCTTGAGACAGAATTGATTGACAACAGCTGGCTGATTGTTCCTGCTGATATTGAGGTATTGTTTCATACCCCTGATAAACAAAAATGGAAAAAGGCGGCCAAACGTTTTGGCATTGATATTTCCCTTTTTGGTGATGTAACAGGGACGGCATAATATTCAAGGTAACTGCTTTCAGCTCGTCCCGCGACTGGCAGCTATAGCCTCTCATCCTGTGCGACCAATCGTGATGGCCCGAAGATGGGTGAGCTGGGAGCAGGGACGTTTTTTTATGAAAAGAGAAGATAATAAAGAAGATATTTTTTCTTGTATCCGTTGTGGATTCTGCTGTCATGGGGAAACTACGGTTTCCCTGTCATCCTCTGATCAAAAACGTATGGCCGAGGAACTGGGTTTATCGCTGGAAAAGGCAAAACAGCAATACTGGCGGGTAACAGGCAATATTGTGCAAATGAAGGTTATTGATGGTCATTGTATCTTTTATGATAAAACCCTGCCAGGATGCCGGGTGCACAATGGCAGGCCTGAGCGATGCCGACAATGGCCGCTTCATCCAAGTATGCTGGCGGACAAAAACAATTACCTGACCATCACCGAGTCTTGTCCGGGCTTCAACACCAGGCTCAGTTACGATGAATTTTGCCGCCTGCTCCGGCAACATCTTACCTTGCGATAACAGGTTGAGCCATGCACATTGTCATCCCCTTTCTGGGAAGAACGAAAAACAGCTATCTTGATGCTGGTATTCAGGATTATACAACCAGATTGAAACGGTATGCCAGTGTCGATTTGCCCGTATTGAGAAACAAGACAAATGCACATGACGGCCAGGAAAAGATCAAATGTCTTGAAGCAAATATTCTCCTGAAAAAAAGCGGTCATTACAAGAAAAAGAAATCCATTGCTCTTGATCCAGGCGGCAGAATGGTCTCGTCCGAGCAACTGGCCGAATGTATCTCATCCTGGCAGGATAAAGGTTTTGAAACGGCTTTTTTTTATATTGGCGGTCACCTTGGTTTACACGCATCAATATTTGAGGCGGCGGATATTCAACTTTCTCTTTCACGGCTCACCTTTACCCATGAGATGTCACGACTGCTGTTGCTTGAACAGCTTTACAGGGCGTGCACCATATGCTCAGGGCATACCTATCACAATTAAGACACAACCCCTTTGAACGAGCAGACCCCTCTTTTTTTGCAGCACCTCGGGCTTGAGCAGGTAGTCAAGGCAGGCAGCCTTCTGGCTGTTGTCGTTGAGCCGGGTGATATCCTGCTGTTGACCGGTGAGCTTGGTGCCGGGAAGACAACCCTGGTACAGTCTCTGGCCCGGGCACTTGGAGTTGGCGACGACCAGTATGTTTCCAGCCCATCCTATGCGCTGCTCCATGAATATTCAGGCAATCTCCCTCTCTATCATATGGATCTGTATCGGTTGACAGGAGAGGATGATGTTGAGGCAGCAGGCCTGGTAGATTATCTTGACCACGGCTTGTGCTGTATAGAATGGCCTGACAGGCTGGGCTCGTTTACCCCGGACGATGCCCTGAAAATAGAGCTGCAGATAAGTGGTGAACATACCAGAAACCTGAAAATCATGCCGCATGGCAGCTCCTGGCAATACCGCGCTCAAGAGCTTGCGGCGTCATTGGAAAAATCCTTGTAAGCCCATGAAATCAGCACCTCTTCACTTGCAATCCTGCCATAAAAGATATACCCATGATCAAGACAAGGCCTGTTCCCCCGAACAGACTGTGGCTCGCCTGTATCAGAGGCTTAAGGGCTCAAAGCTGGACATCTTAAAGGGCGTTGAAAGGATTGATAACGGGCGTCTTGATATCCCGGTGTATTTTTCAGTCTGCGGTGAAGATGCCCGGGCGGTCATCGGCAATAAAAAACAGATGGGTAAGGGGGCGACGCCTGCACAAGCGCAAGCCAGTGCCTGCATGGAACTGACGGAGCGATTAAGCTTTTTCAGTTTCAAGGATGACCCGGACAATTTTATTACAGGCGACTATCAGCAGATGGAAGAACAGGGCTACCCGGTTCTTGCCAGGGAAATCCTGCTTGCCTCAGTACATGATACGACCCTTTCTGTTGACCTGTTCACTGAGCTGCTGGAACAGCTCCCCATGAAGTGGGCATGGGCGACCCGACTTGCAGACATGGAAGCGGTGCTGATACCTTTCAGCTGGTTTTATGCCATCAATGAGTTCAATGGGACTTCGGCCGGGAATACCTATGAAGAAGCTGTTATTCAGGGAATAAGTGAGGTGGTTGAGCGACATGTATGCAGTATCATTTCCCAGGAAAAAAAGCAGGTTCCTGCAATTGATCTGAACTCCATTGATGATCCGGTCGTCAGCGGCCTTCTGGATAAATTTCGACGTTGCGGCATTAAGGTATACCTTGGTGATTTTTCTTTGAACACAGGTATTCCTACCATAGGAGCACTTGCATGGGATCCGGCAACGTTTCCTGAAGAAAGTGAAATTGTCTTCACCGCCGGCACCACACCAGGGGCAACAAAGGCTGTAATTCGCGCCCTGACCGAGGTGGCGCAGCTGGCAGGTGATTTTAATACTGGCTCAAAGTATGTGGCCAGCGGCCTGCCCAAACCATCCTGTCTTGAAGAGGTTGATTATGTGATCAAAGCTTCTCAGAAAATCAGGCTTCAAGACATGGCCGATCTGGCTGATGAGGATATATTTGAGGAAGTAAAGAAATGTACTGCAGCAGTGAAACGGCAGGGCAAGGATATTTTTGTGATCAATACTGCCCATCCAGAGCTGCAGATACCAGCAGTATACACCATTATCCCTGGTGCGCATTTCAGGGAAAGAGCCGCTGGCGGCAATGCCGCCATGTTTGCCGCGAAGCTGGCGGCGCAGCTTCTTGCCGGCGATGCTTTGGACGCAAAACTCAAGCATATGCAGCAGCTGATACCTGATGCCTATTATATACATTTTTATCGTGGCTGCCACGCCTATGAGCAGGGTGATATTGAGCAGGCTCTCGCCTTCTTCAACCTCGCTCAGGATAACAGCCCACACAATGAAGACCTGCCGTATATACATTCATATAAAGGAAGCTGTCTTCGTGATCTCGCCAGGTATAAGGAGGCCATTGCAACACTTTATAAGGGGCTCGAATATGATGAAGAGCGGCCTGATATCCATAATATTCTGGGCGTTTGCTGGTTTAAATGTGGCCACTTTGCCCGGGCCGTGGAGCACTTTGGCCGGGCGATTGCTCTAAACCCTGCTTCAGCCATCGATTACGCAAATCTCGCCCTTAATCTGGAGAAACTTGGCCGGGTTGAGGAGGCGGTTGCCCAGTATGAGCTTGCTTTAGGGCTTGATTCATCAATACTATTTGCTCAGAAAAGGCTTGCTCTGCTTCTCTCTCAATAAAAGTATCTATGCGCCCTTTTCCGCGAAATCCGCAAAAAATCCTCATTCGTTCAACTAACTGGATCGGTGATGCGGTCATGACCACACCGGCTGTACGCACTATCCGTGAAAATTATCCAAAAAGTGAAATTGTTCTGCTGGCCCTCCCCTGGGTCAGCGATATATTCAGTTCAAGTCCTCATATTGACCGCATAATCACTTATGACAAAAAAGGAGTTCATGCCGGGCTTTGCGGTAAATTCCGTCTTGTCCGGGAATTGAAAGCATACCGCTTTGACTGTGCTGTTTTGCTCCAAAACGCCTTTGAGGCTGCCCTGATTACCACACTCAGCAGAATTCCTGCCCGTGGCGGTTATACCACGGATGGACGCGGGCTGCTCCTTACGCATGGCGTGCGTAAACGATCGGGGATAAGCGGCAGGCATCAGGTCTATTATTATCAGGAAATGCTTGCCGGTCTTGGCTTGATCCCTGCACCAGATGAACTGGAGCTGTATATCCCTGCGGAAACAAGAGATCATGCCATGCAATTACTTGCCCAAAAAGCAGAGAAAGATTTCAGCAGGATGCCGCTTATAGGGTTTAATCCTGGCGCAGCTTACGGACCGGCAAAGCGTTGGCCTGCGGAAAAATTTGCCGCCCTTGCCCGGCGAATTGAGCAACAACTGGGAGGAAATATTGCCGTATTCGGCACCAATGCAGATACTGATACGGCCATGGCAATCAAGGATGCGGTAAAAAGAGACGCGTGTGTCCTTGATTTTACAGGTAAAACCACTTTGCTGGAAGCCATGGCACTCATCGGGCAGTGCAGCGTCTTTGTCACCAATGACTCAGGGCTTATGCATGTGGCTGCAGCTTTAAAGGTGCCTCTTGCTGCAATTTTTGGTTCAACTGATCATGTCGCAACCGGCCCGTTTTCAGCAAATAATATAATAATTCGTAAAAACCTTGCCTGTAGTCCCTGTAAAGAGACCCATTGCCCTGAAAAACATTTACAATGCCTGGAGCAGATCAATGTTGACGAGGTAATGCGTGCAATGCAGCAACTTATCCTGCAGTCGACACTTTCGTAATCGACAATGAACAGCAGCTTAAAACCGGCAGTGTTTCTTGACAGGGACGGCACCATCAATGAACAGATGGGGTACATCAATCACATTTCAAGATTTCATCTGCTTCCCGGAGTCGCCCGGGCAATAGCCCGCTTGAATCAGGAGAATATACCCGTGGTCGTTGCCACCAACCAGTCCGGTCTGGCCAGAGGATATTTCCCCGAGTCATTGCTTGATGAAGTACATCAAAAGATGAAAAGACAACTGGCTGAAGAGGACGCCCACGTGGACGGTATCTATATCTGTCCGCATCACCCGGAAGCAAGGCAGCAACGCTACCGACAGAACTGTGCCTGCCGAAAACCGGGGACCGGCCTTCTTGAACAGGCGGCCCGCGAAATGCGACTTGATTTAAGCCGCTCTTTTATGGTTGGTGACCGCTGGTCGGATGTGCGTTGCGGTGCCGGAGCAGGGACAAGAACCATTCTTGTCCTCTCCGGCTACGGCATGGGTGATGCACAGTATATCGGTCCATATCAAAAGACCCAGCCAGACTACATTGCCCGGGACCTGCGGGACGCAGTCACCTGGATACTTGAATCTTGAACAGAGGCCTACCTGAGCGGTTTTCTATGTACAGCAGGCTTTAACCTGGGGCCATGCGGAGCAGGATGAGGAGAACCTGCCTGGGGTCGGGATGCATCGTTTTTACCGGCTTCATAAATAGCAGAGCCAAGCGCTGCCGCGCCAATCGCCCCCAGGCCAACAGCGAGGGCTGTGTTAGCCTGATCACGCTGGCGATCTGATTCAGTATACGTTCCGTTCGGACCAGTGCCGGGCCCCGCGCATGCACCAAGAAGAATGGAGAGAAATAAACATATGCCGATATTGATCATTTTTTTCATGGGTTCCTCCTTTTTCGATGATTCTCACTGAAGTGTAAAATGACGAGACGCTTCTTTTTCTGTAAGCCATTCAATAAGAATGCCATAAACATAAAAAAATAACGCATCCTTTTTTGCCTGCTTGCAGCGCAAAACTCACAGGGCCCACAACCTCTTGATTTAACCTGTTTAAATCCTGTAACTGTTTTCAGGTTGCCCAGATTCTGGTAAGCGAGCCTGGCAGCTATAGCCCCTCTATAGGGTCGATCACAAGCACCCGAAGATGGGTGATCTGGAGCAGCTGCATCGTACATGCAATCACTTACATTTGCACCGTGTTGTATACTCGGACATGCTTTTTCATAAACGGCAACCTTTTTTTTTGTATCTATATAATATTACTAACATTTAGCTATTTGTCCGAAAAATGAACAGTTTTCTTTTTCAACCAGACCGGCCAGACCGGATCAAGCCGGCAGAAACGCGGGTCAGTGTCAATGGATGCATCCATCTTTCGGTTGGCAATCAGGATACCTCCTTGTTTGAGCTGCTCTTCGATCAGATGTTCAAATTTAACCTGCATCTCCTCTGTACAGAAGGGACGAAAGTAATAGACAACATCATATGCTCCAAGCTGGTTGAATTCCCAGATGTCTTCCTGGCTGACACATCCGTCTCCGACAAGGCTTCGGGCGATGCTGAGCGAAGCCTTGTCTTTCTCAATACCATAAACGGAAAATTCCATCATTTCGGCGAGAAGCAGAATATTACCGATGCCGCAGCCAATATCAATAAATGATACCTGTACCATGTCCTTTCCTGATTTGACAAGAAATGACCTGGCAAGGCGTATCTGTTCGTAGGCCTGCCGGGTATCCATGGCAACAAAGGGATATTCACAGGAGGTGTCATTGCTGGTTGCCGACACAACTCTTCTGGTGAAATAACCGATGAATCGGTTTATTACTCCAAACAGGATGTCTTGCTCTTGTTCCCGCCCGCTCAGTTCATATTCTTTCATGTCTGAAGGCTTCCTTATCGAAAAAAAATGTACCTGCTCCCAGCTCGCCCATCTTCGGGAGTTCACGACTGGGATCATAAAGGGGCTATAGCTGCCAGGCTCGCTTGCCCGAATCCAGGCAGCCTGCAAGCAGTTACAGGTTTAAAGGCAAGTGAAATAAGGGTGATACATGCCCTGTGAATAGCTGCAAAAAAATAAGACAGCTCATTGTCGTGACGGAGTGTATCATAATTAAAAGCTTAAATCACCACTTTCAACCCATACCTCGCAACTGATCACGGGCACTTCATCTTTGCCTGAGCACTCTTTCCCGCATACTCTTGTACACGGAGTCTCGCTTCGCTTGCTTGCCTGCTCGAAAGAGTGCTTGCCCGATTCTGTTGCACCCGTGACTGGTTACATTTTTATCTGTTTTTTTTATGAGACAAAATGTTCATGAGAAATCCTGGCTAGTGGTGTACCTTGAGAGGCAAAGAGCCTGTCCCTATTAAATGGGAGCAGGTACAAATAAAGAGGGTGACCTACCCTGTGAGTAGTTACACATGGTATAGTGGTGGAGGACGTTACGCATGAGCAGATACTTGAACGTAAAGGAGAGTATCAGTCGTTGTATACCTTGCAGTATGCTGGATAAAACAGGTACCATCATACGCTCCTTGTCTGTTCCGGTTGCCAAGGTTAACTTCGGCCTTCTTCTTATACTGGCCTTCAGTCTTTCTCTCTCAACTTCAGTGGTGTCCGGTGCAGCTGTATTGCTCGTACTTGGCTTTTTTTTGGAAGGAGGACTGGCAGATAAAGTAAAAGAGGCCCTCCATAATCCTGTTTGCCAGGCTCTTTTCTTTTATCTTGGCCTGATGGTTGTCGGCCTGTTCTGGACGGATGATGCAGAAAAGGGACTTTCTTTTCTCCTGGATCGCTGGAAATTGATGTTGATGCCCATTTTTCTTGGCTGTATAACTTTTGAGAAACGCTGGTGGTACCTTGCTGCTTTTATTGCTGGCATTTGCGCGGTCATGATAACAACCTATCTGGCCTGGTTTGATCTGATTCATTTTTCCGATGTTAGCCCTGAGCATCTGACCAGAAAAACTTCTCATGTGTATTATAACCCGCTGCTTGCCTTTGCTATCTATGTCCTGGCTCAGGTGGTAATCTGGGGGAAGGTGAAAAAAAAGTTTCGAATATCTGGGGGCTTATTACTGGCTGTTATGGTTGTCAATATGTTCATTACCGAGGGCAGGTGTGGCCAGCTGGTGTTTTTTGTTTTGCTGGCCATGTTGCTTCTACGACTTTTCCGCAGAAAGATGATGTTGGCTGTTGGTGTTATTTCTATCACGCTTCCCTTGATATTTATGACAGGGTATACACTCAGTCCAACCTTTAACGCAAGGGTAAATCAGGCGTATGATGAGATGATATCTTATAAGGAAAATCCGAAAACATCTGTGGGGCGGCGACTATTATACTGGCGCAATTCCCTGGAAATAATGAAAGGCGCACCATGGATTGGTGTAGGTACCGGAGATTTTGAAGCAGCGTATATAAAGGTAAACCAGAAGTTTTCTCCAACTGTTACCCCAACTGATAACCCGCACAACCACTATTTTATGGTCGCAACCAGGCTGGGGCTGCCTGGACTGATTGCCTTGTTTACTATATTTATCGTCCAGTTGCAGCAGGCCTGGTGCCTTAATGATGATTTACGCTGGCTCAGGTTTGCCTTTCCTGTTTTTTATCTGGTTATCATGCTGACAGAATCGTATCTCAAAGTACATGCAACTGCTTTCTTTTTCAGTATGTTTTCAGCAGTACTCTTTAAAATGCCTTGTCCTCATAAAAAGAGTCATAGTAGTATAGTGACAGGAATTGATCGTAACTGAACAGGTACTTCATCTTTGCCCGATCACTCTTTCCCGCATACTCTTGTATCGGGGAAAATGGTGCTTGCACAATTTGGTTGCATTCGTGACCAGTTACACGCCAGAAGCTGAGAATAACGAAGAAGGACAGAGCCCGTGATGAGTTACGTTACAACTGAAGACCTGGTGTCCTGTCAACGCTGCTCTGTCGTATCCTGCTTGCCTTTTTCAGCCCTTATGCAGCCTTGTCCCGGGTCACATAGCACTACTATGCCACGCAGGACAAGGCTGCATAAGAACAAGAAAAATCCGGCGCAATATCCTGACATTTCATCGTTGACATGACACGAGTATGAAGATTGCCATTATTCATAATCAGTTTATCCGCTCTGGCGGGATGGAATCCTATCTGTTGACAGTACTCAGGGGATTTCTGGATGCCGGGGACGAGGTACACTTGCACGTCTACAAGGTGGATCGCCAGCTTGTCAGTCAGTTTACCTGTAGGCTGCATTTCTCCTCTCTTTTTTTCCTTCCCCGGAGAATACGCAAATATTTGTTTCTTCACCGATATAATCAAACGTTTTCAGCTAAAGACTATGATCTTTCTCTTAGTCTCACCAGAACTTCATGCCAGGATGTTGCCGTGGTGGGTGGCGTGCATCCTCAGTCCGTATTGACGAGAAAAAGCCGGAATATATTCAGAAGGCTTCATGATCAGGTGGAGATTGCCTTTGAAGGCAAGATGCTTCGTACCGTGCCATGGATTGTCGCACATTCCAAAATAATACGGGATGAAATCCTCAGTCATTACAACATTGCTGCAGATAAGATTCGGATATTGTATCCGCCGATAGACGAAAAGCGGTTTGTTTTTCCTTATGGGCAAGAGCAAGAACAACCACTTTTTGTTTTTTCAGAGCACAAGACGACGCTTTTATTTCCCTCAATGGACCATCGTCGAAAAGGGCTGGAAGAACTACTCCTGGCCTATGAACAACTTGATCCTGAACGGTATGAGCTGGTGATTGTCGGTAATTCCGGTGCCAGGATGGGCCACAGAAACAATATCCGTTATCTCGGGTACATCCGGGAAATGAATGTGTTATACAGGGCCGTAGATTATGTTGTCCTGCCTTCACATTATGAGCCCTTTGGGCTGGTGGTTGCAGAGGCTTTGCAATGCGGTACTCCTGTCATTGTAACTAGGGCAGTGGGAGCAGCTGAGCTGTTAACAGAAGATGAGGGGGTAATTTTGCCAGATAATGATCCTGTGACCCTGGTGGAAGCTATCAGTCGGCTTGAGCCTAAAAAGGTTCCGCCTGACTTTGTCGGCAGGCATGGGCTTGGAACGTTTCGTCACATTCAGGCCCTGAAAGAATTGGTATCAGCTGATTGATATGTACCGGAATCTGAATAATAAAAGGATACTGATAATAAAACAAAGCTCGCTTGGCGATGTTGTTCATACCCTGCCGGTAGCCCATGCTCTGAAGCGTACTTTTCCACACTGTGAAATCGGCTGGGTGGTCGAGCAGGGGTTTGCTGAAATTCTTGACCGTGACAAGTCCGTCGATCATGTTTACCCCATACATATCCCTTCCACCAGCAGTCCTGGAGCAAAGAGAGGGGTATATGCTAGAGCCTTCAGGGCGAGCATACAGACGCTGGCTTTCTTGCGAAAACAGTTCTCTCCGGCTCCTTATGATCTCCTGCTCGACCTGCACGCCTCCTTTCGCAGCGGGCTTATCAGCCTTATGAATCCAGGAGGAGTCAGGATAGGGTTTGCCGACGCCAGGGAAGGAAACACCTTGTTTCAACACGAACTTGTAGCCAATGCAGAAAAAAAACAACATGCACTGGAAAAAAATCTTTTGTTTTGTGAGCATTTTTCCTGCACAGTCACCGGAGATGACTTGTATATGGAAACAGGGGGGGGGGACAGGCAGGCAGCAAAAGAATTTCTTGGAGAGCATTTTATTACAGGTTCCAGGCCTTATATCTATGCCAACCCCACTGCACGCTGGCAGACCAAGTTCTGGCGAAAGAAAAGGTGGGCACAATTTGCTGATGACATGATCCAGTCAGGTACCCAGGTTGTTTTTGGCGGCAGTGTACACGATCATGAGTATATCACCGCTGTTGTAAAGCAGATGAAACAGCCGCCAGTTGTCTCTGCTGGGAAGCTCAGTATCATGCAGTCTGCGGCCTTGATGCAGTCAGCAAGCCTGTATGTCGGGCTTGATACCGGCCCTATGCATATGGCCGCGATGGTCGGAACACCGGTCGTTGCCCTGTTTGGCCCTACTCACCCGGAACGGGTGGGCCCGTATGGCGTCGCTCATCGAATCGTGCGGGCACAAGGAGTTGATTGTTTGTGTTGCAGAAAACGAACCTGCGAAAAAACGACCTGTATGGAGGCTATTGGCGTGGAACAGGTCAAAACAGCTGTGACTGATCTTTTAAAAGGAGCAAGTAACCATGCAGAATGAAGTGCGTATTAGCCTGGTTATTACCACCTATAACTGGCCAGAAGCACTTAACGCATCAATTCGCAGTGTTTTCAGGCAAAGCGTGCACCCGTATGAGATCATAATTGCAGATGACGGTTCCGGAGCTGCAACAAAAGATATTATCGAAAACCTGACAGAAGCTGCTCAAAAGATCAATATCAAAATGATTCATTCCTGGCAGCGTGATCTGGGGTTTAGATTGGCAAGAAGCCGTAACAAGGCAATTGCAAAGACAAGCGGGAATTACATTGTTCTTATTGACGGAGATATCGTTCTGGAAAACCACTTTATTGAGGATCATCAGCTTTATGCCCGCGCTGGTTTCTTTAACCAGGGAACCAGAGTGCTTCTGGGCAAGTCAATCTCACAGCAGGTAATAAAAATGCAGAAAAAGAACCTGTCCATCTTTTCACCTGACATCAAGAATAAAAAAAATTGCCTGCGGCTGCCAATATTAGGCAGATTTTTTTCTTTTCGCTGTACCAAGATACATGGGGTAAAAACCTGTAACTTTGCCTTCTGGAAAAAAGATGCAATAAGAATTAATGGCTTTAATGAGGAGTTTGTCGGCTGGGGAAGAGAAGATTCAGAGTTTACTGCCAGGCTGTTGAACATTGGCGTAAAGCGTTGTAACGTCAAGTTCAGTGCTCTTGGCTATCATTTGTATCATCCCATGAATAACAGGCGACGCTTATCTATTAATGAAGGCATTCTGCAAAAAACCATCATGGAAAAAAGAGTCTGGTGTCCTGTTGGCATAGATCAGCATTTATGAACAGATCACTGGCAACCAATCACGGGGCCTGTATTTTTAGTGTTACTCTCTGCTTTTGACGTGTAACTGGTCACTTTCCTCTTTTGAGAGGAGGCGAGGCAGGAGGATGCCAATCAGCCTGCAGTTCATATAGTTTTGCATATTTGTAAAATGTTCCTTCAAAATTGCCGATGGCAATAATCAGGCCAGGCCATCCGTCCAGCAATCCCTTTCTCAGTACATACATATGGAAAAAAGACCAGAAGCCATGGAAAATGGCCCTGAAAACGGACCCTTTTTTACCGTTTTTTTGTAATTTTTCGGCCCCAAGGGTTGAGTATTTATTTGCCTTGTGCACGACTTCCTCAAGATTCTTGTAAGGAAATTGCCAGATAGACCGGGTCAAATAAGCGGCAGGTTTATCTGATTGAATTGTATACTCCTCATGCACCGGATCATTATTAAAAAGCAGGGTTCCTTTTTTAAAAAGTTGTGGTTGGCGGTAATCAGGGTAGAAACCGCTGTGTTGTATCCATCTGCCCATAAAATAATTTCGTCGCGGGATGTAGTAGGCATCTGCAATCGGACTGGCAATAGTGTGAATAATTTCAGCGCGAGCCTCAGGGGTACAACGTTCGTCTGAATCAAGGGAGAATATCCACTCATGCGTACAGGCAGCCATGGCCTGGTTGCGCAGATCACCAAAACCATTGAATGGAATCTGGACAACGTGCGCCCCCATTTTTTCAGCTATTACGGCAGTGTCATCCTGACTGAAAGAATCAGCTACAATAATCTCGTCTGCCCAGAGGACAGAGTTGATTGCTGCCTGGATCTTTTCAGCCTCATTATAGGCAATTATATACACTGAAAGAGGAGGATGGGGCATGGTAACAGGTCACTGCCGGTCATGATACGCGACGGACGACCTGCTTGGGTCTGCTTCTGCCGCCTGCTGAGGCAAGTTTAACAACTATTCGGTCTGTTTTCTGTAATCGTCCAACCAGTGTTCTGAAAAGGTGTCGTGAAACATCTGGATATTTATCAATAAGCTCACCAAGCTTGTCTCCCGGATATCTCTTTATGGTTGCTCGCCCGGAAGAAATAATGGTGGCCGAACGTGTTTCTTCCAGAATTGCCGCCATCTCGCCAAAATATTCTCCTGGTTCAGTGATTTCAGCAATCTTTTTCTCGCCCCTGAGAACAGCGACCTTGCCGCGGACGAGTTTAAAGAAATCCTTGTCTTTATTGCCCTCCTGAATGATGATGTCGCCATCATCATAGTTTTCCACATCGGGGTTGACCAGGTAGGCAGGAAGACTTTCCTCATGGGCTACGGTTCTGCGTAACACTTCTTCAAGGCTTGTTATTCCATCCCTGGCCTTTTGCAGGCCTGCCTGGCGAAGAGGTACCATCCCTTCCTGGATGGCTATTTTACGCAGTTGTTCTTCTGGAACTTCAGCCTGTATTGCTTTGGCGACCTCTTCTGTTACTTCCATCAGTTCAAAAAAGCCTACTCTGCCTTTGTAGCCAAGTCCGTTGCATTTAGCGCAGCCAACAGCTTTATAGAGATGCAGATCATCAAGCTCGTTTTCCTGAAACCCTGCATTGAGGAGTTCCCGCCTGTCATAGGTCGCAGCAACCTTGCATTCTGCGCACAAACGCCGACCGAGACGCTGGGACAAAACCATGGTCAGTGAAGAGGCGAGGATGTAGGATGGTATGCCGATATCAATCATACGGCCCACCGTGGCAGGTGAATCATTGGTGTGGAGGGTGGAAAAAACCAGGTGACCTGTCATTGCCGCCTTTATCGCTATTTCAGCGGTGTCAATATCCCGTATCTCCCCAACCATGATGATATCCGGGTCCTGGCGAAGAAAAGCTTTTAACGCTGCCGCAAAGGTCATGCCAACTTCGGTGTTGACGTTTACCTGATTTATTCCCTTGAAGTTAAATTCCACCGGGTCTTCTGCGGTGAGAATTTTTATATCCTCTTTGTTAAGCGAGTTAAGGGCAGAATACAGGGTGACTGTTTTCCCGCTCCCTGTTGGGCCTGTTACCAGCAAAAGGCCTTGCGGCCTGCTGAGGCAGCGTTTGAGCATGGAAAAGGTCTCTTGGGAGAACCCGAGTTTGGTCAGGTCAACATTGAGAGAGCCTTTATCCAGAATTCGAAGTACAATACCTTCCCCATGCAAAAGAGGCAGGGTGGAAACACGAAAATCGACAGCCTTGTTCCGGCCAAGGCGCATCTTGATACGGCCGTCCTGAGGGACTCTTCGCTCGGTGATATTGAGGTCTGCCAGGATTTTTACCCTCGCGACCATGGCATTTTTAATAGTAAGCGGCAGGTTCATTGACTTAAACAAGGCACCGTCCTTCCTGTAACGAACCTGCATGGTCTTTTCAAATGGTTCGATATGAATATCGCTGACTCCCTCCTGTACTGCTTTGACAAGAATGCCGTTTACCAGCTTGATGATAGGGGCGTCTGAAGCGGAAAATTGATCAAAACTATCATCATCATTAGGAGAGCTTTCTATCTCGAAATCTTCAACCGCATCGGAAACCAGTGCCCCGAAATCTTCTACCTGGGTGACTTCATCGGGCACATCTAAATCTTGGTCTACGCTGAAAAAAGATTGGTATTCTTCATCATCGATTTTGTAATATTTTCTGTAACTATCAATGATGTCTCTTGCTGTTGAGACACAGATATGAAGACCTTTCTGGGCAAAGTCCTGTAATTCCTCGACCTCTATTGCGTCGGTAGGCTCGGCCATGGTGACCTGCAGCGTGTTGCCGGCTATTCTCAGCGGGAAGGCGAGATATTGCTTGGCGGTCTCATAGGGAATAAGATCAAGTGCTTCCTGGCTTGGTGCCTCGTCATCAATGGAAACCAGGGGGTAGTTGTGATTTCTGCTGAGAAAATTAGCGATGGTGTCGCGCTCAATGGCACCGTTTTCAAGGAGAATATGGCCAAGTCGTTTTCCGGTTTTTCTCTGAATGACCTTGGCTTGCTCAAATTGTGACGAGGTTATATAACCAGCCTTGCTTAGCAGCTCACCTATTTTCAGTTTTCCAGCACCGGATTGATCTTTTACCGTTCGCTTTACCGAGGATTTCTGGGATATTTTCTTGTTGGTGTTTTTTGTCGCCATCTCCTGAATCTGCCTGCAAATATTGGCTTACATACAATTTAAGGGCATTGAAATAATCAACTTATCTCTTTGAAACTGTGTTGTTTTGCAAGGAAAACCTTGTCGTCGGGTTTGCGCAGAACTACAAAGAGTTACCCTGATCTTTTCAACACCCTTAATTTGTCGATTATAGGCTCATAATACACCAAAAAAAAAAAATGGTCAAAAATCGAATGGAAAAAAGAAGGTAACCTGATGAATCAGGCAAATTGACCAGGAAAAAGCGCTTTTAGTTCTTCCAACAGGGGAATCATGACCTCCCGCATGGAAGGATCGGCATTTTTGGGCGTGCGCAGGGTTAAAATATGGCCCCATTCTACCAGGTTGGTGTACACTATTATTTCAGTCTTGCACGAATTGGGCAGTACCGTCCGTGCCGCTTGCGGTGTGGAGGTTTCCAGCAGTTTCAGGTACAGTTTTTCTGTTTCCTCCATCGCCTGAAGCCAGAGTTGATATTCCTGGGAATCCTCCTGATAAAAGAGAGGTTTGATAAAGGTGACCTCATTGCCGAACTTATCCGCAGAGTATCTGCAGTAGCGTTGACTTTCCTGTAGAAAAGAACAGGGTCTGTGTCGTACCAGTTCATGAGTAACCGCGCGGTTAACTGTAAATTTTACCCCCAGATAACGGTGTCGTCCCAGCAGGTCAGGGTCAAGTCTGTCTACTTCATCAAGCTCTATTTTTTCCACGTGTATACCTGGCAACGATTCCAGGGAATCGACAGGGGAAAGAGAGTGGTAAAAGTAGGGGTGGCGTCGGGAAATAAAAGCCGTTACAGCCTGGATGACCTCGTTGTCAGGCTGAAAAATGAACAGTTCCCGATAGGCTCTTACCGAGCCCGTGATTAACAGGGTATCGTCCCTGAGCCTGTTAATCTGTAGAAATACCGGCTGACAATGCAGAAAGGAATCAATCCTCTGCTGTGTCAGTCCGGAAAGTTTGAAGGTTATCACCCCCATTTCAAGCACGGAATTATGGCCGTGGTCTGCCATTTTTTCTACAAATGGAAGTGCTGTATCCTTATCAATCAGGTTTTCGCTTTTGTAGCAGATGCGTCCACAGTACTCAATACGTTCGGCCAGACTTTTACCATCAAGGTCATGGAGGATCGTATATGAAGGGGTAATAATGCGCATGGTTTTCTCTGCAGGAGCGTAGGTTATCCTTCCCAGAAAGGTGACATTTCTCTCAGCTTTGCTATTATGGGAGGTAATTTTTCCAGGACAAAGTCAACCTCTGCCTCGGTGTTGTAGGCAGAAAGACTGAACCTGATTGACCCGTGGGCAGCGGTAAAAGGTACGCCCATGGCACGCATAACGTGGGATGGTTCAAGCGATCCTGAGGTGCAGGCTGAGCCTGAGGAGGCGCAGATATTGTGCTGGTTCATGTAGAGAAGGATGGCTTCTCCTTCAACATATTCAAAGCTGATGTTACAGGTATTGGGGAGGCGAAGTTCCTTATGTCCGTTCAAAAGTGCCTTGGGAACAGTGCGCAGCAGACCGTGCTCAAGTTTGTCTCGAAGAAACCTTACTTTACTGTTTTCTTCTTGCATATTCAGACCGGCCAACTCGCAGGCCTTGCCAAGAGCGATGATTGAGGCAACATTCTCGGTTCCGCCACGTCTTCCGTGTTCCTGGTGTCCCCCATTAAGAAAGGGAACAAAAGGGGTGCCCCTGGCAACATACAGCGCTCCCACACCTTTGGGCGCATGGAGCTTGTGGCCGGAAAGGGAGAGAAAATCAATCGCTGAGTCCCGAAGATTGATCGGGATTTTGCCCACAGCCTGAACCGCATCGGTGTGGAAAAGAATGTCGCGTTCCTTGGCAATCTGCGCCATTTCTTCCACAGGAAAAAGGACGCCGGTCTCATTGTTTGCCCACATTATGCTGACAATAGCGGTGTCTTCAGTCAGGCTTTCACGATATTTCTGGATGTCGAGGGTGCCGTCAGGATTAACCGGAATCCAGGTAATACGGTGCTTGCGCCCGGTCAGTTGATCAATGCTTTCGCACAGACTTTTCACCGCCGGATGTTCAACCCGGGTAGTGACTATATGGCGTCTGCCAGGATACGTCTGCAATGAGGAAAGAATGGCTGTGGAGTCGCTCTCTGTGCCGCAGCTGGTAAAAACGATCTCTTCAGGTTCAGCGCCAAGCAGCTCTGCGGTGGAGGCGCGAGCCTGCTGAACAGCGTTGTTAACCTGTCCGCCAAAGGTATGCATGGAAGAGGGGTTGCCATAAAAATCTGTAAGAAAAGGCATCATTGCCTCGGCAACTTCCGGGGCAATACAGGTGGTGGCGTTGTTATCCATATATACAACGCCCTTGTTGTGCAACTGCATTACTTGGCCTCCTCAACTACCAGTGTTTCCATCACTTGTTCACGTAATTTCTTTTCTACATACTGCTTCAAAGTGGTCTGTGAAGACTGGCAGCCAGAGCAGGAACCACGCAGAGATACAAGGACGGTATCACCATCGACGTCAACGAGCTCAATGCTTCCGCCATCCTTTTTCAGGGCAGGTTTTATCTCACGATCAAGCACCTGCTCAATCTTCTTGATTTTTTGCAGTGTGGTCAGTACCTTCTTTTGCCTGGGAACGCTGGTTAATGGCGGCAGTTCATTGTCGGCACCCTGAAGAATATCCTGCAGTTGTTTTTCACATTTTCCGCATCCGCCGCCTGCTTTGGTGAAGTTGGTGATTTCCTCCAGTGATCGTAAGTTGTTTTCTTCAATGGCCCGGATGATTTCAAGGTCAGTTACCCCAAAGCACTCACACACCACTTCTCCCTGGGCCATGGGCAGAATGACTCCGGTATAATCAGCAATAGCTGCTTCCAGAGCCTCCCGCCCCATGACAGAGCAGTGCATTTTCTCTTTAGGGAGACCGCCCAGTTCCCGGGCGATATCATCGTTGGTAATGTTCTTTGCCCTTTCAACGGGAAGCCCTTTGATCATTTCAGTGAGCACTGAAGAACTGGCTATGGCTGAGGCGCAGCCAAAGGTCTTAAACTTTGCGTCAGTTATGATATCGTTTTCATCAACCTTTATGGTCAGTTTAAGAGCATCTCCGCAGGCAAGAGACCCGACATCGCCTACACCATCTGCATCTTCTATCTCACCGACATTTTTAGGGTTTATAAAATGCTCGTGAACCTTATCTGTGTAATCCCACATGGTTGTTATCTCTTTTGTTTTTTTATTGAGCCAGTACCTCTTACCCTGTCTCTGCTTCGCTCAGACAGAGTGACAACGGGCTCCAGTAATATATGGTATTCCATAACACTATGGCAGGACTCCCGTTTCGGCAAGCATGGAATGCGCTCTTTCTACAAGAAAAGCTGTTTCCAGGGCATCTCTTGCCTCCACATAAAAACGGACTTTTGGTTCAGTACCGGATGGACGTATCATGAGCCAGGAATCATCATTAAAAATAATCTTGCGCCCATCAATATCGATTACTTCCTTGATTTTTTTAGGATGAGGGCCGATCATCACTTCAACTCCAGGTTTATACGCTTCAAGCTTTTTCAGGGAAGCTGTGAGCGCTTCACCTTGCTGGCTAACTTCAATACCGCCGCGATCCGGGTGGTAATGCCCGTAGGTGGTTTCAATCTGGTGGAGATATTGACCGAGGGAAATGCCAAGGGTCTGGACCATGTCAATGGCCAGGATCAACCCGATAAAGGCATCTTTCTCCGGTGTATGACCGATGATGGATATGCCGTCAGATTCCTCGAAAAAGACCAGCGCTTTTCCCATAACCGGCTTGAACTCCTTGAATCCCACCTTTGGCTCAAAGATTTTCTCATTAAGCCGTCTGGCAATGGCATTTGCCAGGTTGCTTGAGGCGACGGTCTTTGCAACCATGCCTTTTTTGCCCTTGACTTCATGAAGGTAGTGATAGGCCATGGCCCCGAACTGGTTCATGGATATTTCAATGGTGCCATCGGTAAAACGAATCCGGTCTGCATCCGGATCAATGATTGCCCCTACTTTCAGCGGTGCATCATGTTGTTGCAGGGCCTGTATGACAAACTGCATATTGTTGGAAGAAGGTTCGGGAGCAATGCCGCCAAAGGTGCAGTCCGCTGTGTTCCTGAGCAGTATAAGCCGCTCCTCAGGCGGGTTGTTGAGCAGGTCTTGTATGTAATTTCTGGACGCCCCGTGTACAGAATCGACACAGACAACCATATCAGTATTGGCGGCATAGGCACGAGTGAGCCAGGAGTAATCAACCCCGTGGATACTTTTATTTGCCATGATGAGATGCTGCCAGCTTTCCAGGGCATTTTCCCTCACTATCCCGGGATGGTTGCTCAAGGGAGCCTGCAGATCAAGGCCTTCTTTCATATAAGGATTGGTGCCGGCGTCTAGATACTGTTTTGACGTGCTGGTTATGGAGTCTGTCAAAATTGGCGCTGCCGGCCCTGCATCTGCTGCATTATACTTGAATCCACCATATTCCATGGGGTTGTGGCTTGGGGTAAGGTTTACAGAAAAAGCCGCACCGCGCTGCATGACAGAGGCTGAGAGGGCGCCAGTTGTAGCTTCTCCGGCATACAACACCTTTACTCCGTTTGCAGCGAGTACGTTCATCACGGCCAGGGCCAGAATTTCTCCGCCAAAGCGGTTGTCAAAGCCTACTACGCAGCCTTTTTTCTGCATGGCAGCAAAATCAATATTCCCCAAGGCTTCAAATATCTCAGGATTGTTTTCTCCTTCGGCATAGAGGTTGAGGATAGCACAGGTGACTGTGGCGACTGACCGGACAAAAATATCTTTTCCAAGCATGCCCCGCCATCCTGATGTACCAAAGTTCACCTGATTTACAGGGTTGTCAGTATTGGTCAGGATCTCTTCACGGACCAGTGCATACACTTCGTCTATACCTTGCTGCCAGTGTTCTCTGACAACCTGATCATCCGCTTGTTCCCTGCATTGAACAAGCTCTTTCAGGGCAGCAAAATAGTTGCTTGTTTTATGATTGCCGACAACAACATGGTTCTCCAGTATGGCCGCAACAGGATCTTCACAGGTCATATCAGTACCTCTTTGATTTTATTGAGCAATTATTTGGAAAACAGGTGTTTTTCCAAAGCTCTTACGGGACAGAGAAAGGTTTATAAAACGCGAGGTCAGCTGTCCTCCGTTTTTTCCGTACGAGGCACAGGTTTAGCTTCATCAATGAGCATGACAGGTATATCATCTTTTATCTCGTAAAACAGCGAACAGGTGTGGCAGAGTAAGCCGGACTGATCATTGTTAAGCTGGACCGGGCCTTTACATTGCGGACAGGCAAGAATATCAAGCAGGTCTTTATTGATCATAACGTTGACTCGCAGGTTGAGAGTAGCGGCTCGAAGGTAACTGGTCACAGGCACTTCATCTTTGCCCGATCACTCTTTCCCGCATACTCTTGTAGAGCGAAAAAGAGTGCTTGCCAAATCGAGGCGAGCAGGAAGCAGATAATAAAAATATACCTTCATTTATCCCTTTGACAATACTTTTTTCGTAACTGGTCACGGCCACTTCATCTTTGCCCGATCACTCTTTCCCGCATACTCTTGTAGAGCGGAAAATGGTGCTTGTCCAGAGTTGAAGCACCCGTTACCAGTTACACGTCAAAAACAGAGGGTAACACTTACAGTACAAACCACATGATTGGTTACTTTTTTTCTTTTACCTCTGACAGCCAGGCCTGTAATGATCAAATATATGTAACTACTCACTGGGTGTGTACCTCTCTGGTTTTTCAGGTTGCCCATATTTGGACAAGCACGATTGGCAGCTATAGCCCCTCTATGCGGCGGGTCGTGATCGTTCAAAGAGGGGTGAGCGGTGAGTAGTTACAAATATATGCCGCTAAAAGGTAACAAGACCTTGTCTTTGGACAGGATGTTAAGTATGTAAGGTGTTTTTACAGAAAGAAGACTGCAACAGCAGAAAATAACACTTAAGGTACAGACCACGTGATTGATACTGTGACCGGTAACTCTTCAAGGAATAAATATGAACAAAATTCTGGTGAAAAATCCTCTGGTTGAGCTTGATGGTGATGAAATGACCCGGGTAATCTGGGAATTTATCAAGCAAAGGCTTATTCTGCCTTACCTGGACGTGGAGTTAAAATACTTTGATTTAAGCATTCAGCAGCGGGACAAAACCAACGATCAGGTCACCATTGAGGCGGCACAGGCAATTAAACGCTGCGGTGTCGGTGTCAAATGCGCCACTATTACCCCGGATGAAGCCAGGATGGAAGAATTTAACCTGAAAAAAATGTGGCGTTCTCCAAATGGTACGATCAGAAATATTATCGGAGGTACTGTTTTTCGGCAGCCGATTATCTGTAACAATATCCCCCGGCTCGTTCCAGGATGGAAAAAGCCCATAGTCATTGGCCGTCATGCTTTTGGTGATCAATACCGGGCCGCTGATTTTCTTATACCCGAGGCTGGCAGGCTGACCATGAGATTCGAGCCTTCCTCCGGTGCTGAACCTGTGGAATACGAAGTCTTTAATTTTAATGGTAGTGGCTGCGCAATGGGCATGTATAACCTTGATGACTCGATTCGCGGATTTGCCCGTTCGTGCATGAATTATGCCCTTGATCTGGGCTGGCCGTTATATCTGTCCACCAAGAATACCATTTTGAAAAAATATGACGGCCGGTTCAAGGATATTTTCCAGGAGATCTTTGAAGCTGAATTTGCGGATACATTTACAGCCGCCGGCATTACCTACGAACACAGGCTTATTGACGATATGGTGGCAGCTGCCCTGAAGTGGGAAGGTGGTTTTGTCTGGGCCTGCAAAAACTATGACGGTGATGTACAGTCTGACACCGTTGCGCAAGGGTTTGGATCGCTTGGGCTTATGACCTCGGTGCTCATGACCGAAGATGGAAAAACCATAGAGGCTGAGGCGGCCCATGGGACTGTCACCCGCCATTATCGTGAACATCAGAGAGGAAACGCCACTTCGACCAACCCGATAGCCTCCATTTTTGCCTGGACCAGGGCCTTGAAGTATCGAGGCAAATTTGATGACACTCCTGCTGTTGTCCGGTTTGCGGAAATCCTGGAGCGGGTCTGTATAGAAACTGTTGAGTCAGGATATATGACCAGGGATTTGGCTCTTCTCGTTGGTGGAGATCAAGGTTTTCTTACCACCCAGGAGTTTCTTGCTGTCCTGGACGCAAAACTGCGGGAGGCAATGCAGAGTTGAACTTACGGGAGTTCTCCATGATGCGGAACCTCCTGAATATTTATTTATTGGCTTCAGCAAAATTATCACAAACAAAGCTTTGGGCACTTGATAAAAGGCTTAAGAAACAGTCTTTTGTGCTTGAAACAGATTATAAGTAACTGCTCTCAGGTTGCCCGTATTTGGACAAGCACGATTGGCAGCTACAGCCCCTCTATGCGGCGGGTCGTGATCGTTCAAAAAGGGGTGACCTGTGAATAGTTACCTGTTATCTTCTGTTATTATTTAACTATTTGGAATTACCCTTTTTTTATGATTAATATCAACTAGGGAGCAAGTAAATGAAAAACACCCTGCGTCTTCTACTTTTACTGACAATTCTTTTTTTTATACCCGCAACACCTGTTTTTGCGGATAGTGCTCTTGAGTGGGCGAAAAATCTACCAAGTGACGCAAAAACAACATATCCTGTTACCATTAAAAATGGAAAGCGAGAAATTACCTTTAAATCTTCTCCCCAAAAGGTACTTACTAATGGAGATAGCAACATTATTGAACTGATGTTCGTACTTGGCCTGGAAGATAAGCTGACAGGATATGCAGGATTTCCTTACTACGGTTATGAGGTATCCCCAAAATACAAGGAAAAATTGAAAAAGATACCGATGGCTTCCAATGGATACATTAAGCTGGAAAAATTGCTTGCCGTTAATCCAGACTTCTTTTTATCGGGATTCTGGTATGGATTAGATATTCCCGGTGACTGTACACAGAACTGTATTACTCCTAAAGAGCTTTCCCGGTATGGCATAAACAGTTATGCCATTTCAGAATCTTTAGTTCGTGTTATGAAGAAGCCACCGGTTAGTATGGAAGATGTTTACACAGATATCCGGAATCTAGGTATTATCTTTAATGTTCAAAGTCGAGCTAAGGATTTGATTTTAAACTATGACAAGAGGATCAAATCTCTTCGTGAAACGATAGCAAAAGTCACGAAACCATTGAAGGTCTTTATCTATACTCAAGGATATGAAACCCCAGGGACAGCGGCAGGACAAGCTATGCCAAATGCTTTAGTAAAACTTGCCGGTGCTGAAAATTTATTTGATGATATTAAGGATAGCTGGATAGATGTCAGTTGGGAGGAAATCATTGGCCGAAATCCAGATTTTGTTCTTATTCTTGAATATGGGAAATTTCCAGGAGAAAAACTTAAGCAATATTTGCTTAATAAGCCTGGAATGGAGGGTGTGAGTGCTGTGGTTAACAACAAAATATTTATAATGCGGGTTGAAGACGCATATACAGGGCCAAGGGCGGTGACAGGACTCGAAATGATGGCTCACGCTTTTTATCCGGAACTTTTTAAATAGTTTGTAACGCTGGTCACGGGCCCCTCATCTTTGCACGATTACGATGTTCCGCATACTCTTTTGTATAGTCGAAAGTCGTGTTTGCTAGCTGAAGTACCCGCGACCAGTTCACGTTAAAAAGTAAAAGAACAACGCAGAAGCAGAGACTCTGTTATCGGTTATGGGGGGATAGCTGTCAAGCGTGCTTGCCTGAATCCGGGTAACCTGAGAGCAGTTACACGTTTGAGGTAGGTAAAACCAGAGAGTTACACACCCAGTGAGTAGTTACAAAAAAACTTTATGGAGAAAAAAATATTTTTTCGGTCAAAAATTTCCTTTTTGCTGTTTTCCTTAACACTTATCCTTTTTTTTAGCGTAACGATGGGTGTTTCCATCGGCTCGGTATCTATTCCTTTTAGCAGGGTATGGTCTATAATCTTTGGTCAGTTATTTCCAGATATAGTAAGCGGAGAATGGCCCAGAAACGAGATAGGTATTGTCTGGCAAATACGTTTACCTAGAGTTATTCTGGGAGCTCTTGTAGGTGCTGGCCTTTCTGTTGCCGGGACAACTATCCAATCACTGGTACGAAATCCTCTGGCTGACCCCTATTTGCTTGGAATATCATCAGGAGCATGTACTGGAGCGGTATTTATGCTCCTCTTTGCTTCCTCTCTTTTCGGGATAAACCTCGAAGAACTTTATGCCGTTTCCCTAACCGCTTTTTCAGGGGCTATTTTTGCTTTTTTTCTTGTTTTTGCTATAGCCCAACAGGACAATAAGGTAACTCCAATACGTATGATTCTTGCGGGGTTAGCTGTTTCTTATATCTTCATGGCTATCACCAATTTTATGATATATCTTGAGCAACGTAACGGTGCTTCATCGGCAATGTTCTGGATGTTAGGTGGTTTAGGCGGCGCACGTTGGGATAAACTGACTGTTCCAACAGTGGTGTTAACCATGAGTATACTATTTTTGTACTTGCAGTCTCGTTCTCTCAACTCAATGTTGATGGGAGATGAAAATGCGACCACTCTTGGGGTAGATATCAACAAATTTCGCAAAATTCTTTTTGTGGCGACTTCCATTCTTACTGGTGCTCTTGTGGCGGTAAGCGGCTCTATTGGTTTTGTGGGCTTAATTATTCCACATATAACAAGGATACTCGTCGGTGCTGATCATAGAAAGGTTCTGCCAATAGGAGCACTTATTGGTGCAATATTTCTTATCTGGGTCGATGTTTTTGCAAGAGTTGTTTTTGCCCCAAGAGAATTACCCCTAGGGATAGTAACAGGATTTATTGGTGCACCCTTTTTTATTTGGCTTTTAAGAACCAAAGGAAAGTTTCCCTCATAAGGTGTAACTGCTTTCAGGTCACCCATCTTCGGGCGATCACGACCTGCCGCATAGAGGGGCTATGTAATTGGTTACGGGGCTATAGCTGCCAATCGTGCTGCCCAAATCTGGGCAACCTGAAAGCAGTTACAGATATAAATCAAGTGAAACCAGGGTGATACATGCCCTGTGAGTAGTTGCCATAAGGTAAGGTATGAGACTACATATTGAAAATCTTTCATGGGGAGTTGACGGTAAAAAGATTGTAGATAATGTAAACCTTGAAATAAATAATGGAGAGTTCGTCGGAATTGTAGGCCCTAACGGAAGCGGAAAGTCGAGTTTATTAAAATGTATATATCGAGTTAATCGTCCTTTATCAGGGACGATTTTTTTAAATGACAGAAATATCTGGAATATGAGTGCAAAGGAGTTGGCTAAAAAAGCGGCTTCAGTGATCCAGGAAACAAGTGAGCAGTTTGAACTTAAAGTTAAAGAAGTCGTTATGATGGGGCGTAACCCCCATAAAGGAATATTTGACAGAGACAACAAAGAAGATCATATATTGGTAAATCGTGCGCTTGAAGAAGTAGGATTAATTGATTTTAGGGAACGATTTTTTCATACTCTTTCCGGCGGCGAAAAACAGCGAACACTTATTGCAAGAGCATTGGCCCAGCAAGCAAAAATTCTTATGTTGGATGAACCTACTAATCATCTGGATATCCATTATCAGTTAGAAATAATGGAGCTTGTAAAAAAAATCAAAATAACTTCTCTTGTGGTTATGCACGATTTGAATCTGGCAGCTATGTATTGTGATCGAATTTATGTCATGAATAAAGGAAAGATAGATTCTTGTGGTCGACCAGAAGAAATACTCACCGAAGAATTAATTAATAAGGTTTATCGCGTAAATGTAACGATACAAAGGCAAGAAAAAACAGGGAGTATGCACCTTTCTTTTTACCCTAAGTTGTGAAGTACCTAGTGTCCTGTCAACGTTGCTCTGTCGTATCCTGCTTGTCTTTTTCAGCCCTTATGCAGCCTTGTCCTGTGTCACATAGTACTACTATGCAACACAGGGCAAGGCTGCATAAGGACAGGA
>PDTE01000002.1 GCA_002747135.1 Desulfobulbus propionicus | reverse complement strand
ATCAATGAAAATGTAAACCAAGGTGCATCAATTTCAGAGAAAATCAGCGGTGATATTATTCAGGTAAGTGAAGCTGCCGAGCAAATTTCAGGAAAAAGCGCAGCGGTTACAGAACAGGCTGCTCAATTAGAGGAACTTTCAGCAGCATTGAAGAAAATTGTTACTTCCTTTAAGATATAAGGATTCTCCCTCACAAGCGGGATAAGTGCCTTAGTGCTTCAAGTTACTATTATCAAGACACGTTCAATTTCTTGTTTTTTATGACAGGTTTTAGCCAGCAAGGCACTCATGCACATTATAAACTGGTACCAGAGAATCCACCGCACCTGTTCCACTCGCCGCTGGATTCTCTGGTATGTCTGTTTTCGAGTTAATTTCATATGAAAAGGAGTGAAAATGGGGCTTTTAAATTTGAAATCATTGTCGTTGGTGAAAAGATACCTCTTTTTTATCGTTCCCATTATCACCATTGCTATAACTGTTATTTCTCTAGCAAGTTACAGGTTTGCCAGACAGGAGCTTATAGATAATCTGCATCGTGAGATGTTGCTACAGGCAAAAGAAACAGCTTCACGAATGAACGAACTTCTCGTAAAAGAGAAGGCTTTGGCTCAAGGGCTGGCAAAGGCGGTAGAAGAGATTGTCCAGGAAACGTACATTGCTGAAGATTACGAGAAGCTTCTGGTCAGATTTGTCAAGATTTCTCCCGAAACTGCCGGGATGGGAATATGGTTTCGAAAAAATGTTTTTCCCGGAATAAAAAAGGCCGCCCCCTATGCGTTTAGAGAAGGAGAGAAGGTTGTAGCAAGTGATGAGTATACGACAAACGATTTCAATATCTGGACAAGCGAATGGTATAAAGTTGGAACTGCAGGAAAAGATGGTGGATGGACAGAGGCTTATAAAGATACAGTTTCAGGAGTTTCCATGACAACAATCTCATATCCTATATACCATGAGATTCAAGGCTCTCTTATGGGATGTGTTACTGTGGATATGGATATTTCAAGCCTGAAGGAAGCTGTCCATGAAATGAAAATAGGCTACGAAGGCAAACCGTTTCTTATTTCTGATACTGGCATATTTCTTGCTGGGGGGGGCGATGATAAACTCATGACTACAAAAATACAGGATAATGCAAATGCGCAAGTTGCCAAATCCATGCGTTCTGTTCTTGTTTCGGGGAAATCCGGTTTTTTTGAATTTGAAGATAATGGTCGTGAATTCTTCGTGTTTTATGCTCCTGTGCAGGAAACTGGTTGGTATGTTGTCTTAAAATTTGAGAAAAGGAAGGTTCTTTCGAATATACAAAATTTGTTGATATTTTTTGTTGCTGCAGGACTGATTTCTATAGTGGTCATGTCGCTGGCTATCTATTTTTTCACCCGTTCGCTGATAGTTCGGCCCTTAAATGATGTCACCACAAAACTCAGGCAAAGTGAAGGCGATCTTACCATGCGTCTTTCTATCAATTCAAAAGATGAATTGGGAGAATTTGCCTCCTGGTTCAATGTGTTTATCGAAAAAATGCAAACCATTGTTACCCAGGTAAGTAAAAATACACACGAGGTTAACGATGCGTCCCATAATCTGACAGATATTACGGCAGAATTGTCCTCCCACGCAACGACGACATCTGATCGGGTAAATAACGTGGCAGCGATGACCGAAGAACTTAATACAAATATTGTTACAACTGTTGCCGCTGCAATGGAACAGTCTACAACCAATATGTCCACGGTTGCAAATGCTTCTGAAGAGTTGTCAGTAACTGTTTCCCGGATCGCGGGAAATGTAGAGGATGCGGCACGGATATCTGGTTCTGCTGTTCAGCAGGCTCAAGAGACTGTTGAAAGAATGAGTGAACTGGAAAAGGCCGCACAATCCATTTCCAAAGTAACAGAAACCATTACTGATATTTCTGATAAAACCAATCTGTTAGCCTTAAATGCCACCATAGAAGCGGCAAGGGCTGGCGAATCCGGGAAGGGTTTTGCTGTCGTGGCAACTGAAATTAAAGAGTTGGCAGCACAGACATCAGAGGCGACAAATGACATAAAAGACCAGATCAGCGGGGTTCAGGAGAGTTCAAGGATTTCCATTTCTGCCATTGATGGAATTGTTAAAATCATAAACCAGATTAATGAGATAATCAGCACTATTACAACAGCTGTGGAAGAACAATCTGTTTCTACCCGGGAGATTACGGCAAACATTACGCAGGCAAATGAAGGGTTTATGGAAATTAACACAAATATCAATCAGGGAAATGCTCTCCTGGGAGAGATCAGTAATGATATTGCCGAGGTGAGTGAGGCATCCCGGCAAATCGCGAAAGGAAATTCAGATTTAACTTCTCAGGCCGGGCAACTGCGGGAACTTTCGACGGTATTGAATAATATGGTCAATTCTTTCAAAATATGAGGTGAAAACTCACCGTTATCTCTCAATCAGACGATTGCGATCCAGCAGGGTGATCTGTTTGCCTGTAACGGTAATCAGTCCCTCGTCGGTCATTTTATGAAAAATCCGGGAGAGCGTTTCAGGGGTGGTTCCCAGAAGACTGGCCAACTGCCCTTTAGAAATCTCCAGTTCCACAGTGGCACTATGCCCCTGCTCTTCGAAGAGGACAAGAAGATACGCAGCAAGACGCTCCGGTACTTCCTTGAGCGAGAGATTTTCAATCTGGGTGGTGAACTTTCGCAGCCGCATCGACAAAACGGCAAGCATGGCAAGGGCAATAGAAGGATTGTTCGTAAGCAGAGCGATAAAATCCTTCCGGGGAAAAAACAACACCTCACCCGCCGCCAGAGCCTGGGCAGAGGCCGGAAAAGGCTTTCCATGAAAAACAGGAACCTCTCCAAAAGGCTGGCCTTGGCCAAAGATATGCAAAATCTGTTCTTTACCGTGTAACGAAGTCTTAAAAATCTTCACCTTCCCCGTAACAACAATGTAAAAACCGTCACACGCATCGCCGTCAAAAAAGATCATCTCACCACGTTCTACGCGCTTCATACGAGAGATGCCCTCTATCTGAGACAACATTTCAGAGGAAAGCCCTTGAAACAAAATATTTGATTCTATACAGACACGTTTATTCATAGTAGGTATATTGGGAAAAGAATGAAAATGCTCCGAAAATTTCTTTTCATGACACTGCTTATTTTATAACACAACAGCCATGGACAGAAACAGAAAAATTGTCCATATTGATATGGATGCCTTCTTTGCATCGGTCGAACAGCACGACAACCCAAAGCTGCAACAACGTCCGGTCATTGTTGGCGGCCCTCCGCAGAGTAGAGGCGTCGTTGCCGCCTGTTCGTACGAGGCCAGACGTTACGGCATCCACTCAGCCATGCCCTGCGCCCGAGCAGCCCGCCTCTGCCCTCAGGGCATTTTCATTACTCCACGAATGGCCCGTTACAAAGAGGTCTCCTCAGAAATCATGGCAATCTTTCATCGCTATACAGCGTTTGTGGAACCACTCTCTCTCGACGAAGCCTTTCTTGATCTCACCGAAAACAAATGTAAAGAACCCTCAGCCTCAATCATCGCCGAAAGAATTCGCAAAGAGATCTTCAACAGCACCGGGCTCACCGCCTCCGCCGGGGTCTCCTGCAATAAATTCCTGGCAAAAATCGCCTCCAACGTCAACAAACCCGATGGCATAACCATTGTGCCCCCAGACCAGGCACTCGACTTTGTGGCTCAACTCCCAATCACCGCCTTTTACGGCGTGGGCAAGGCAACCGCAGCAAAGATGCAGCGCTTGGGAGTTGCCACCGGGGCCGATCTACGCCGCTTTAGTAACGAGGAACTCAACTTCCATTTTGGAAAAAGCGGCACGTTCTTTTACAATATCTGCCGGGGTATCGACCACCGCGAGGTCAAAACACACCACATTCGCAAATCTATCGGCAAAGAAAAGACTTTTGCCACAGATCTCGTCGATAAAAAAGCCATCTCAAAAATCCTGCACCAGCTCGCAGAGACAGTGGCAGCACATCTCTGCCAGCACGACTTCCTCGGCTATACCTTGATATTAAAGGTGCGGTACCACGATTTCAGAACAATCACCCGTTCCGCAACCAGCAAAACACCAATCGCAAACAGCACCGACATCCTCTACACCCTGCCCCGGCTTCTTTCCAATACCGAACTCGGCAAAACCCCAATACGTCTTTTGGG
>PDTE01000001.1 GCA_002747135.1 Desulfobulbus propionicus | reverse complement strand
CTTTAATTTTGACCTGCCGCCCGACCCCGAAGTCTATATCCACCGTATCGGTCGTACCGCCCGAGCAGGCAAGAGCGGCTGTGCCATTTCGCTCATCACACCGCAGGAACGCTATATGCTCCGCCGCATTGAAAAATACGGCAAAACAACAATCAATCAAGCCGAGCTACCCACAGAAGAAGAAATTATGCACAAACGGGAACGCTCGCTGGTCGAAAAAGTCGAGGTCTGGCTCAAGCGAGGCAGATGCAACAAAGAAAAAGAACTTATCGGCGAGTTATTAAGTCAGGAATACGAACTGCTCGACATCGCTGCTGCGGCTCTCAAACTGGCACAGGTCAACGAAAAAAGACAACCGATTGAACCCATTCACCCAATCGAAGAAAAAAAACGCGGCGAACGCCTGCGAGCCAAAAACGCCCCCAGAAGACGCAAAGTACACGGAAAAGAACCGGGAATGGTCGCTTTGCGGCTCAATGTCGGCAAAAAACACGGCATCGAAGTTCGGCATATTGTCGGCTCGCTGAGTTTTCACGCCGATATTCAAGGCAGCAATGTCGGCAAAATCCGCATCGACGAACAAACAAGTAGCGTCGATGTACCGGAAAAACTCGTTCCCAAAGTGCTTGCCATGCGGGATTTTCGCATCGGACGCAAAAAAGTTACGGTTGAAAAAGAATAGCCAAAAATCTGTACATTTTCATTTTTCAAAAACACTTAAAAAACACACCAACCCGCCTAAAACAAAAGGCTTCACAAGGTTTTTGGTACTTTGTGAAGCCTTTTGAATTTTGCTCTTGGTGGGCAATACAGGATTCGAACCTGTGGCCTCCAGCTCCGGAGGCTGGCGCTCTATCCAACTGAGCTAATTGCCCGAACATAAAAATATGGAGAGTTTTACATTCTTTGTCAAGAAACTTTTTGCTTACCAACGCTTGCATTCAGCCTGTTTTGGCTACAAAAACACACACCAAACCAAGCCCCATTTATCAGTCTCTTTTTTCTGCCAAAAACATATCCAGTTCTGCCAAAAATTCAGGAATAAGCTTTTCTTTGCCGCTCACTTTCCGCACCATTTGTCCTTTGCGAAAAATCACACCGCTATCCCGTCCTCCGGCAATGCCGATATCCGCTTCTTTTGCCTCACCCGGACCGTTCACAACGCAGCCCATCACTGCCACGGTAAAATGCTCGCAAACGCTTGATAAATGTTTTTCTACAGCCTGAGCCAATTCTATTAGATTGACCTCTGTTCTGCCACAGGTCGGACAGGAAATAATTTCGGGACCTCGCTCACGCAAACCAAGACTACGCAGCAATTCCCACGCTACAAGCATTTCTTGCACGGGGTCGCCGGTCAAAGAAACCCGAACCGTATCGCCGATTCCCTCAAACAGCAAAATCCCAAGCCCGACGCCGCTTCTGGTCGCTCCCCGTAGTGGCGTTCCCGCCTCGGTAATCCCGATATGCAGCGGATAATCGACCTTTTCCGCCAAAAGTCGATACGCGGCAACCGTTGTCCGTACATCGGAAGATTTGAGCGAAATCTTCATTTGAAAAAAATCCCGTTCTTCCAGCAAACGAATATGCGTCAAGGCACTTTCAACCATCGCCTGCGGAGTCGGTCCGCCGTATTTCTTCAAAAGCGTTTTTTCCACCGAACCGCTGTTGACCCCGACCCGAATCGGAACACTGTTTGCTTTGGCAGCTGCCACAACTCTGTCGATTTGTCGCTCACCACCGATATTTCCCGGATTTATCCGAAGCCCGTTTATCCCCGCCTCAACCGCCGCCACCGCCAAACGGGAATCAAAATGAATATCGGCAATCAACGGCAGAGACGCTTCCCGACAAATCGTCTTTAAAGCTTTTGCCGCCTTTTCATTCGGCACGGCAACACGCACGATTTCACAACCGGCTTTTGCAAGCTCACAAATCTGGGCAAGAGTCGCCGCAGCGTCGCAGGTGTCGGTATTGGTCATACTCTGTACCCGTACCGGATTATTGCCGCCAATTCCCACGCCGCCGATTTGTACGCTTCTTGTTTTATGCCGAACCAAATTTGTTTTCATCTCGGTTTCCAAAATTTTCTCCTTTTTTGCAAAATGCAAAATCGCTCAATTTCTTGGCATCAAAACAATAACTGCCATATTGTTTTACTTCTTTTTTTGCTCCGAATTACAAGAGCCGCAAACTCCGTATAAAAATATTTCGTGTTCTTCCACTACAAACCCGTCAGGCACGGTTTTTTCTTTTTTCAAAACACAACCCGGAACTTCAAAAGCTTGATTGCACTCACGGCAATGAAAATGGTGATGATGTCCTTTTTCCATTCGCTCATACAATACGCCAAGTGTAGGGTGAACAATCCTTCTTAGCCACCCTTGTTCAACAAGATTTTTCAAATTGCGATACACTGTCGCCTGATTAAGCGAAGGAACAAATTTGCGACCATACACCAAAACCTGCTCCACCCCAAGCGGTTGCCGACAGTTTTCAAAAACCTGCTCAATCGCTTTTTTTTGTGCTGTATTTCTTTGCAATTCACTCTCCTTATTTTGAACAAAAATATCTTTCTTTTTGCAAATGCGTTCGCAAAAGGCTTGACAGTTTTTGAACAATCAATCAAGTTCTTATGCGAATGCAATCGCATTAGCAAGAAAATCTTTTAAAACGGAGAAATAAAAATGAAAAAAATAAATATGCTGTCTTTTCTTTTCTTTTTAATCGCAGGAATAACCGTACCCGCCCACGCTACAAACAAATACCGCATACTGGCGACCACATTTCCTATTTATCAAATCACCCGAAATATCGTTAAGGACAGTCAAAATACGCAAACGGAACTTATGTTGCCGACACAGCTGGGTTGTCCGCACGACTACGCCCTTACTCCGCAAGATATGAAAAAGCTGGCAAATGCCGATATTTTGGTCATCAACGGTCTTGGCATGGAAGAATTTGTCGGTGCGCCGATAAAAAAAGCCAATGCCAAAATCACGCTCATCGACAGTTCCGCAGGCATCAAAGAAATAATCGAAAATAAAGGCTGCGAACACGAACATAATGGCGAACAAAAACATTGCTGCTGCGGAAAGGGTGTCAATCCGCATTTGTTTGCAAGTCCGCGTATGGCAGCCAAGTTGGCACGCAATATCGCCGAGGGACTTGGCAAAGCCAACCCGAAAGAAAAAGACCTGTACCGCAAAAATGCTCTTGCTTACGCCCAAAAACTGAACCGACTGGCAGATGAAATGCTTGCTCTCACCAAACGCCTCAAAAACAACAAAATCGTTCAGCCGCACGGAGCTTTTGATTATCTGGCACGAGACGCAAAACTGGAAATCGTTGCAACAATGCTTGCTCACGGGCAACAACCCTCCGCAGCAGGTTTACGCTTTCTGGTAAAAACCATCAAAAACAGCCAAGCCGGAGCAATCTTTACCGAACCGCAATACCCGTCCAAAGTCGGCTCAACGCTTTCCAAAGAAACAGGGCTTCCCGTTGCCGTACTCGACCCCGTTGCCACCGGAACGGAAGACGCACCGCTTGATTATTACGAAACCGTTATGCGTCATAATATGAAAACACTTGAACAAGCCTTAAAGCTTAAGTAAAGCAATTTGCATGACACAACTTGAAACTAAAAACGGTGCTGCCGTAACCTTTGACGGGGTTACGGTTTGCATCGGCGGCAATACCATTTTGGACGCAGTTCACGCCTCAGTTCCGCAAGGAAGCTGCACAGCGATTGTCGGACCAAACGGAGCAGGAAAAACCACGCTGCTTTTGAGTCTGCTCGGCGAAATGCCTTATAGCGGAAAAATCACCCTTGCCCACGCAGAAAAACGAAAAATCCGCATCGGCTATGTTCCTCAACGCCTGCAATTTGACCGCAATATGCCGCTCACCGTGCTTGAATTTATGGTTATGGGCCGGCAGCGATTGCCACTGTGGTTTGGAATCCGTCCTGTTTACAAAGAAAAAGCAAAAGCTCTGCTTAATTCGGTCAAAATCAACAATGCCGAAAACAAGCGAATCGGTGCTTTGTCGGGCGGAGAAATGCAGCGCGTTCTGCTTGCCTTGGCACTCGGACAACAACCGGATTTACTTGTTTTGGACGAACCGGCGGCAGGAGTTGATTTTCAAGGAGAACATATTTTTTGCGAACTACTTGAAAATTTACGCCGCGAAAAAGGTTTTACCCAGCTTATGGTCAGCCACGATTTGGCAAGCGTAACGCACCACGCAACGCATGTAATCTGCTTAAACCGCAAAGTAGCCGC
>PDTE01000010.1 GCA_002747135.1 Desulfobulbus propionicus | reverse complement strand
AACGTGTAACTGCTCTCAGGTTGCCCCTATTTGGACAAGCACGATTGGCAGCTATAGCCCCTCTATGCGGCCGGTCGTGATCGTTCAAAGAGGGGTGAGCGGTGAGGAGTTATGTGTTTCTTTTCAAGTCAGATAACATGTTCATGAGAAATCCGGGTTAGTTACTCCGGGGGCATGTTCCCGGTTGACAGGGTGATGGTAAAACAGCTTCCCCTGCCGACTTTGCTTGCTACCCGCAGCTCTCCGCTGTGCCTATCAACTATACTCTTGGCAATGGCCAGTCCCAGGCCGGTACCTCGATTTTTTTCCGTATAAAACGGGGTAAAAATATGCGCCAGCCTTTCTTCTGCAATTCCCTCTCCAGTATCAGACACAGCGATCTGCGCCTTGCCCTCTTTCTCAACAGTGCTCGTTTTGACCTGTAATTCACCACCTTCCGGCATGGCTTGCACTGCATTAAAAAGAATATTAAACACCACCTGATACATCTGTTCGCTGTCCATACATACAGCAGGCATCTGCTCGTCAAGCTCCATTGTCACATCTATCTTGTGCTTGCTGCATTCAGGCTGAATCAATCTTACTCCCCGTTCAGCCACACTGTTTAATGATCCCCTCTCCATTTTTACCTCCCGGGGGCCGGCAAAATCGAGAAAATTTCTGACAATACCATCCAGCCGGGCGGTTTCCTCAACAATAATACCCGCTAACTGCTCATTTTCTGGAGCAACTTTTATTATTCGTTTTTTTAATATTTCTGCAGTCGAACGAATAATACCAAGCGGATTTTTTACTTCATGAGAGACGATTGCCACCATTTTTCCAAGGGCAGCCAGTCGTTGAGAATCCTGCAATTTTTCTTCTAAAGCAATACGTTCCCCTGCTCTATGTGCCATAATGCGGTTGGCATTGACCACTATCATACCAAGAATAGCTGAGAGAAAAGCCATTATACATAAAGAAAAGACAATTATTCGTGCCTGCAGTTTAATAATTGCCTGCAGCTCACCAGAAAGATTCTGTGTTATTTCCACTACCCCCATGATCTCTCCGGTTTTATTGCCAAAACGATCTTCCTGGCGAAAAGGGACTATGGTTTTCAGAGTACAATAGACCTCTGGAGTCCATGGCAACAAGCTGAACAGGGAACCACCAGAAACCAGCACCGTACTGTTTTCCCCTTCAAGGGCCTTTTTATACTCCAGCCCCCCGATATCTTTCTTGCCAATCAGCGAAGTAATGGTCGAGTAACTAACCCGATTCTCACCAGAATCAAAGATAGTCACTGAATCAATATTCATGCCCCGGATAATATTGCGGATAATCTGATTGAGCCGTTTGTACTGCTTCTCTTCAGAGAGAGCTATACGCCCGTATCGAACCACTGTAGGCAGTACAAACTGAAGAAACACCTGACGATTCAGGTTATCGGCAAAAAGTGGAGCATTTACTGCGCTGCGTTTTAGAAGAACATTTTTTGCATTATTAGAGATCATCCAGGAAAGGATGATCGATGAAAGGAGCATGGCAACCAGGGCTGTTACAGCAAAATACTTGACCAGTTCAAAAGGGAGCAGGCTGCCACTTCTACGGTCACTGCCCTTAACTCGAAATTTGCGTAACAGGGTAATATCAGGACGCCACTTCCTGACCGCATATACCGCAACGGCGGCATACAGCCGTTTGACATGGTGAAGTAGTTTTTCCTGCCATTGCTTTCTCATATTCCATCCAGAGATAACCAGGTCTCAAGCCATGATCAATTATATCCCAGCACATCAACTCATCACCGGAGCGGGGACGAACAGCATACTGCCAGCTGCTGATTTTGTGCTTTTTCAATGCCTGCCTGAAGGTAGCCCTGCCAATACCGATATCAAGCAGCAACGGGGCAATTCGACGATCAGCCCGGGAAAAGACAGCCTGCATCAGCGTACGTTCCGGACGATCAACCTTCATTCGTACATTGGGGATAGGGGCCATGATTTTCCGAAGATACTGTATTTTTTGTTTCAGTGCCATAACGGACTGAGCTGCGGTTTTATCCATGCCTGCCTTTCTGGTTGAAAGCCCTCCAAAGGAGCAGTATTGAAAGGGGGTCCAGGGCTTGGGCACAAAAGAGTTTACTGACAGGGTGATCTCGGTGACTCGTCCCCGATCTCGTCCAACAGGCAAAAGAGCATTGTGCATACTGACCACCATATCAGCGAACTCATCAAGATCAGCGAACGTCTCCGTGGGCAAGCCAAGCATTACATAGAGTTTGAGATGAAAGATCCCCGCCTTGCAGAGCCGTATCGCGGCATCAAGCAGATCAGCTTTTTCAAGATTTTTATTAATGACCTGCCGCAACCTTTCTGAAGCTCCGTCCGGAGCTATGGCTACGCTTTTAAGCTGTGATCCGGCCAGCAGAGATAAAACCTTTTCGGAAATATTGTCTGCGCGAAGGGAAGAAAAAGACAATGCGCATTTGTGCCTTTGCAGATAGTCTGCCAGGTCATCAAGTGTTTCAGCACTGGCCATTTCCATCCCCAGCAACCCAATTCGATCAACCTGCTCAGGCCTGGTGGAAAGTGCGTTAATAATGGATTCACTGTTCCACAGCCTGGGAGGACGATAGATATACCCTGCAGCACAAAACCGACAGCCACGGCTACACCCCCGGCCAAGCTCCACCATGAACATACCCAGTTCAGCCTCAGGGGACAGTAAATGGGAATGTCCGGCCTGAGAAGGTTGCCTGACGATCACTTTTTCCACTCGCTGCGGAACGTCTGATGTACGTGCAGCTATAGCTGTTATTCTGCCCTCTGCCCCATAAGTTACGCGGTACAGGGAGGGAACATAACACCCCTTTATCTGGCTGGCCATCTGCAGCAGGATATGACTGCGCCTCATCTTTTCTTGCTGCAAAATATGAACCATGCATATATCCAGCACACTTTCTGCCTCACCAATGATGATACAGTCTGCAAACGGCGCAAGCGGCTCAGGGTTGACAATCAGGGCGGCACCTCCAAAAAAAACCAGAGGTTCACCAGGCCGGACAGAGTCGCCACGTTTGTCTGCATAGGGTGCAATACCCCCGGCGGCGAGCATTCCAGCAATCCGGGGAAAATCCTCTTCAAAACTAACCGAGCAGCAGACAACAGGGAAGTTATTCAGTCTCCGGCCTGATTCAAGAGAGCACATGGGGGTATTTCCAGTCTGCGGATAGACAAAACGCTCACAGACCAGCTCATCAAAAGAGTTGAGCTGGGTATAGACAAGCTGAAAGCCTAAATTGGAGATGGCAACTGGATATACATTGGGATACAGCAGGGCCACTGGTAACCGGTTTGCCCATTTTTTCCGGACAGTACCGATTTCGGCGGTGAGCACGACAAAAAAACTGGTTAGATTTAATTCGCTTTTTTTCTTAAATAGGCTGGTTCTTCAAAATCACCAGCATAGTCATTACCGTCTTCAAATATTGGCCGGGGCATCTGCGAAAGATTCTTTGGCTGTATATTCGGTTTGGCTACGGTAAATGAAGCGTTATCATAGGAAGATGAAGGCTCATCTTCAGGCCGTGCGCCTTTCTGGTTCATCTGTTTTAAGGAAGCTGCTTTCTCCGGTTCCTGCTTGCGCCGAACGATTTCAAGCTGGGAAATTGTTTCTGACTCATCAATGCTTGAAATACCTGTGGCAATGACAGTCACGCGTAATTCCTCGCCCAGTGTCTCGTCAAACAGTGCTCCAATAATGATATTGGCATCGTCATGGGCCTTTTCCTGAATAAGGGCGGAGGCTTCCATGAATTCATTCATGGTCAGGGTTTCTTCAGCAGCTGAAATATTAATCAGGATGCCACGAGCACCATCGATCCCTACATCTTCAAGCAGCTGATTGTCTATGGCGCGCTTGGCTGCTTCGCTGGCTCTATTTTCACCCACTGCCGCACCTGAGCCCATGATGGCAGGGCCGACTTCCTTCATGACGGTTTTCAGGTCAGCAAAGTCGACGTTTATATGTCCCGGTAGATTGATAAGGTCGGTAATTCCCTTGACTGCCTGCAAAAGAACATTATCTACCATTTTCATCATATCCACCAAAGTGGAATTCTTGTTCATCAGGCCAAGGAGCCGGTCATTGGGTACGGTAATAATCGTATCCGCATACTCTTTCAGTTGTTCCCAGCCGGTTTCGGCATTGTGCATACGCTTTTTTGCTTCAAAGTAAAAGGGCTTTGTCACGACAGCGACCGTCAGTGCCCCAGACTCCTTACTGATTCTGGCAATCTCCGGGGCTGCACCAGTTCCAGTACCGCCGCCAAGTCCGGCAGTTATAAAAACCATGTCAGCACCACGCAGTACATTTTTCAACTCATCATTACTTTCCAGGGCTGACTCCTTACCCACATCTGGATCAGCTCCTGCTCCCATACCTTTGGCGATGCCTGGCCCCAGCTGAAAACGTATGTCTGCGCGTGAGTTCTCCAGGGCCTGCATATCTGTATTTGCAGCAATAAACTCGACGCCGGCAAGACGGTTTTCCACCATGGTATTAATGGCATTACCGCCGCCGCCGCCTACACCGATTACTTTAATTACAGCTACAGATTCTTCTTCGGCCATTCTAAAGGGCATATCCATCTCCCGGGAATTGAGTACAGTTTATGTAACTACCCACACAGGGTATGTGCGCCACCCTGGTTTCACTCGCTTCAAGTATGTAACGGCCTCCAGCTCGACCGAAAATGGATGAGCTGGGAGCAGTTACCAATTTATTCTAGATACTACCATCAATCAGCATCAAGCTAAAGCTCTTTTCAAGAAACACTAAACGATACTTTTCATCCATTTTCGCAGCCTGCTGACAACTCCACCGCTTTCTTTTGGCAGATAACGGTTGCTTTGGCTGCCATAAAGGACAAGACCCACCCCGGTAGTGCAACGGGGTGAGTGAATCTCTGCCTTTTTTCCCTGAATCTGGTCAGGGAACCCCAGGCGAACGGGCAGGTCAAAGATCTGCTCTGCCATTTCAACAATGTTGGCAAGAAGAGCCGAGCCACCGGTAAGGACTATTCCTGAATTAATGCGGTTACGGTAGCCTGATGCACACATGTTCTTATTAACCATTTGCAGTATTTCTTCCATTCTGGCCTCAAGAATCTCCACCATCACCCGCTGGGAAACCCGGCGCGGCTTGCGATCGCCTACCGTGGGCACTTCAATGATCTGATTTTCCTTTATCATGGAAGACAATGCGCCTCCATAGAGATACTTCAACTCTTCCGCCTCCTGTAAGGGGGTGCGCAGACCAACACTCAGATCACTGGTCAGGTTATTGCCGCCCAGTGCCAGCTCCCAGGTGTGCTTGATACTGCCGTTGCAGAAGACAGCCAGATCCGTCGTACCGCCGCCAATATCTATCAGACTTACCCCAAGCTCCATTTCATCCCTGCTTAACACAGCATGGGAAGAAGCCACTGATTCAAGGACAATCTCCGACACTGCAAGGCCTGCCCGGTTGCAGCTGGTTATCAGGTTATGCAAGGCGGTGACATCAGCGGTGACAATATGCACATTGGTAACGAGCCTGACCCCGGTCATCCCCAATGGATTCTGGATACCTGTGTGGTCATCAACCATATATTCCTGCGGCAGGACATGGATAATCTGCTGATTATCAGAAATTTTTACAGTTTGAGCGGCCTGAATAACGGCATTGATATCTTTTTCCCTGATTTCCTGGTTATTGATAGCAATGATTCCTGGGGAATTGAACCCCTTAATGTGATTGCCTGCAATGCCGACAAAAACCGTCTCGATATCGCAGCCAGCCATATCCGAAGCATCACTGACGGCCTGACGGATCGCCTGAACAGTTCCCTCAATATTAACGACAACCCCTTTTTTCAAACCGGATGAAGCCGCAGAACCAACACCAATGACCTCTATCCTGTCGGCAAAAGCCTCAGCAATGACTGCCATTATCTTGGTAGTGCCTATATCCAGGCCAGCTATCAGTTCGCCCTGCCCGCGCATTTCGTTTTCTTCCAGCCCCTTCATCAATTACTCTCTATTAGCCACCAGTATCTGGTTTTTCATATAATCAATCCGGATGAATTCAACCTCGTCTATCAAATCCTTACGATACAACCTGTCCAGTATCTTAACCAATCGATAGTATTTGGTAAATACCTCATCTGAACCGAAATAAACAGGAAAAGGCCGATCCAGCAGATAAACAACCATGCCTTCTTCTGCGTCCAGATGCACCTCCGAAATAGACTGGATAGGCAGCATTGCATTCCCCTTGGCCGCCAGCTCAAGCAACCGCAGCGCGGCATAGCCCAGGTGCCCTTTTTGAAAATATACCGGCCGCTCTCCATCAAGCGCCTGCAGACCACTGATAACCGGAAAATCCATATCCTGCCCCGGCGCATGTTTTGCAAAAAGTTCTCCCTTGCTATTTACATACATCAAAACGGCCCCATCAATGGTTTCCAGATTGACCAGGGCCAAAGGCCGATGTTCCAGCACCTTGATTACCAACATTGACGGCCAGTGTTTTTCTACCTGTACCCTTTCTATCCACGGCAGGGAACATATATCCCGCTCCACGGAAGCAGAATCTGTTCGCAGCAGGCTTTGGCCAAGCTCCAGACGCCCTGACTCTACAATCTGCTGTGTTGAGGTCAATACATTTCCGGTAACCTGAATATCAGACAACCGAAAAAGGGCAAGATGGTTCAACACAACGCTGCCGCCCCATATCAGCCCGCATGATGCAGCGGTAACCAGGCAGAGCAGTAAAAGACTCCTGCAAAAACGCCTGAACAGAAGAGGGCGCTGCATTGAGTTCACCGCTGCCCGTTTTACCCTTTTGCGCCTTCTGTCTGGCGTAATCTTCAGAATGAAACTTCCCAGCAGCTCCATCCACTTTTTTCTTGTCGATTTTCTGGAGTAATTATAGGGAGTTATTTTTTTCATTTCACTGGCCTGGATTTCTCATCAGCTCAGGCGGTGCCAGGTTCGGTAGTTTTTGGTAACTCATTATACTCAAGGTATATGTGTTGCCAAAATACTGGCGAAGATGGTGCCGCCTGGGCTGACCTCTGGTGAACATTTTGTCGAAATTCAAGACTGCTTACGGACATCACATTCATCTGTTTTTATGTGTTTCTTATCAAAGCAGACAACATGTTCATGAGAAATCCGGGCTAATGTCTCTGCTCACAGGGCATGAGGCTTCACCTGCCTTGCTCCTGTAACTACCTTCAGATTGCCCAGCTTTGGGCAAGTACGATCGCCCGAAGATGGGTAAGCCGGGAGCAGTCACGAACTAACCAGCATGGCTGGATCAGGTTTGCCAGCCACAAACGAGCCATGAAAGCTCGTCACTTCGACAAGGGATGGGTACCACTTCCACTAAGAGACCTGCATATAAATTACAGAATCTTCACTTCCGGTTCAAGTACAATACCAGAGCAGGCAAACACCTTATCCTGCACCAGCTGCATAAGGTCCAACACATCCTGCGGAGTAGCGGCACCTGTATTGACAATAAAATTAGCATGCTGTGGAGACACCATGGCACCACCGCAGCGTATACCTTTCAACCCTGCCTGTTCAATCAAGTGTCCGGCGGCATCGCCTTCAGGGTTTTTAAAAAATGAACCGGCTGACGGCTGGGAAACCGGCTGCGTTTTTTTTCTTTTCCCTCTGTACTCGCGGCATTGTCGATTCATGGTAGCGCGGCAGCTTTTTTGAAGTAAAAACCTCCCTCTGGTAATACATATCGGGCCGTCTTCCAGTGGAAGCAGCGCCCTTCTATAACCAAAGGTTATCTCCTCAGAGGTCAGGCAGACTCTCTTCCCGGAAGAATCAACAGCCTCTACATCCTTCAGGGTATCTGCAACAACGTTTCCATGGGCACCAGCATTCATGCATATGGCTCCACCCACAGTTCCTGGAATGCCAGCCATCCATTCCAGGCCGCTCAACTCCTGCTCAAGACAAAAAGACAGCAGCCTTGACAAGCGACATCCTGCGCCTGCTCTTACCTTGATGTCATTTCCTTCATTCGCCTGCATCTCAAGCTCCAGTCCGGTAAAATTTCCTCCTAAACGAAGCAGCACCAGGTGGAGACAATCAGAGGCAACCAGAATGTTTGAACCGCCACCAAGTATCTGCCAGGAAATATCCCAACGCTTAAGCAGAGCAATAACCTGCTCAAGTTCAGCGTAAAGCTCTACGGTCACCAGCGCATCAACCTGCCCGCCAGTACGAAAGGTGGAATAACGGCCCATATCCACATCCCACAAAGCGGAGGCACAGATCCGGCCAAGCGTATTACGCTGTTCTGGCGTTAAGACATTGCTGTATCCGTGTCGGTGACTGTTCATTGGCTATAACCTGCCGCAAGCTGTACCTGTGGTTGTATTTTTTCCGCAAAAAAAACACGCAGCTCCTCACAGAGCATCTAGCCTCTTTATTTTACTCGCTTTTTTTCCTGCAGCTGCTTTCAGGCTGCCCGGATTCGGACAAGCGCGATTGGCAGCTATAGTCCCTCTATGCGGCAGGTCGTGATCGCCCGAAGATGGGTGATCTGAGAGCAGTTACCCACAGACAGCATGTGCATGAACGCCACGTTCACCGATGCAGACATCCTCTGGATGTATGTTCAATGCACCTGATCGTTCACACCTTTTGTCAACAGCGTTAACAGTTCTTCACCTACCTTGGAAATATTGCCCGCTCCCAGGGTCAGCAACAGATCGCCAGGTTCAAGCAGATCAAGAAGCACTGCCGGCTTCTGAACCAGTTCTGGCAGAAAATGAGTATTACGCTGCCCGTGCTGACTGATCGCTTCCTGCAGAGACAAGCTGTTCACCCCTTCAACCGGACGCTCGCTTGCTGCATAAATCTCTGTCAGGACAAGGACATCTGCACGGTGAAAAGCAGTTACAAATTCATTAAACAGGCCTTTTGTGCGACTGTATCGATGCGGCTGAAATGTTACCACCAGCCGCCTCTGCGGCCACGCCTCACGTACTGCATCCAGGGTGGCCCGGATTTCCGTAGGGTGATGTCCATAGTCATCTACAACGAGTATGCCGTTGGCCTCTCCCTTAACCTCAAGACGGCGCTCTACTCCCTGATACCCTGCCAATGCCCTGGAAATAATAAAAAAATCTATATCAAGCTCCAGACCGACGGCAATGGCGGCGAGACAGTTATAGACATTATGGCGTCCAGGGCGTCTCAAGATGATTTCCCCCAGATCCTTGCCCAGACGACGAACAAGAAACCGGCAGCTGCCGTGTTCTACAGCTATCCGGGTAGCATAAAGCTCAGCCTGCTCCGTAAGGCCATACGTTATGGTACGCTTCTTTATTCTGGGGAGCAGCTCGGCAATATTCACATCATCAAAACAGAGGATTGCTGCGCCATAAAAAGGCAGCCGATTGATAAATTCAAGGAAGACCTCCTTAATATGATCCAGGTCGCGATAATATTCAACATGCTCAAGATCAATATTGGTTACAACTTCGATGACAGGAGACAATTGTAAAAAAGAACCGTCACTTTCGTCAGCTTCTGCCACCAGGAATTCTCCCTCACCTAACTTGGCGTTACTGCCCAGGCTTGCCACTTTTCCGCCAACAACAACTGTCGGGTCCATTCCGGCTTCACCAAGCACTGCTGCCACCAGTGAGGTGGTCGATGTCTTGCCATGACTGCCAGCAATGGCGATACCGTATTTCTTCAGGCGCATAAGCTCAGCCAGCATCTCTGCCCGCTGAATAACAGGAATACGTTCTTTTTCCGCTTCTTTCACCTCTGGATTGTTCCCAGCAATGGCCGTAGAGGTGACAACCACATCAGCATTTTTTATCCACCCGGCTTCATGCCCCTGATATACCTGGGCACCTAATCTTTTCAGACGCCTGGTGATAGAGGTGGCCCGCAAGTCAGAGCCACTTACCGAATAGCCCAGATCAAGCAGCAGCTCTGCGATACCGGACATACCTATACCGCCTATACCAACAAAGTGAACATGGTTTGTTTTTCTGTACATATCCCTGCCTGCATTCCTGCAACCGATCAAGCGGTATCTACACCCTGTTATTGAGTACTTTGTTCCCGTAAACCAGCTCCATACACTGTTCAACGATCACCTCTGCCGCGTCCGGCAATCCCGTTCTGCGCATGTTTTCTGCCATTGGCTCCAGTTGCTGCGGGCTTGCAGCATACTCCTTGATTATGGCGGCAAGCTTCATCCCGGTCAGTTCCTTTTCAGAAAAGACCAGCCCCCCCCCTTGTCTGGCAAAATATTCGGCATTTTTCTGTTGATGATCGTCAGCAGCGTAAGGATATGGAATAAGCAAAGCCGGCAGGCCGCGTACGGCCAGTTCCGCCAGGGTGGTCGCCCCAGCCCTGGAAACCACAAAGTCTGCCTGACTATACTTTTGAGCCATGTTTGTTATAAAGGCGTGTACTTCGCTCGCTATCATACAAGCATCATAGGCGGTCTGTACCATTTTTGCATCCCGCCTCCCCGCCTGATGGATAATTCTCAGTTCCTGTTTCAGGTTGCCGAATTCTCTGGCAGCCTCCATCATCAACGTATTGATCCTGTGGGCACCTTGACTGCCGCCAAGGACAAGCAGGGTTACCCCATCTTTTTCACCAGCCGGTGCCGCCTCCACAATTTCTCTGCGTACTGGATTACCGGTCTGAAGCACCTTGTCAGCCGGGAAACAATCCTCGCAGGGAATTGAGGTAAAGATGCGGTCAACTATTTTTCCTGCAAGGCGGTTTGCCAGGCCAGGGACGGAATTCTGTTCATGAATACAGGTGCGGATACCAAGCATTTTTGCCGCAACAAGCACCGGTCCTGTAACGTATCCGCCTACTCCCAGAACGAGTTCAGCCTTACATTGCCTAAGAATTTTAAGGGCATGAAGCACCGCCCCGGAAAAAAGGGCAACTGATTTAACTCGCGCCGCAATACTGACACCCTTGAGTCCGCTGCACTGCAAAATCTCCCGCTGCATATCAGCACCTTCCAGGACCTGCTGATCCATGCTCCGTTCTGTGCCGATAAACAATATTTCTGTTGCCGGATAACGCCTTTGCATTGCCTGGGCTACAGCAAGCCCGGGAAACAGGTGTCCTCCTGTTCCGCCTCCTGTTATGACCAGGCGCATAAAGCTATCAGGCCTCAACGGACAGCTGCATGCCTGTTGCCGCTGGAAGAGCTTTTCTCTCGGATAACAGGGTCAGCTCTTTCATTATTGCAGCAAAACATTCCGGACAATACCCATGAGAAAGGATATCATCCCCGCAACAAGAACCAGGGTAGACCCATTTTCCTGAAATATTAATGCGGTCACACCCGCAACATGTCATAATCATTTGCTTCTCGTTCCACTTATCCTTGTCTGATCACAACGCAATCAGTTACATCAACTCACCTACGCACGCAGAAAAACACTCGCCCCGTTCTTCAAAGCTGCCAAACATGTCAAAACTGGCGCAGCCAGGTGCCAGAAGCACCACATCGCCCGGTTCCGAGATGCGGCAAGCCTCATTCACCGCTTCCTGCATTGTCTGGACAATGATGACAGGCACGAGTGCACCAAATACTTCATCAAGGGTTGACGCCGCTTCACCAAGGGCGATCAGGTGCTTGACCTTGTGCTGCACTATTGATTGTGCCGAGGTAAAATCGCTTCCCTTATCGCGCCCTCCTGCAATCAATACCACCTGGTCGTGCCCCTGCAGGGCAGCTGTCATGGCTCCGACATTGGTCGCTTTGGAATCGTTGATATACCACACACCATCTATCACGGCGACCTCAGTCATCCGGTGACGTGGCGGTACAAACGCCCGCAAAGCCGTTTCTATTGTCCGGGAGGGGCAGCCCGCCATTCTTGCCGCAAGTACAGCAGCAGCAGCGTTCAGGCAGTTAACAGATGATGCCATCCTGGTTTTCGCCAGATGATATTCCTCTGCTTTCTTCCCCTCCACACGCACGCTGACCCCCTCACCTTTAACCACTGCATCGCAGGATGAAGTCCTGCCGAAAAAACAACGCCTCACCCCCTGATTCCCTTTTATCCTGCAAAGATGGGGATCATCACCACTGACAACAGCAACATCTCCCTGGCCCTGATTAGCAAAGATGTTCAGCTTTGCTTCGACATAGGCAGCCATGGTATGGTGCCGATCAAGGTGATCAGGACTGATATTAAGGACCAGGGCAATATCCGGCCTGAATGCGCCTGTAAGCTCCAGTTGAAAAGATGACAGCTCCAGCACTGCAATGTCGTATATCTTATCCGTTAAAAAAAAGTCCAGAAGCGGGGTGCCAATATTTCCCCCGACAAAAACCGCTTTTCCTTCGGCGGCAAATATCTCTGCCAAAAGAGAAGTCACAGTGGTCTTTCCATTTGACCCGGTTACCCCAATGACAGGAACCGGGAATTTACCAGCGGCTAACGCCAGCTCACCCAGGACAGGAACACCCTGGCTTTTGACCGCTTTCAGCACCGGGATATCAAGGGGTACACCAGGGCTGGGGAAGATGGCCTCAGCCTCCCTGAAATGATCCTCACCATGCCCCCCCCATTGCGCAGGAACGCCATGAGCCTGTAACCATTGCAGGGTTTCCGGCTCAATATCTTCTTCTTTTCGCTGCTCAGATACTGATACTTCTGCTCCCTGTTCCCGAAGATACAGTATAATGGACCTGCCTGCCCGGCCACATCCCAGAACAACACATTTTTTTCCTGCCCAGTTTTCTGCAGCCATCTTATCGGAGTTTCAGGGTTGCAAGACCGATCAATCCCATGATGATGGAAATAATCCAGAATCGTATCACTACCTTGGGTTCCACCCATCCTTTTTTCTCAAAATGATGGTGAAAAGGGGCCATCAAAAAAATACGTCTGCCCCCGCTTAACTTGAAATATCCCACCTGAATCATGACAGAGAGTGCCTCCATGACAAATATTCCTCCGACAATAGCCAGCAATAATTCCTGCTTGGTAATAATTGCCACCGCGCCCAGAGTCCCGCCAAGAGCAAGTGAGCCGACATCGCCCATAAAAATCTGGGCAGGATACGTGTTAAACCAGAGGAAACCGAGACAGGCGCCTACCATGGTGCCGCAAAATACAGCCACTTCACCTGAGCCCGGCACATACGGCACCTGCAGGTAATTAGCTACGACCATATTTCCTGCCACATAAGAAAAGACCAGGTAGACCGAGCCGGTAATGACAACTGGCCCGGTTGCCAGGCCATCCAGACCATCCGTTAAATTTACCGCATTTGATGCTCCGACAATCACCATCACAGTGAAAGGAATATACCACCACCCCAGATCCGGCCTCAGTCCCTTGAAAAAAGGAAAACTGAGCACCCCGTCATACTCCGGGTGTACGATGAGATAAATACCGATAACAGAGGCTGCGATGACCTGCAGGAGCAGCTTTTCTCTGGCGGTCAACCCCCTTGAATTTCCTTTGCGAATCTTTTGCAGGTCATCAATGGAGCCAATTACGCCAAAGAAAAGACTGATCCCAACCAGAAGCCATACCAGTTCATTGGTCAAATCGGCCCAAATAACAGTTGCAAAGGACATGGCTCCCAGAATAAGCACCCCGCCCATAGTGGGGACTCCCTGCTTGGAGAAATGCGTTGCCGGCCCATCGTTTCTTATCACCTGACCTATCTGTTTTTTCTGCAGCCAGCGAATAAAATACGGCCCGATAACAACCACAAACAAAAAAGCTGTCACTGAACTGCCGATGGAGCGAAAGGTGATATAGCGAAAAACGTTCAGCAAGCTGAATTCTGTATACAAAGGATAGAGAAAGTTATAGAGCATTATGCCAATCCCGCTTTCATTGCTGCAGCAGTTTTTCCAGCGCTGTTATCATTGTTTCCATTTGCATCCCTCTTGATCCCTTGACCAGCACCCAGTCATCTTTTTTCACCACGCCATCGGCTATCAGGCAGGATAACCAGAGGGCAATTGCTGGAGGATCAACAAAGGTGTACACTTTTTCTGCCGACATACCTGCTCTGCGTGCGCCAAGAGCCACCTCTTCAGCATGAGATCCGGTCACAGCAAGCATGGAAAAACCAGCCTCCGCTGCTGTTGTTCCAACCTGAACATGAGCGCTTCGGGCAGCCTCCCCCAGCTCAAACATGTCGCCTAGAGCCGCTATACGAGTGCAGTCCGTCCCAAAAGAGGCAACAGTTTCCAAAGCAGCTTTCATGGAAGCCGGGTTGGCATTATAGGTATCATTCATGACCTTTATGCCTCCCGGAAGAACAGTCACCATCATTCGTTTATCAATTGGCTGATAATGCTCTATCCCGGCAATGATCGTCTTAAGCGGGACCCCTGCTGCACGAGCTATGGCAGCAGCGGCAGCGCTGTTTGAGATATTATGTCTCCCGGCCGCCCTGAGTCTGACATCTGACTGCCTTTTCTCCATACTCAGCTGAAATGTTGATCCTTGTTCGCCAAGACTCACCGAATTGTTGACCTGAACCTCGGGCAAGTACTCCCTGCCTTCAGCAGAGAGCGCAAACCCCACCTGAGTGCCGCCATATTTAACGGCAAGCTTTCTGATCTGTGCATCATCAAGATTCACCACCCTTACTGCAGCTGGCGACATCCCGGCAAAAAGTTCCCCCTTGGCACGTGCAACACCCTCAACCGAGCCGAGGCCCGAAAGATGAGCAGGATGTACATTGTTAATGCAGCCAGTATCTGGGTCGGCAATGTCAGTCAGGGCGGCGATTTCACCAAAGCTATTCATCCCCATCTCCAGTATGGCCACTTTGTGACAGGCAGAGACAGGGAGTAGAGACAGGGGCAGTCCTATCTGGTTGTTCAGGTTACCCGGCGTCTTAATAACTGCTCTCCTGTCGCCATAATGCTCTGAAAAAATCGCAGCTGTCATCTCCTTGACGGTTGTTTTGCCTGAACTGCCGGTAATGGCGACAACTCTTAACCGTTTTCCCAGCTTTTTTCGCCGGTACCGCGCAAGGGCCCCCAGGGCCTTATGGGTGTCATGGACCTGAATAACAGGCACATTATCCTGCGCTGCCTCAGCCCGCTCAACAATAACAGCACCGGCTCCTTTGGCAAATGCCGTCTCCATAAAGTCATGGCCATCATACTTTTCACCACGCAGTGCAAAGAAAATGTCACCAGGCTGCAGAACCCTGGTGTCGGTGGAGACCTCACCCAGTAAAACACGCTGTTGTCCGGAGAGTAGTTGTCCTCCTGTTGCCTCAAGCAGGCTGCTTACGTTCCACTTGAGCAAACCGTTGACAGCCTCCTCATGGTCATCAAGGTGACAACGCTTTTCTTTGACAATCTGACAGGTTTCATGTCCCTTACCGGCAATAAGGACCCAATCGCCTTGACTGCCCATATGACAGGCAAGAGCAATGGCGCTCTGTCTGTCCTGAAGAACCACATATCGTTTTTCCGGCCCGTTCCATACAAGCGCCTCTTCCACAGTCAGAGGCATGGCCCCTGTGCTTTCCATCCCCGAGACGATCTCACTTATAATTACCCCTGGCTCCTCACTCCTTGGGTTGTCTGAGGTGATAATAGTCACGTCTGCATTCAGCCCGGCAATCCTGCCCATTTCCGGACGTTTTCCCCGATCTCTGTCTCCTCCACAGCCAAAAACGCAGATAATCCGCCCCGGACAAATCTCCTTTACAGCCAGCAATACATTTTCAAGAGCGTCCGGAGTATGAGCGTAATCAACAAAAACGGCCGGATCATTAGCACTGTATTGAGGTTCAAGGCTGACTCGTTCCAGTCTTCCTGGAACGCTGCCTACTTGCGACAGTCCATTGGCGATCACCTCCGGACTAATCATTAATGCCCAGGCAGCTCCAGCAGAAGCCAGGATATTCAGGACATTGAACCTTCCGGTCAAAGGTGAGTAAAAAGGGATTTCATCCCGCCCGGCGAAAAGCGTTGCCCTGGTACCCTCAGCATCCTGGTGCACCTCTCGGGCTGTTAAGTCGTTTTCCTCCTCAAAGCCGCACCGGATAATCTGTCCGGGATCAAGCTCCTGAGCAAGACGCGATGCCCATTCACTTTTTCCGGCAGCAGTCTCCATCATGAGAACGGCTTTACCGTTTTTTTTCAGATGATTGAGAAAAAGCCTCTTTTTTGAAAAAAAATAATGCTCATAGTCACGGTGATAATCCAGGTGATCACGACTCAAATTGGTAAAAATTGCAACGTCAAACAAGATGGGATCAATACGCCTCTGATCAAGCGCATGTGATGAGACTTCCATTATTATATGGTCAGTCCCTGCATCAACCATTCTTCTCAGGTGCTGCTGTAAAACCAGCGGCTCAGGGGTTGTCAGCGGCGCATCTCCAATAAGACAGGTCTGTTCACCATCGAAGTACCTGTAATTGATTGTACCCAGCACCCCTGGCCTGCATCCGGCATTTTTCAGCACCTTCTCAAGCAACCAGGTACAGGTGGTTTTACCGTTTGTACCTGTTACTCCGATCATCACCACCTCTTCTGAAGGATTTCCATACCACGCAGACGCCAGCACCGCATAGGCCGCCCTGGTATCATCGACCATAATAATGGGTACGTCTGAAATCCGTGCAGCCAGGGCCGCGCCCTGCTTTCGAGGCACAACCAGCGCGCCGCATCCTCTTGCAACAGCCTCATCTACAAAATCGTAGCCATCACAGCGACGCCCCTTCATGGCAACAAAAAGTGAGCCTTTCCCAACCTGGTCAGTTGATCCGGCAATGGAGGATACAGACAGATCATTGCCGGATTCAACGACAACATGCTGGTGTCTTTCCAGCGCCAGTATGAGAGAGGAGAGTGTTCTCATACCTTACATGTTGGTTTTAAGGGTCAACAGGCATTCTCTGATGCCATTCATCTCGGTTCCTGGTGCAGGCACCTGTGATACGATGGCACCACTTCCCTTTATGCGCACGTTCACTTCAAACTGATTTAATCGCTGAAGAGCCTTGCGAAGACTTAAGCCTGTGACCCTGGGCATATTCGCAACTGAACCAGCAAACTGTTCAGGCTGCCTGCGCTGCCCCAGCCTTTTACTGATAAAAAAGCGGCTCAGGTTATCCTTACTTTTCTGATCGGAGAATGTTCGAGGCTCAGAAGGCGTCAACTGCTCCGCCTGGGAGAGAAGACTCTCACCGATGGCATCCAGGCAAGAGGCTGCCTTGATCTTGTTCATGTTTTTACGAAAGGGCATGGGCTCAAGTCTCTTCTTCTCTACAGCTATCATCAGGAGATATCTCGGGCGCGCTCCAGTAGTCAGCCCCAGATACAACTCTTCCTGGATATAATGACTCACACCTTTTTTAACCTCAACATCGCTGCAGGCAGAATGTACAGAAAAGATATTTGCTCCTTTTTCCTTACCGGTTTCTCTCAACAGATGTCTGCGAAGCACAATCCCTTCTGCGGGTTCAAGTACATGCTCTCGCTGGACGCTGTTTTCTTTGCGGGTATACATTGTTCTGGTGGCATGATCATACATGGACTCAAGTAGATACGGAGTAATTCGCCAGCCACCATTTATCAGGCATGCCACGGTAGTTGAAAGCTGGGCAAGAGTAAGTTGCTCTCTGTCAGCCTGTTCACTTGTTTTTTCGTCAGCAGCGGGCGGGCTTTGTTCCTGCAGGGGAGAAGGCACCGGGGAACGGAGATGTATTTTATGCTCAAAAACGGCCAGATCTGCTGCATCAACGCCATAATCCGGGGCAGCAATGGTTGCAGGCAGCAGATTTTTTAAACCTAGTCCTTCCCCTTGAATGGCAGCCGCTTCAATGAGCAAGGGGCTGATCAATTCGCGTCGAAACCGATGCCGATAAAACACTTCTTCCCGAGTCTTCTCTTCAGCCTGCCAGAAATAATTAGGGTTATAGGCGGGATAGTTTACCAACGCCAGAATCTTTCCGGTGGCAGTCTCTATCAATGCACCTGCACCCGTCGCGGCATCAAGTTGTTTCATATACAACTGCAGTTTCTGCTCAAGCTCTTTTTGCAGCTGCAAATCCACCGTAAGAATCAGGTCAGTGCTTTCTTTTCCCAGTATCTCTTCCTCCTGAAAATCGATGACCTCAATGTCTTCCTGCTGGAATTCACCTGGCTGCAAAACCGTATCATATCTCCCTTCAATTCCGGCAAGCCCAACCCCTTCATTCACATATCCGATTGTATGGGCAGCAGAGCTGTGGCCTGGATAGAAACGTACTTCCTTATACTCACAATACACTCCAGACAACTGAGCGGCCCTGATGACACTGGCCTGGGTCTGGTCAAGATTATCCGCAACGTGAACAATCTTCTGCCGACTCTCCAGGTACTGCATTACCTGCTCCCTGTCCCCTCCCAGAATTTCGGCCAGCTTGTCGGCAGTTGCATTCCGATCAGTTATATCCATCGGCTGCACAATCAGGGAATAAAGCCAGTATGAAACGGCCAGCTCGTTAAACGAACGATCATAAACACTCCCCCTTAAAACAGCATCAGCGGACAGGTTGTCCGCTGATGTCTGGGTCACTTTACCGAGCACTGCAGCAAGCATCTCACCTTCCTTCTGGAGGGGAAAAGGAAGGCGAAAATAGTACAAACTGCCTGATATCAGTAAAGCTACAACAAAGAGAGCTACCAGCCATCTCTTTTTTTGTTGTCTCTTTTTTCGAAGAGTATGTGCTTCGACCATAGTTTTCCTGTACCTGGTCACGGGCACTTCGTTTTTGCACGATCACAATTTTACGCGTGCTCTTGTCTGCACAAATCTGCTGCACCTGTGATCAGTTAGACGTCAAAAGGAGAAAATAAAGGAAAAGGACAAAATCCGTACTCAATGATGTTCATTCCATGCAACCATTCGTCTCCCCCCGAGCAACCTTTTGATCTCACTTGCTTCAAGTCTGTCAGGCATTCAGGTTACCCAAATTCGGGTAAGCGCGACTGGCAACTATACCCCCTCTATGCGGTCGTCACGATCGCCCGAAGACGGGAGAGCCGGAAGCAGTTACCCTTACATATGATGAATCTGCTTCTTTTCAGGCGGATACAACTGCAACTTTTTTCCTGCAACTGCAACTATATGTTCCCTTGACATCAGCCTTGCCCGTTCCGCAAGAAGCCGGATCTTTTCGCTGTTCAATTGCTGCAGTTCCCTGTTCTGCTGAGCAATTGTCTCCTGCATATGAGCTGTTTTAAGCCCAATTATATATCCGGCAGAGAGCAGGACCGCAGCCATGAGCACTACGGCAATCAGCAACGACCGATAAACCAGCAGGGATGGGAAAAAGCTGGACAGGCTGCCAGCCTGTGAGCCCCAGGTCATTGACCGTTGCCGAACCGGGCTGTACCTATATGTTTTGATGTTTCCATACGAGATCATGCCGCCACCTCTTCATATACGATTCTCTGAAACGATTCAGATCCTTTCCGCTATTCTCAATCTGGCACTTCGTGCGCGGGGATTTTGCGCCACTTCCTGTGCTGATGCCTGTATCGGTTTCGCTGTCAAGGGTCTGTATTCGCGATAATTTTTAAACAGCTGCTTAATCATTCGATCCTCAAGGGAATGAAAGCTGACAATACACGCTCTTCCTTCAGAAACCAGAATGTCGGGCACGTCAGTCAACAGCTTTTTCATATTTCCAAATTCATCGTTTACCGCTATACGCAGGGCCTGAAATACCTTTGTCGCAACATGTATCTTCTTGGGGTAATATCTTCCTGGAACGGCTTCTGCAACGATATCAGCAAGCTGCTTTGTCGTCAGAATCGGTTCTTTTTTTCTTTGCTCAACAAGGTGTCGTGCTATGCGGCGGGCCTGACGCTCTTCTCCAAAGTGGTAAAAAATATCAGCCAGCTCCTGCTCTGCCAGCTGCTCAACAAGATCCTTTGCCCTGATCGACCGCTGTCTGTTCATCCGCATGTCCAGAGGCCCATCCTTTTGAAAAGAAAAACCACGCTCCCCCTTGTCAAGATGAAGCGAAGAGACCCCGAGGTCTGCGAGTAAACCGTCAATTCTGTCAACGCCTCTTAGCTTGAGCTCTGTTTTTATCTGACTATATGAGGAATGGACGAGCTGGAATTGTTTGCCGAAAGGCTGCAGTCTCTCAGCCGCAATCTCGGCTGCATCCTCATCCCACTCAAAGCCGTACACTCTCTTGATATCATGGTTTTCAATTAAGAGTGCTTCCGCATGGCCTCCAAGACCAAGGGTGGCGTCAACATAAACACCCCCGGCAACAGGATTAAGCCATGATAACAATTCCTGTTTCAAAACCGGGACATGGTGCCAGCACCTGTGCCCTGCCATATCAAGGCATTATCTGATTTTCAGCGCAGACATTCCTGGCTCAAAGTCAGTGAAGCGCGCCCTGGTAACCCTGGCTTGCTCTGCCCAGGCTCCCCTGTCCCATATTTCAAAATAATTGAGCATACCATTGAGCACTACGTCTTTTTCTATATTGAACTCACTCCTCAACATTTGCGGCAGCAAAATTCTGCCCTGCTTATCAAGAGAGCACTCTGTTACTCCGGAAATAACATATCGGACAAAATCATTAATATCTGCCTGGGCCTGGGCCTCATCGCTGGACAATTTCTCTTCAAGGATATCCCACTCAGAAACGGGATAAGCTCTCAGGCATCGATCCCAGTTGGTTATAACCAGGTTTTCAGAATACACTTCGCGCAGCACTTCCCTGAAACGCGAAGGAATGTTTAGTCGTCCTTTACTGTCAAGACTATGTTCAGAACGGCTTCGAAACCGGAGCTGTGCCATATTTTTCTCTGCCTGCCCTGCCAAGGAACACCGCAACCCCAAATAACCACTTTTCACCACCTATACCTATCTTGTAAACTAACCTGGCCAAACCGTCAAGAAAAATAAACAGAAAAACAATATGTTGTAAAAACAGGCAAGCCAGCAAGACAATACAATATATAGTATGCCAACGGGAAACAGCATACTATTAGCGTCGTAACTATTTAAAGAGCCTGAACAGTTTAAAGGGCAGAAAAACAAGATCATTCAACATTTTGATAATATTAACCTTTTCTCTTTAAAACAAACAATCAAGGTACCTACTCACCCCCCCCCCTGTAACCTATTGATTTCATCTGCCTTGTGCCTGTAGCTGTTTTCTAACCCGGATTTCTCATGAACATGTTGCCTGATTTAAAAAGAAACACATAAAAACAGATGTAGGTGATGTCCGTAAGCAGTCCCGGATTTCGCCAAAATGTTGACCAGAGTTCAGCTCCCTATGAGGCCGATCATGATCGCCCGAAGATGGCAGATATGGGAGCAGTTACGAATCAAGGCCAAGAAAACGGGGGGTGCAAAGTGGGGAAGAATACAGAAAAGAAAAATGAGGGTCTATGTCTGATCGGTTTTATGTCCTGTAAGGCAAGGTCATCACTAATGGTTCTGCTGTGATCTGAACCGGTGCCAAGCTGGTTGCGCTGCATTTCGATTTGCGAGCTTGTACGACTATAAGGTAACTACTAAAGGGTGTTGCCTGAAGCAAGTGACAGGAAATCGCTTTCCGCGACATGCTCGAAGAGCTGAATAAACGGCAAAAAACAGGCTCTGCAAACCCCATTTTCACCTTCAGCGACGCATTTATCCTGAGCACATCTCCCAAGACACCCTGCACTATGCAACCAATTGGCAAAGCGGTGGATATCATCAGGTAAAAGAGGTGTCAAGCACAGGTACTATACGGCTCTTCATAACCGGACCACCCGTCATCGAAAAAGAAAAGATTAAACCACAGGGTACCCTAATGCGGGAAACCCGCAACCCAAGAGGCTGAGGCCTTACGCCTCAAATACTTTCTTGTTTTTTATGACAGGAATTGAGGAGTAAGTCACTAACAGGCTTCCTGCATTATTTCTATGACCATGACAATTAAGAGTTTCCCTGACAGGTTAAATTGGGTAATCTTGTCACTGCTTGTTTTGGGTGTTTCCTTTTATACTTCAAGTCAGACAAAGACACCCGCCAGACTTTTACAGCATACTGCCTGAACATAAAGCATTCTCCGTTGACACGTATACGGTATTCTCGTGTCCTGTCAACGCTGAAATGTCAGGATATTGCGCCGGATTTTTCTTGTCCTTATGCAGTCTTGTCCTGCGTTGCTTAGTAGTGCTATGTGACCCAGGGCAAGGCTGCATAAGGGCTGAAAAAGACAAGCAGGATACGACAGAGCAGCGTTGACAGGACACAAGAGGCGAAGATATTAAAACGGCCGCGCAATCAGGTTAAAACCAGAAATTGCAAGATACCATTCTTATATATTTTTTTATTTAAAAAGCATACGTTAAATGCCCGCCAGATTAATAAACGGTACTCCTGTAGCTATGGACTCGACATTCCTAGACACTTCTTCAGAATTTCTTTGTATCTTCGAAAGGTCCCCTGCCGGACTCATTTTCGAAAAAAACGGCATTATTATCCGTCTCAACAAGGCCGCGAGACAGCTTCTCGGCTATTCCCGCAAAGAGCTTGAAGGCCTCTCATCCCGCACGTTTAAAGAGATGATCCTTTCCGACAGCAGCGACAGGCTTCTTAAAACTTCAAACCACACCTTTTCTGTAAGGAAAAAATGTGGCCGCCATTTCTGGGCAACCATAAAAACCAATTTTTTTATCCCCAAGGGAGGAGGTTTGGCAACAGTATGGGTACTGGAAGATGTCAGCAGATTTAAAGAAGCCGAAATCAAGCTGCACCAAATGTCACTGGCTGTTGATCAAAGTTCCAATTCTGTTGTCGTTACCAATACCGACGGCATCATTACCTATGCCAATTCGACTTTTACCAAGATCACTGGATATTCAGCCGACGAAGTCATTGGGAAAAACCCTTCCATCCTGCAATCAGGACAGACGCCCCCACACCTCTACACCGAAATGTGGCAGGCCATCACCCGTGGCGAACAGTGGCAAGGCCAGTTTATTAACCAAAAAAAGAACGGCGAAATTTACGAGGAGTATGTCAACGTTGCGCCCGTCAAAAACGAACAGGGCCGTATCATTCGTTTCGTTGCGACAAAAGAAAACATCACTGAACTCAAAAAAGCCCGCGCACACGCTGAAAAGATGAGCAGGGCCAAAGGAGAATTTCTGGCTTATATGAGCCATGAGATCCGTACGCCACTCAACGTCATAACAGGAATGAGCGAGCTGCTTCTTGAATCTCCTCTTGAAAAGGAGCAACAAAAATTCCTGGAGCGGATCCAAATCTCTGCAAAAAATCTCCTTTATATTGTTAACGACCTTCTTGATCTTTCCAAAATAGAGGCAGGAAAACTCCTCATCGAACACCAGCCCTTTTCTCTGGCCAAACTTCTCAAAGACATTGATGACAGCCTCTCCTTTTTGGCTGAAGAAAAAAAGATAACTTTCACCGTACAAAAAACAACCCTGCCCTCCTTGCTGGCAGGCGACCGCCTTCGTCTCCACCAAATCCTCTACAACCTGGTCAACAACGCAATCAAATTCACCAGGGAGGGCAGGGTCGAGTTATCAGTTGCCACAGAAAAGCAACGAGACGGCAGGTACCTGGTAACCTTTTGGGTCAAAGACTCCGGGATCGGCATCCAAAAGGAGAAACTCCAGACAATTTTTGACAGTTTCGTCCAGGCAGAGCCAGAGATCACCAGAAATTTTGGAGGTACCGGGCTGGGGCTTTCCATCAGCCAGCAACTGGTAAACCTGATGGGAGGCACCCTGGACGTACAAAGCGTTCCCGGACTGGGAAGCACCTTCTCCTTTGCGATTCTTCTCCCGGAAGCATCTCGTCTCCATCTGTCACAGCCGGAAAAAGAAACGCCGGAAGATGTCTGTTACGAGACACGACGCATCCTCCTGGTCGAAGACAACAAGGGCAACCAGGAACTCGCCGCAGCTATCCTCAGGAATGCGGGACATCATGTAACCGTTGCAGAACACGGCCTCGAGGCCTTGGAACTCCTCAGTAAAGACGGAAGTTTTGACATCATTTTGATGGATATACAGATGCCCCTGCTTGATGGCCTGACAGCAACAATATGCATCAGAAAGGTGGAACAAGGTGGAACAACAGGGCTCTCTGCGTGCAAAACCATCGAGAAACAGCTCGCCGCCCAGCTCTGCGGGAAACACGTCTATATCATCGCGATGACTGCCAATACGATGCTCAGTGACAAGAAGCGCTACCAGAATGTCGGCATCGACACTTTTCTACCCAAACCCTACACCAGAAAAAAACTCTTGTCGATTTTGCACAATTGTCCAGCAGTCACTAAAAAAAATGCCAAGAAAATCAGCCATCCAGATACGCCCTGCAACGCCCGGGCAGAGCACACGCCCCTGGATATTTACGAGAGATGCCACCACTACCTTCTGGAAAATTTTGCCCTCAGCAATGAAAATGCTGCCCATGTTCTCCAATCCTTTATCAACACTCTCAAAGAAAATATCGGACAGCTTAATAATTCCATACTCGCGGCAAATCGTAACGATATTTATCTCTACTCCCACAAGATGAAAGGCTCCCTGTACAGTATTAACTGCAAAGAAGCAGCACGACTCGCAGAAGATATCGAAGAAAAATCCCATCATCAAGACCTTAAAGCTCTCCAGCAAACAGCGAGCCAGATAGCAGCGAGGCTCCAGCCCTTACTCACCCGCGAAACAGAAAACAGCTGCAGACAACATCATGAGACATGAATAAACAGGAAAAACCTGAAGGCCCTGACATAAAGACTCTTTGGGTGCAACACAAAAAAGTGGCAATTGAGGACAATATTCAGAAACGTCTGTTTTTTTATCAATTGATGGTTGTCGTTTCATAGTGCTTTGTCAGCTATGACATACAATATGTTGTGTTTTGGCTCGCTGAAATAGTTAATTTTTCCCATC
>PDTE01000004.1 GCA_002747135.1 Desulfobulbus propionicus | reverse complement strand
TGTAATTACTTCACCTCGACCAATCTTTCACTATGCTTTCAATAAAAAACATACCCGCATCATTTATTTTCATGCTGCTCGTTGTATTATTCGTTCCTTACACCACAGCGGCCTATGGCTCCCTTGTTACTTACGATCTGGCCGTCTCTTTTGATACCAAAGCCGCAGAAATTACCGGAACAGCAAAAATCACGATTCCTAAAGACCAGAAGCTGTCACTTCATCTCTCTCATCTTCAGATCACCGGAGCCATTGCAGAAGATGCAAAAGGACACGCAGCTATTTACCAACTTCCCTTGCCCGAAAAATTTATCATTCCGGCCGTAGCAACCACACAAACCATCTCTCTCTCTTATCGAAAACACATCGGCGGCCATGGTCTCAACAAAATCTCTTCTCAGGGAATAACCTTACTTTCCGGCTGGTACCCTCAGCCCGAACAAAAAGTTCGCTACACATTACAGGCAAAACTTCCCCAGGGATTTACCGCAATTGCCGAATCCGAAACCTTTCCGCTGCCCGTACACAACCAGGTTGCCACAGCTCGCTCGTCACGACCTCTTTGCGCCATTCATTTTGCTGCAGGCCCGTACATTACAGCCCACAAGGAGGTGCGGCCGGGATTAGTTCTCTCCACCATGTTTTTCCCGGAAGATCAAGCCCTCGCCACGAGCTATCTCGACAAAGGTGCCACCTATATCACGGACTATGAACAGCAGATCGGGCCTTTTCCTTACAATCATTATGTCATTGTAGCTAACAGAAACCCCACAGGTTTGGGTCTTCCGACCTTCACCCTGCTCGGCCAGATGGTATTACGACTGCCTTTTATAACGGACACATCATTACGCCACGAGATCCTGCATTCCTGGTTTGGTAACAGCATCGCTATTGCCCAAAGTTCCGGCAACTGGTGCGAAGGGCTCACCAGTTATCTCGCAGACCATGCCCACAGAAAAGAACAGCAGCAGGGCAGCCAGTATCGCCTGGAAACAATACGCAATTACCTCAGTTATACTGGAAAGGACTCCACGCTCAACCTTCGCAACTTTCACGCCGCAGACCATAACGGCATAAAGAATCGTCAGCACAGAGCCGTCGGCTATGACCGCGCGATGATGCTCTTTCACGAATTGCACGAAAAAATAGGCGACACTACATTTCGCACCGCATTACAAAACTTTTTCCACCGCTACGCACATAGCGAAGCGTCCTGGGATGATTTACGCAAAGCCTTTGAAGAAAGCTCTCAAATAAAACTTGCCACATTTTTTCAGCAACGCCTGGAACGAACTGATATTCCTTCTCTAGGTATCGACTCTACCCAAGTAAAACTGACCCGCAACGGCCACATCATCCACCTTACAATACAACAATACAGCAATGAACCATACGAGATAGTCCTCCCCATTGATGTTGAAACCGCAGAGGGGCATGAAACCTTTTCCTCCGTCATTGCAAAACAATCGGAAACCATAGAGCTAAAAACAAAAAGTCGGCCACTTGCCGTTGCCATCGATCCCGAATATTCGATGCTGCGACAATTAGACGACGCAGAATATGCGCCGTGCTGGTCTTCCTTCCTCGGGTCTGAAGACAAACTTATTGTGAGTACCACAAACAGCGATCGTTTTGCCCCTCTTATAAAAATTCTTGGGGACAGCTCATGGAATATCAAAGCAGATCAAGACATAAAAAACAGTGCTCTCAGCACAGCCGATTTGCTTTTTCTCGGCACAGAAAGCAAGGCCTGTCGCAGTCTTTTCGGGAAAACACCTCTTCCCGATGAAGGTTTCATCCTCGATGTGCATCGTAACCCACTCAATCCTGAGAAAGTAGCCGTTCTCGTCAACTCAGAGAGCAGCGAACAGAGCCAACAGGTGGCCCGAAGGCTTCTCCACTACGGGAAATATGCCTTTCTCCAATTCGCAGGACGTCGTCTCATTGAAAGACGTCTCCCTCCCCCAGCCACAGGAATACGCATCGAGTTTGAGACACCACTCCAGGGAGGAGCAACCACCGAGCTGGGTGGCCTTAAAACTCTGGCAAAACAGATTGCAAAACACCAGGTCATCTATCTTGGAGAGACCCACACCTCAACCGCCGACCATCATCTCCAGCTCAAAATGATCGAAGCCATAGCCCCACAGGTAGAGCATCCAGTGATCGCCATGGAGATGTTCCCAACCACCAGTCAGAAAGCCCTTAATGCCTATATTTTTACTCCTGAGACCATGAGTGAGAGACAGTTTCTCAAGGCATCCCGATACTACCAGGTGTGGAACTATGATTTCCGATATTTCAGGGAAATCTTTCGCTTTGCTCAAAAACACCGCATCCCGGTCATTGCCCTCAACCTGGAACGAAACATCGTCTCCCAGGTCTTTAAAACAGGGAGCCTTGACAGGCTCTCCGACGACCAGCAACAGCATCTTCCCGAAAATCGCAATCTGGCACTCCCCGGATACAGCAAAAGACTCTCTGAAGTTTATCAAGCCCACGCACACCACAGCCAAGGAAACCCAGCGGGCTTTATCCAGGCCCAAGCTCTATGGGATGAAACCATGGCAACAAATATTGCAGGCTATCTTAAAGGACATCCCGAAGCCACCATCCTGGTATTAGCCGGTTCTGAACATACCCGCAAAGATTCAGGAATTCCACCACGAGTGGCAGCACGCCTTCCAGTTCGCCAGGCCTCGGTGCTCAATCTCAGTGACAGCAACATCCCTGATAATCTCAACGAACTGGCCGATTATTATTTCTTCGCCGATAAAACAGAGCTACCACCTCAAGGGAAACTGGGTATTCTTCTCAAAAAGATAACAGTGCAAGAAAAACCTGCGATCAAAATCACCGGGTTTACCAAGACCTCAAAAGCCCCCAAAACAGGACTCAAAGCCGAAGACATTATACTTTCCATTGATGACTTTCCGATTCACGCCATGGCAGATGTCCATATTGCAATGCTCGATGCCCAACCCGGAAAGAACTATAGCATCACATATAAACGTAAAGAAAAAGATGGGGAGCATATAAAAACTACCACGGTAGAGCTTATTGCGCCTCAAACCCCGCGAGGACATCGTTGACCAGCTCAATCTGCCGGGCGACGGCTCCCTGCTGGGCATCTGCCGTGGCTCGGGCCGCATCACAGGCCTGTTGGTAAGCTTCTTGATGCTCGATAAAATAAAAGATTTTTTTTTGCAGCTCCGCTGCTGAAGCGACCGTAAAACCGGCTCCGGCCGCCTCAAGCATATCACGCGCATCGCGAAAATCATCCATCGATGGACCATAAAAAACACTTTTGCCCCATAAAGCTGGTTCCATAATATTATGCCCTCGATCACCAGTCAGGCTGCCACCACAAAACACATACGTCCCAAGAGAGTACAACAAAAAAAGATCACCAAAAGTGTCAACGAGGACAATCCGATTGGTTCGCCGCCTCCCTTTGCGAAGGACACTCATCAGATCAACAGACATCCCCTTTTCCTGAAACATCGCCACAAGAGATGCCACCCGTTGCAGATCACGGGGAGCAACGATCCACAGAGCATCGCCCCGTTGCAGCAGAGCCTCAAACACAGGACACAACATCTCTTCTTCAGATTCGTGAGTCGACCCTGCCACGAACACCGTCTCTTGCCCTTTTAATCCAAGAAACTGCTGGTATTGGGCTGTTATTTCTAAAAAATTATCGGGCAATACACGGTCGTATTTCAGGTTACCAGTGACCTCAATCTTTTGACAAGGAACCCCAACCGAGCAAAACCGCTGTTCATCCTGCTCGCTGATAACAGCAATCCGCTGGTAATGAATGAGTATCTGGCGAAACAACCATGAAAAACGCTGATATGTGGCAACAGTACGCTGCGACATCCTCCCGTTAAGAAGCAATGTCGGCACCTTTCCCCTGGCAAGTTTTTGTAAAAGCACTGGCCAAAGTTCTGTCTCCAGACAAAGATATACATCCGGTCGTAATTGTCTGACCGCCCTCCCTACAATCCCGGGAACGTCAAGAGGAGCAAGAAGACAAATTACCCCTTCAAACTGTTGCTCGGCAAATTTTCTGCCATGAATAGTGGTTGTGGTCAGCAGTAACTCCGCTTCAGGATATTGCTTGCTCAACGCAGCAATGAGAACACGTGCCGCCTGCACCTCACCGACAGAGGCCGCATGGAGCCAGATTCGCCGCTTTGTACTCTCAGGACACAACGGATACCATCCCAAGCGTTGACGAAGTCCTTCCCGATGTTTACCGGTTATAAAGGCATAAACGAACAGCACAGGTGCTACCAGGTAAAAAAGTAGCGACAAAATGATATGGTAAAGTATATACAAAGCTCAGTTTCCTAAGAAATTATCTTTTACATCTGCAAAGAGCATATCATACTTGATGCGCCTCTGTCGTCAACCGGGAAACAGCACAGCTTTTGTTCAGAACAAATGACATTTTTTGTTTTGATACCGATAATTTTTTGCAAATGGAGAAACCATGTATAACTTGTTGGTCACGTTCGTATTTACCCTATGTACCTTAACCTTTTTTGG
>PDTE01000065.1 GCA_002747135.1 Desulfobulbus propionicus | reverse complement strand
CTCAAGAGAAGTTCTTTGAGCCGTTGTCGTTCGTTCATCGAATATTCCTTTATGAAAATGTTAGTAGTAGGATACCGCTTTTTTTAGGAGACACAAAACAAATTTATTAAAAATTGGAGATACATTACTCTACTGTTTCATGGCCTGTTATGATACCATAGTTTTAATATTATCAGCTTGGAATTCGTTTAAGACAAAAGACAACATACTGAGGATAAATATATGTGTGGAATAGTTGGTTACGTTGGAACGCGCCGGGTGGTACCTATCATACTGGAAGGGCTGCGACGCCTGGAATACCGGGGGTATGACTCTGCTGGCCTGGTGTATCACTTTGAAGGCAAGCTTGAACGCTACAGAGCAGAAGGAAAGCTGTCCAACCTGGAAACCGTGGTGGATGATTATATCGGAGTGAAAAGCGGCGCTGGTATCGGGCACACCAGGTGGGCCACCCACGGAGCACCAACTGAATTAAACGCCCACCCTCATACCGATTGTTCCGGGGATTTGGTGGTGGTTCATAACGGGATTATTGAAAACTACAACTCGCTTCGTAATGAACTGCTGGAAAAGGGACATACTTTTTCTTCTGATACTGACACCGAGGTGCTGGCCCATCTGATCGAGGAATATCTGGATGGTGACCTGGTTGTGGCAGTACGGAAAGCGCTTGCACGGGTAGAAGGCTCCTATGCCATAGGTGTGCTATGGGCCAACGAACCGGAATTGCTGGTTGCCGCACGAAACCACAGCCCTCTTGTGATGGGGGTAGGGGAAAGCGCCTGCTACATCGCATCTGATGTCCCTGCCTTACTGCCGTACACCAAGGATGTTATTTTTCTTGATGATATGGAAATGGCAGTTTTGCAAAAGGGAACCTATGCAATCCTTGCACTGGATGATGGCACCCCTTTGGAAAAAGTAATCACACCGATTACCTGGAATGCATCAATGGCTGAGAAGGCTGGCTATAAGCATTTTATGCTCAAGGAAATATATGAGCAGCCT
>PDTE01000064.1 GCA_002747135.1 Desulfobulbus propionicus | reverse complement strand
TTTTGACGTTGCTGTGCAAAAAGAAAAAGAAATCCGCCACGACGTCATGGCCCATGTTTTTGCCTATGGTCAACAATGCCCCAAAGCTGAGCCAATTATTCATCTTGGTGCTACCTCACAGTTTGTTGTCTGTAACACTGACCTTAAAGTACAGCAATTAGCCCTTATTTCAATCAAAAAATCCTTGCTCCAGGTTATTAAGAATCTTTCTGTTTTCTGCAAGACCTTTAAAGATGTTGCGACCCTTGGCTACACCCACTACCAGCCTGCTCAACCAACAACCATCGGAAAACGTAACACCCTGTATATACAGGATCTTATAATGGATCTGGAATATATTGAACAACTGGAAAAACAGGTTAAAGCTCGTGGTGCTAAAGGAACTGTCGGCACCCAGGCCACCTTTCTTGAACTTTTTGGTGGTGATCACGAAAAGGTACGCGAACTTGATCGACGGGTAGCACAAAAACTTGGTTTTGCTACTGTTTTTGATGTAACCGGGCAGACTTACCCCCGTAAGCTAGACATGAAAACCAGCGAAACTCTGGCTGGCATTGGTGCATCAGCCCATAAATTTGCCGTTGATTTACGCCTGCTTTCCAACTTAAAGGTTCAGGAAGAACCCTTTGCCTCCAAGCAGGTTGGCAGCTCAGCCATGGCATACAAGCGTAACCCCATGCGTTCAGAACGTATGACAGGACTTGCCCGTAAGCTCATGGGCCTTCCAGCTAATTTTGCAGCCACTGCCGGTAATCAATGGTTTGAACGTACCCTGGATGACTCAGCTATTCGCCGCATGGATATTGCCCAGGCATTTTTGCTCACCGATGCAGTGCTTAAGCTCTACATCAACATAACAAGCGATATGGTTGTTTATCCAAAACAAATAGAACGTTATATGCGCGAGGAGCTTCCCTTTATGGCCACTGAAAAAATCCTCATGGCCTGCGTTGAACGCGGTGAAAGCCGGCAGGAGATGCACGAAATAATCCGTGAGTATTCCGTTGAA
>PDTE01000067.1 GCA_002747135.1 Desulfobulbus propionicus | reverse complement strand
CGGCAATGGTATCCAGACCGCATTTGAAGAAGATCCAGACGCTGCCTATATCTCCATCCACGAGCATCCAAGCTTCAGCTATCCTGGTACTGGTTGGCCGGAAGAAACAGGCATGAAGGAAGGTAAGGGAACCATCCTGAACCTCCCCCTGCTTCCTGGTGATGGTGATGAGGCTGTGCGGGCAACCTTTGGGCGTATTGTTACCTTTGTGGAAAAATTTCAGCCACAGGCCCTGGTGATTGGTGCCGGGTTTGACAGCCACATTGAAGACGATATGTCCGGACTCGAATTTTCCACGGAGATGTATGAAGAGCTGGGCATGTTTATGGCCGAGCTGGCTCACCGTTTTACCCAGGATAAAATGCTTTCCATTTTGGAGGGCGGATATAATTTAGATAACCTAGGTAACTGTGCAGTCGCATACCTTCGGGGGGTCGTGCAGTTTCGGCAAAAGAGTATCCTTACTGCTCAATAGGGAAAAGGAGACACACTATGTATGTTCAGCAATATATGACACCCTCGCCCATAACCATTGGTCCAGATCAGACCGTTGCCAAAGCAATTGAGATACTTAACCAATATCGATTCAGGCATATCCCCGTGGTGGATGATAATAATGTGCTGCTGGGAATGCTCTCAGACCGTGACTTACGTTCTGCAACCCCATCTACTGTTGCCCGCAGTAAGGAACGGCAAAATGTGGAGCATCAGGTGTCCAATACTCTGGTAACACAGGTCATGTCAGAAGACTGTCTCACCCTCAATAAACTCTCCACCCTGGACAGGGCCTTACTTCAACTGCAATCAGAAAATGTGGGTGCCCTGCCTGTCGTGAATGAGGAGCAGCAGGTTATAGGTATTTTATCGGTCATGGATTTGCTCAAAGCCTACCGATTCATGTTTGGCCTGGGGGAAAAAGGCTCAACTCTGGTGGCCATCAAGGATAATGGTGATGAGGAAGCGTTGAGTAAAATTGCCAAGGTGATGGAAGATACCAACGTGGCTTTTACCCGGCTGATTCGTA
>PDTE01000009.1 GCA_002747135.1 Desulfobulbus propionicus | reverse complement strand
GCAGGAGAAGTGAGCACAAGAGCACACTGGGCAAAAGATGTACCCAGGGATGCGGCTGAGAGAAAAATAAACCAGACCAGTATTGCAGACGACTTCTTCGCAAGATTATCCATAAACCGATTGTTCACCTGTTGCGATACAGCAGCCCGCAGAGGAATATCTGCTGCTCCCTTTCGCATAGTAAGGCGTTGTTTCGGTTCATGCTCTGGCTGCCCCTGTTTATGGCGAAATACTTTAAATTTGCCTGGATCATTTATGGTTGTTTCCACACGGAGTACATTCTGTTCATTGTAAATACTTGTCGGAATTTTTCATTATACAAAAGATGCGGCTCATTTGGAATATATTATTGGGTTGCGGGCGTCATGCCCGCATTGACTCTATTTATCACCAGGATGTCTCTAGCCTGAAGCAATTCCATATCCAGCCGGGCCTGTTTCCCTCGATGAGTTACCGGATAGAGCAGGTCGGTATCAAAACGGGCAATTCCAGCCAGCATTTCAGCATCACGGCAGTCACATTTTTTGTTGCTGTCCCGGATCACCCGCAATTTCCTGGGATTGCCTGCCAATACATCACACCCCATAGTGGAGAGTAATCGGCTGATCCACGAAGAGTGAGTGCCAGCTTCAATTGCCACTAATGCCCCTTTATATGGCTTAAAAAAGGGTAACTACTCACAGGTCACCCCTCTTTATAAATTCCGTAGACGCCTTATCTATTTTTTTCGACCCCGTGATTATACAAATGCTTTATCTTCTGTCAATAAGTAAGTAAGATGTCCCAGTGACTTACGGGACCAGACGGTGATCCAACCAACTGAACTGTTCCGGCACAATGCGAATCATATGCGGAAATATGGGGTGTTTTTCTACTGTCATGACGACCTCCTGTGCCTGCCCAATTCTGCTGCACCCGTGACCAGGCACTCGTCAGAACCAGAGAATAACACTTAAAGTACAGGCCCCGTGATTGGTTACGGGCACCCTTGTTTCTGACCTTAAATGTTGACAATAGAGAATAAGGGAAATATGTATTTTGGTAACTGCTCCCAGCTCACCCGTCTTCGGGCGATCACGACCTGCCGCATGGAGGTACTCGTGTCATATCAACGCTGCTCTGCCGTATCCTGCCTGTCTTTTTCAGCCCTTATGCAGCCTTGCCCTGGGTCACATAGCACTACTATGCAACGCAGGACAAGACTCCATAAGGACAAGAAAAATCCGGCGCAAGATACTGACATTTCAGCGTTGACAGGACACGAGTGCCCTTAATCACGCTTATCCAAATCTGGGCGGGCTGAAAGTAGTTACGTTTTCAATTTCATTACAAGAGAGGAGACAGCAAACATGAGGAAAATTTTGCGAATAATCACTAAAAACCTCACCATTGCTATCCCTGTGATGATGCTGGCAGGATTTCTTTTCGGCATCCTGAACAATACGGCCTTTCTCAAGGCGTATATTGTGCCTTTTACCTTTCTCATGGTCTATCCCATGATGGTTACCCTTAATATTCAGAAAGTATTTGAAGGAGGAGATCTGAAAGCCCAGGTGCTGACCCAGGTGATCAACTTTGCCATTGTACCCTTTCTGGCCTTTGGTATTGGTATTATTTTTTTCAAAGACAATCCTTATATGGCACTGGGGCTTCTTCTGGCGGGGCTTGTGCCCACCTCGGGCATGACCATCTCCTGGACCGGATTTGCCGGGGGAAACCTTGAAGCTGCAGTTAAGATGACAGTTATAGGCCTGACCCTTGGCTCCATAGCGACCCCTTTTTATGTTCAGTTTCTCATGGGCACTACCATTGAAATTAATATGGGCGGGGTGTTCAAGCAGATTGTCCTCATCGTTTTTATCCCCATGCTGGCAGGTTTTCTTACCCGCCGTTATCTGGTGAGAAAGCATGGTCCCCAAAAATTTAAACAGAGTGTAGCCCCAAAATTCCCGCCCTTATCCACTTCAGGCGTAATTGGTATTGTCTTTATTGCCATGGCCCTTAAAGCCAAAGCCATTGCCGCAGCCCCTGGCATGCTGCTTTATATTCTGGCACCCCTGACCATTATTTATATCTTTAATTTTATCCTTAGCAGCCTGGTGGGAAAATTCTTCCTTCCCAGGGGAGATGCAATCGCTCTTGTTTACGGTTCTGTGATGCGTAACCTCTCCATTGCTCTTGCCATTGCCATTAATGCCTTTGGCAAGGAAGGAGCCAGTGCTGCCCTTGTGGTGGCCGTGGCCTATATAATCCAGGTGCAGGCAGCTGCCTGGTATGTGAAATTTACAGACAAAATTTTCGGATCACCAGAAACGGGTACTCAACCAGCAGGTGATGGAAAACGAGTAAAAACAGAGTCTGACCCAAAAGAGCCTGGACAGATGCAGGGTGACGAAAACGAAGAGGGGGCAGGAGAAAGTTTTATCCAGGCAGGATTTTCCAAAATTCTTTTTGCAACAGACATGTCAGATACAGCCAAATATGCGGCTCAATATGCCTGCAGCATTGGCAATCAATACAAAGCGGATGTCTGGGTTATCCATGTGGTGCCAGACACACTGGCTGAATTCTCTGTTCAGGCCGGGGTAGATTTGACAGCAAGGGCTGATGACCAGAGCCAGCAGACCTTTAACCAGGCAGATGTAAAGGCAGCAGAGAAGCGTTTAAAAGAAAGAATACGCACTGTATCTGAAAAAGTGCTGGAGCAGATTCCCAATTGTCCTTTGTCAGAAGACCGGGTAATCATTTCCATTGGGGATCCTGTGGAAGAGATTGTCAATCAGGCCCAAAGCGGCGGTTTTGATCTGGTAGTCATGGGAACCCATGGACACAGGGATATCAGCGACATTATTCTGGGCTCTACCGCCACAGGTGTAATGGAAACCTCCAGTATACCGGTATTTGTAGCGCGGCCTGATTTAAAATAACCAATCACGGAGTCTGCACCTCTCCGTTATGTAAATGAAACCAGAGCGATCTATACCTTGTCTTTTTCAGCCCTTATGCAGCCTTGCCCTGGGTCACATAGCACTACTATGCAACACAGGACAAGGCTGCATAAGAACAAGAAAAATCCGGCGCAATATACTGACATTTCAGCGTTGACAGGACGCTAGGTTCTTATCATCCTTTAATCTTGATACATGGTCTTTTCTTCAATCACATTTCTTTTTTTCTTTTTGCCAGCAGTTCTGCTGCTCTATTACTTTTTCAAAGAATGGAGAAATTGCGTCTTACTTGCTGTAAGCCTGTTTTTTTATTTTTGGGGTGAAGGTGCCTGTTTGCTTGTGATGCTGCTTTCAATTATCACAAATTTTGTCTGCGGCAGATTAATGGTCAGTAAAGGAAGGCTCAGGAAAAACGCACGATTTATTCTCGCCACAGCCATTATTATCAACTTTTCGATATTGGGAGTGTTTAAATACACATCTTTTCTTGCAGAAAATATAAACCTGCTTCTCGGCAGCATTCATCTCCCTCTTATTAAAATACAGGCATTTCATCTTCCCCTCGGGATCTCTTTTTTTACTTTTCAGGCTGTTTCCTACCTTATTGATATTTATCGTGAGGAAGCGAGACCTCAAAAGAGCATAATTAACCTCGCTCTCTATATATCTTTATTTCCGCAGTTGATTGCAGGCCCGATTGTGAGGTATCGGGACATTGCTTCCGCAATTTTTGCAAGAAAATTCTGTGCTGATAATGTCGCAGATGGTATCCGCCTCTTTATCTATGGCCTGAGTAAAAAGGTCTTGCTGGCCAATCCTCTTGCCCTGGTCGCAGACACTGTTTTTGCTCTACCAGTGGCGGGACTCAATGGCTCTGTGGCCTGGTTGGGTGCGATCTGTTTTACCTTACAAATTTATTTCGATTTTTCCGGCTACACAGATATGGCGATCGGTTTAGGCCGTATGTTTGGTTTTCACTTCCCGATAAATTTTAACTATCCTTATATCTCAAAATCGATTCGAGAGTTCTGGAGAAGATGGCACATCTCTCTTTCCTTATGGTTTCGAGACTATCTGTATATCCCTCTTGGCGGCAGCAGAAATGGTGCCTGGAAAACAGGGAGGAATCTGCTTGTTGTTTTCATCCTTTGCGGACTTTGGCATGGGGCCAGCTGGACCTTTATCTGCTGGGGATTATATCATGGTTTTTTTCTGATTTTGGAAAGAACTTTTGTCGGCGAGTTTCTGGAAAAATTATGGAATCCTTTTAGACACTGTACTACTTTAATGATTGTTATTATTGGCTGGGTATTATTCAAGAGTGAAACAATGACAAACAGCCTTTACTACCTCTCTGCCATGTTTAATACTGATGGTTTTTATGACAAGGGTCTTATAAACTTTTATCTTGATAAAAAACTCATATCGGAATTGTCAGCGGCTGTTGTTCTTTCCTCTCCTGTTATCCCGTTTTTGAAAAGGTGCTATTTTAACTGGCAAAGGCATACTTCAAACCAGTTAACTATTCTTCACCTGGGCCTTTTTGAGATTATCCGTCTCTGTACCTTGTTAGCTTTAGGATATTTTTCTGTGATAAGCCTTGCAGCTGATGCATATAATCCTTTTATCTATTTCAGGTTTTAATATGTTGAAATTTGAGCCTATGCAAATACAGAGATACTTCAATATCTTTACCATCATACTCTTTTGCAGCCTGATATTTTCTCCTTCCCTGGTTATGTTTTTTTCCGAAAAAGAGAAATGGTCCCGGGCGGAAAAAAGAAGTCTGGCTACGCTGCCACTTTTTCCCGAATCCATACCACAAATTCCCGCTTATTTTTTGTCTGTAAATGAATACCTTCAGGACCATTTTGGATTTCGTCATTTCTTTATTCACAGATACCAACGTGAATTAAAAAAAAGATTTAATAAAGTCATTACATCAAAGGTTATTGAAGGTCTGGACGGCTGGCTCTTTTATGATGATTTTGGCCTGATTGATGACTTTTTTGGACACACTCCTCTAAGTGAAAAAGAACTTGGCTTGTGGTTACAAGAAATTCAGCAAAGACAGCGTTGGCTTGGGCAGAAAGGAATACGATACCTCCATATTATTGCTCCAAACAAGCAGTCTCTCTACCCTCAATATATCATGAAAAATGGAGAGCAGTTAAAAGGCGTGACGCGGTTCGAGCAGCTTGAGCAACGATTATCTCCATCATTTCCTGATTATATGCTCAATCTGCATACTGCTCTTTATGCAAGATTAAACGAGGGACGATTGTATTTTAAAAATGATACACATTGGAACAGAAGAGGAGCATATTTTGCTTATCAGAAAATTATTGAAAGACTATCCCAATGGTTTCCAGAGGAGACGTTTAGGGATGATTTTAAATTTGATAAAGACAAAATAGCTATCGGGGGAAATATTGGTCATGGCGGGGATCTTCTTAATATGATTGGCGGAAAGAATAAAACGGAAGAACTCCCTGTATTAAAGCCATTTTTGCAATATTCCAAAAGAAATGCTATCGATAAATATGGTCTCTCTGAGGTTAAACGTTCTTCACTCACGCCATCATTTAGCAGCATATGCGAGGGGAAACAATTGCGGGCTGTTGTTTTTCGGGATTCCTTTTTTGCTCATGTAGAAATTTTCTTCTCTGAAAATTTTAAGGAAGTTATTTATCTATGGAAAAGGTATAATCAAAAAAATATCGAAGAAATTATACGCTTTTGGAAACCTGATATCGTTATGGAAATGACTGTGGAGCGACACGCTTTTGATTTTCTCCATTCTGAAAGTCATCCAACGCATACCCCGTAACAAACTGCATCGTACCTGATCACGGCCCCTTCATCTTTGCCCGGTCACTCTTTCCCGCACACTCTTCACAGAGTCTCACTTCGCTTGCTTACCTGCTTGAAAGAGTGCCTGCCCTCTTCTGTTGTACCCCTGACGAGTGTCCTGTCAACGCTGCTCTGTCGTATCCTGCTTGTCTTTTTCAGCCCTTATACAGCCTTGCCCTGGGTCACATAGCACTACTATGCAACGCAGGACAAGGCTGCATAAGAACAAGAAAAATCCGGCGCAATATCCTGACATTTCAGCGTTGACATAACACTGGTTACACGTCAGAAGCAGCGAGTAACGGAGAAGTACAGACCCTGTGACTGGTGATACCGCATCTGCTGCTGCCAATAAGGACCAGACCCAGCATGATTGCCATGGTCTGCTCATCACCGCAGGAGGCATCCTGCCAGGTCAGTTTCCAGCCTGCCTGTTCACAAAGCAGACCGGCATTGATACCGAGAGCGGAAAGAGAGATACGGGCCTGCTCCTGGTAAGGACAGGCCTGGTTTTGCTCCAGGACCACACAGCCTTCGGCCTCCAGGCAGAAAAGCTCCTTACAGGAACCAGCACCAATCCCCATAACTGGTGAAAATCCATGGCGTTTCCCTTTTTTTTCAATCCGGGCGGCAAGGGTATGCATGAGGCGGGAATAATGGCGGCGGCGAGCCCCCTTAAGCTCAGCCAACATAGCTTCAACCTTAAACACGAGCGCCGCCTGATACATATTCAGTTTTTTTCGAAAAGTTCGTGGCCTAATGGTGTGAGGGGGGCAGCTCGGCGCCAGACCATAACTGGGGCAGCCTGTATGACAATAATGAATAAAGCGTTCTTCAACAACAAGCGTCTTCGGATCAAGGAGCGCAGCAGCACTTGCACCTTCAGCTCTGGCAAAGTCCAAAAATTGTTCGAAAGGTGCAAGCTGTCTGTTCACATGCGAAGTTCTGGCTGAAAATTCGTACCCATCACGGGGTCTGCGCTTCAGTGTTGTTCCCTGCTTCTGAGGTGTAACTGGTCACGGGCACTTTAGATTTGTGCAGGCACAATTTCCAGCAGGTAAGCAAACGAAGTAAGACTTTGTGTACTCATGCTTTTCTGGAGGCAGTTACAGCACGGGTTTTTCTCACCATATAATCATTGGCTGCTTCCTGCACGGTTTTTATGGCCAGAAAGGCGCAGTGGGTCTCATCTTCAGGAAACCGACCAATACGCTGTAAAACATCGTCGCCGGTTAAATCAAAAAGCTCTTCAATGGTCTTGCCTATAGCCATCTCTGCGGCAAAGGAGCCGCATATATTTGATGAAGCGCAGCCATCTGTGGCGTACGACGCCTTGCTGACGATCCCCTCTTCAATAACAAGATACATATGCATGGTGTCACCACATTTACCAACAATGGTGCCCCTGGCATTAGCATCTTCCAGCTCACCGACAAATTTCGGATTTTTCCAGCGTTCAAAGCCCACCGCACCAAGGGTATTGTGGGCTTCATCAAATATCTGTTCCTGCAGCGTATCCGTGGCTGCATGGGTTTGTTTATCGTTCATTATCACTACTTACAGAACCTGTAACTCCTTGGTTTCACTTGCTTCAAGTAATAATTATATTTCTCTTACCAGTGGGCATCTGCATTGGCGCTTTCCGTGTAGCTAACCTGCCCGCTTCTCACTTTTTCCACTGCGTCCTGTACTGTGCCGGTAACATCACTGACCACTTTGATTCCTGCGGCCTGCAACGTTTGAAAGGCCTTGGGTCCGCAATAACCGGTCATAAGCACTTCAGCGCCTTTTTCGCTGATGGATGCTGCTGTCTGAATCCCGGCGCCTTTGAAGGCGTTAACATTTGTGCTGTTGTCCACAGGCTCGCATTCCATGGTTTCGGTATCTACCAGCATAATATATGCTGCCCTGCCAAAACGTGGATCGACTTCACTTTCCAGTGTCGGATTTTTTGCTGTTACCGCAATCTTCATAACGCCACCTTTATTGTTTATTTATTCGACAAATGCTCATAAGAAATCCGGACTAGCGGCCTCCTCCACCGCCACAGACATCATTATCAGTAATTTTAGGAAGTTTCCCTGCTAAATAATCTTCAAGAACAGGCTTGATATCCGCCCGCACAGCATCATGATAGACCTCAATACCCATCTGCCTGAATCCCATGAGTGGACGCATGCCTATACCGCCTACCACCAGGGCGTTGACCTTGTTTTCTGCCAGCAGGTTTACCGGGACCATACAGCCGCCCTGAACATGTTCCACGTTCTGAATAATAACCGTGTCCTTTATCTCTCCGTTTTCACAGTCAAAACAGGTGAAGACATCACAGTGGCCAAAATGTCCTGCGCGGGTGCCATCCAGCCCGCCTTGTCCTTCTGAGGGAAATGCAATCCTTACCGTTGCCATAAATCACTATCCTTTTATTGTATTACTGTTTTCAGGTTGACAATGCCCATGCTGTGCAAGGCAGGAGCATTATTGATTTTTTGCCAAATTGTCCGAACAGAGTCCAGTGTTGCTGAGTCCTGTCCATATTCAAACAGATTTTGTCCCGCCACCATGGACTGAACAAAAACCGGATCAAAGGGAATCTTGCCGATGACTTCCATGTTGCGCTCTGCTGCGTGGGCAGCAATGGAGTCGGCCAGATCCGGGTTAAGATCATACTTGTTGATACACACCATACCTGGCAGTTGAAAATGGACCGCCAGATCAGCAACCCGCATCATGTCGTGGATGCCGGAAACAGTTGGTTCAACAATGATGACCACAAGCGTAGCGCCGCTCAAGGCAGCAATTACCGGACAGCCTATACCGGGTGGGCCGTCGGTAAGAATCAGGTCGTGCCCATTTTCTTCCGCATAAGCACGCGCAGCCTTTCGCACCACGCTCACCAGCTTACCGGAATTCTCTTCGGCAATACCGAGACGGGCATGGATCATGGGGCCGAATTTTGATGCTGACTGAAACCATTCTCCACATTTTTGAGGGGGAAATTCTATGGCCTTTTCAGGGCATAAATCAACGCAGACCCCGCACCCTTCACAATGTAAACTGTTTACCTCAAAACTCTCGGGATCAATGGCGCCAAACCGGCAAAGCTCCACACAGCTGCCGCACTGAACACACAGATCCTGCTTGATCTCGGCCAGTCCACCACCCATAAAGTCGTTGATCTGCTGTACTTCAGGGCTTGCCAGAAGATGAAGATCTGCGGCATCAACATCTGCATCACAGAGAACCTTGTTCTCCGCCAGCGAGGCAAATGCTGCGGTAAGACTGGTTTTGCCGGTGCCTCCCTTGCCACTCAATATCACTATTTCACGCATTGTTCCACCCTGTCATCAACTTTACCTTTTTGCTGAACTATGGAGACAATATCAGCGTAAAGCTGCTGAAATTTTTTCTTCCATTCCGGGAAGGTATCAATAATTGAATGGCCCAGGGAATAGGTTTCAGCAATCTTTCGATCAAAAGGAATCTCCAGTAATATCGGGATGTCCTGTTTTTTGGCATAGGAGTAAACCTCACTATTGCCAAGTCCCGCCCGGTTGATCACCAAACCACAGGGAAGCCCCATAAAATTGACCGCCTCCACTGCCAGTTTGAGATCATGCAGACCAAAGGGAGTCGGTTCAGTAACCATCAGGACAAAATCAACCCCGTCTATAGCAGCAATAACCGGACAGGATGTCCCTGGAGGGGCGTCAATAATGGTTAATCCTTCATGATCCTCTTCCTCGCGTACACGTTTTATCAGTGGTGGCGCCATGGCCTCGCCAATGCGCATCTTGCCATGGACAAAACGAATCAACCCGCAGGTGCCATATTCAAGGTTCCCCAGTTCCCGATCAGTTTCTGTGATTATGTTTTCAGGACAGACCAGCATACAACCACCACAGCTGTGACAAAGCTCGGAAAAAACCAGAACATTCTCAGCAACCACAGCTATGGCATTAAAACGGCAGATGTCCATGCATTTTCGACATTGAGTGCAGCCTTCTTCCTGGACAAATGGAACCGGTGTGCCAACCTGTCTGGTGCTGTCAATGTCTGTTTGAAGAAACAGGTTGGCATTGGGCGCCTCAACGTCACAATCCAGAAAGGTAAGGGGCGTTTCCAGGGCAAGTGCCATATTGGTCGCCACAGTGGTCTTTCCCGTTCCTCCCTTGCCCGAAGCGACACTTATAATCACTATTCTCCTCCTTTGGCTTCAACCAGAAGTCCGGCAATTTTTGCCAGCTTCTCCTGCAGCACCACTGCGTCTTCTCTGGTTGGAGGGCTGGAAAGTTTCATGAGTACGCCCAGCCCTTCGGTGGCTTCATGAAAATCGTCCTTGCCAAGTTCACTTACCAGGGCACTGTTTACCATAGGATTAACCTTGACCATAGCGTTGATAAAATCGATCCCGCTCTGATTTACCAGTTTATCGGCAACAATGACGACCTCAATTCCACCTTGACCTATCATAGCCAAAGCCTGCTCTGGTGCATCTGTTTGCGAGAGCGAAATGTGCTCATTTTCCGCAAGCGCTGCGGCAAACGCGTCAAAGGTTCCTGCTGAATGATAAACGACTAATATATTCACTTACTGTCTCTCCCGTCTTTTTTTACCTTTAAAAAACGAATTCTGCCGGCGACACAGCTTGCATTTCTTTTCTGTCCCTGACAGCATTTGCCGCATCCAGGCATCTTTAACATGCTCCACACCGGCTGTTCAGACATCAGCATGGCAAGCACCTCGTCAATCTGACCACTGATAAATGGAATCAGCTCAAAATCGGCTGTCTCCAGCAATAATGCAGGTTCCTCTGAGACAGCACCACAGATAAGAGCAGCGACCTTTTCGTTTTTAAGCATCTGAATCAATTGAGCGACATGTTGAGAATCAAAATAAACAAGATGTCGATCAATAATATTTGCCTCAGCAATGGTGACAATGAGCAGTTTTTGGGCGGCGTCAAATACCGGGGAGACTCTATCGCCCCAGGCCGTTACAGCTACTTTTATCTCAGAGGGTCGCGTATTCATACCATATAATAGCAAGTGGCGTGCCTGTTCACTCACCTATCCGGCAAAAAACATATAAACCTATACTATATTTAATATAATTAAATAGTTGCAAAAGAACTCACAATCTTTTTCAGAGAAAAGACATAGTAATCAGGACAGAAACAAGGACAAAAACAGTAGCAAAAACGCACCTGACAGCGACCGTGCGACACTACGGCCACGCGACTGTGCGACCATGTCACTAGTCGCCAGTTTTTCAGGGAAGAGATGGACGGAGGGTCCGTTTTAATGAGCTGAGTATAAATCTGAACGGATTAAACCTGATTGGCACAAGCAGATCAGGGACAATAAATCCGCTTCGCTTCAACTGAAAACTGTCTGCGCCCAGCCATTCAATACTGTTTAGACTGGTGCCCAGGATCTTGTTCCTGATGGCAGCTTGATGCAAAGGGCATGTCGTCGCCTCAACCCCCAAGATATCAAGAAAGGCTGTATCCAGGGCAAAAGGATTGATCGACGCGCCAAGGATGCCCAAAGAGAAAGGTTTCCCACGCACAGGGCCGGTGACATGCATCGCCTCATACCCGCCAAGCATGGAAACCGTTTGCGGCAGCACCTGAGGTATCTGTACTATGATGTCCGCAAAATTTCCCGTTCTGCCCCCATACACCATGTGATACCACCCCTTTCTCAGGCCGGACACACACCCATATAAATTTTTTACAGCCATGGTGACCCGTGTCTGGGTATGCGCCTTGACCCTGGCAAGATTAATCAGCACATCACATCTTCTGGCGGCAATCGAAACACCAATCACTTGTCCACCAGGAAGTGTCACCTTCTCCGCTTTATTCATCTCAATTATTTCAACCCCCAAAAAATCAAGGACTGAAACCAGGTCCAGCGATTGGAGAACACTTCTTGCTGACCCAAGAGAGGGAGAATCACCCAGCATTACACTGGCTCCCTGATCCAGTAGCCAGCGAGCTGTGGCCAGTATAATTTCAGGCTCAGAACAGGATAAGCTGCTGTTGGTCGCTGTAATCAGATTGGGCTTGAGAAGCACCTTGCAGGTGCGCAGAGAGCGTGCGCCCAATACACGTTGCAACAAGGTATCGACACTGCGTGCGTACGCCTGCTTCCTCAGGTCAGGCAAGGAGAGTAAACCTACCCGTGTATCAGATGGACTGTATTGCCGGTTCAAGGTATTTCTGATTCCTTGTAACTGCTCTCAGAACAACCACCTTCAGGCGGTCACGACTGGCCGCAGGGTTACAGCTACCAACCCTGCTTGCCCTAATCCGGGCAAACTGAACGTACAGACTTGAAGCAAGTGAAACCAGGGTAGCACATACCCTGTGAGCCGGCACGATTCCTTTCGCTCCAGAAAAAACCGGCTTACCCTGTAAAAAAACATGGCAAGCCGGAAAAGGAGAGAAGAGATGAAGAATTGCTAACATTAATGCACACTTCGTGCCATAAAAACACCCATCATGCCATTTATCCATAATCTCCCTTGTCCGCACACATTCCACCTGTCCCCCCTTCTGACAAGGTCAGTTATCACGCAGAGGAAAAAGTACAATTTTTTTTACAAACAAGTTCAAATAAAAGCACTCCAAGAGAAAAAATCTTTAAAATATAAATATTTTCAAGACATTACACCCATACTCTTTTTTTGTACCCACGCATGGGGCAAAAAATGAAACTGGGTACTTTTTACACATCAATTCTCAGTAACCAATCACGGGGTCTGCACTTCAGTGTTATTCTCTCTTTCTGAGGTGTAACTGGCCAGGGGTACAAAAAATGGGCACAGGCCCTCTTTTGCGCAGGTAAGCAGGCGAAGCGAGACGCCGCATACAAGAGTATGCGGGAAAGAGTGACCGCGAAAGATAAAGTGCCCGTGATCAGTTACACTCTCAGTTGTTATCATGAAAAGCTATAACCCTTGTCCGTACCACTCCTTCCTGTTGACCAATCATTCCCTCTATGCTTTCTGGAATCGGCCCTTCACTGTCAATAATATTGTAACCATAAGTCCCGTTACTTTTATTAGAATAATTCATGATATTTATACCATGACTGCCGAGGATATTACTGATAAGTCCAATCATCCCGGGTTGATCACGATTGATGACAAGTATACGTGAATGGACATCAACAGTTGGGATAATCTCTATGTTTGGAAAATTAACACTATGGGCAATATTACCGTACTCAAGATAGCTCTTTAGCTCACGAACAGCCATGGTAGCGCAGTTCTCTTCTGATTCAGCCGTAGATGCCCCAAGATGTGGAGTGAGAAGAATTTTCTTATGGCCGATAAACTGCAAAGAAGGGAAGTCAGAAATATGCCCCCGCAAGGTTCCGTTTTCCAACGCGGCCAGAACAGCATGCTCATCAACAATTGGACCGCGGGCATAGTTGATCAGGATGGCACCTTTCCTGACAAATTCGAGAAAATCCTTCTGGGTAACATAATTCCGGGTATTGGGATTAAGCGGTATATGGACCGAAATAAAATCAGCCTGCCCCAACGCCTCTTTTCTGGACCTGGCAAGAACTACTTCAGAAGAAAGACCATGAATATTATCCATGGCAGGAAAGGGGTCAAAACCAATTACCCGCATACCATGATGGAGTCCTGCATTGGCAACGCCGACCCCAATCTTTCCCAGCCCGATGACTGCCATCGTCTTGCCGGACATTTCCTCACCCTTATAACGCTTTTTCTGTGCTTCCACTTCGCGGTTTATAGTATCGTCATCTCCATACTCGACAAGTTTTCGACAGAAAGAAAGACTCTGGTCAACATTACGAAGCCAAATGCCGAGCATGGTATAAACCAGTTCAACAACTGCGTTGGCGTTGGCTCCTGGTGTATTGAATACACATATCCCCTTTTCCGAGGCCTCTTCAACCGGGATATTATTCACTCCGGCGCCAGCCCGGGCGATGGCGAGCAATTCGGGATACTCTGCCAGGTCAACCCTGGAGCTTCTTACAACCAGCCCGTCTGGACGGGATTCTTCAGGATCAACAGAATACTGCCCGGAGAATAACTCCAGGCCTTCCTGGGCGATGGCATTTACTGTTTTAATACGAAATCTCTGCATGGTACGCTTCCTTTTCTTTTTACATAAGGGGTAAGTAACTGCTCCCGGCTCAAATCTGGGCAACCTGAAAGCAGCTGCAGACTTAAAGCAAATGAAACCAGGGGCTACATGCCCTGTGAGGAGTTACAGTGGTAAATAAAACGAAAATTCTACAACGTAGCTCGCCAGGTTGTCAAGAAGAAGGGGTATTGCCCTCTCCCGCCTTACTGAAGTAACGAGCTCAGCAATACCGCCTGCTTTGTCTCTCGAACATTGTGCACGCGAATAATATCAGCACCTTTTTGCGCACATAAAGAGGAAATAACGGCAGTTGCCGTATCCCGCTGATCAACAGGCAGAGTAAACAGCTGCCCTAAAAATGACTTTCTTGAGTGTCCCAGCAAAACAGGACAACCATGTTTTTTAAATTCTGAAAGATTTTTCAATATCTCCAGATTGTGTTCAAGGGTTTTACCAAAACCGACCCCCGGGTCAATAATGATCCGCTCCTGACCAACTCCACATTCATGTAACGAAGAAATTCGCTCCGCGAAAAAATGATTTATTTCGTCAACAACATTACTGTACTCAGGCTTGTCCTGCATATTGCCCGGGTTTCCCTGCATGTGCATGAGAATAACTGGACAGGCACATGCCCTGACAACCTCCAGCATCTCTGGATCATGCTGCAAGGCAGATATATCATTGACAATATCAGCTCCAGCACCAAGGGCTGCTTTTGCCACCTCTGCCTTTGTTGTATCAATGGAAACAGGGATCCGGCTTATCCGTCTGATACGCTGAACAGCCGGGATAACACGGCTAAGTTCTTCTTCAGTTGACACTGGTTCTGCATAGGGGCGAGTAGATTCACCACCTACATCGATATACTCAGCACCTGCCTCCAAAAGTTCTCTTACCTGCCGTTCCACGGACTCTGGATCACAGTAACGGCCACCATCAGAAAAAGAATCAGGAGTGACATTGAGTATCCCCATTATTTTCGGCACAGATTTCATTTAATCCCCTGTTTTATTGACTAAAAAAAAGGCCAGCCACCCTGATTTGAGTGACCGGCCGACCATGAATGAAACGCCTGATTATTATGCTTCTTCTTTTTCCAGCCTTTCCTGAGCTATGGTGTTATCCGCTTCTTCTGCGCCACCAGATGAAGTGTCTGGGTGCATCTCTTCACCGCGTATCTCAGCAATAATTCGGTTCATATCTTCAAGAACAATGGTTTCCTTTTCCAGCAGCTCTTTAGCCAGGGCATGAAGGACATCCATATTTTCTCCAAGCAGGCTTGTCACCTTGGCATGAGCGTCAAGAATGATCTGCTTGACAGCAGTATCAATACGCTGCGCTGTCTCTTCGCTGTAATCTCTGTGCTGATTTATTTCCCGGCCAAGAAAAATCTGTTCTTCCTTTTTGCCGTAGGCAAGAGGACCAAGGTCATCGCTCATGCCCCATTCACAAACCATCTTGCGGGCGAGATCGCTGGCTCTCTCAATATCGTTGCCCGCTCCGGTGGTAATCTCGTTGAACACCAGCTGCTCTGCTACCCTGCCGCCAAAAAGAATGGCAATGGAGTTGAGCAGGTAGCTCCGGGCATGGGTATGTTTTTCATCAATGGGCAGCTGCATGGTCAAGCCAAGCGCCCTTCCCCGGGGGATGATGGTTACCTTGTGAATAGGGTCAGTATCCGGCAGCAACCGTGCAATCAAGGCGTGTCCAGCCTCGTGATAGGCGGTGATTTCTTTCTCTTTCTCCGAGATAATCAGGGAGCGTCGTTCAGATCCCATCATCACCTTATCCTTGGCGCGTTCGAGCTGGTCTTCATCAATCTCCTCTTTCCCCTCACGTGCAGCCATAAGCGCTGCCTCGTTGATCAGGTTTTCCAGATCAGCTCCGGAAAAACCAGGGGTTCCCCGGGCAATGACAGCCATGTCCACCCCTGAGGCAAGCTTTGTTTTCTTCCCGTAAATAGTAAGGATGGCCTCCCGTCCCTTCACATCAGGGACAGGCACCACAACCTGCCGGTCAAAACGTCCCGGTCTGAGCAGGGCCGGATCAAGCACATCTGGCCGGTTGGTTGCTGCAATAATGATAACACCATCGTTGCCTTCAAAACCATCCATTTCAACAAGCAGCTGATTCAGGGTCTGCTCACGTTCATCATGGCCGCCGCCTAACCCCGCCCCACGGTGACGACCCACTGCATCAATTTCATCAATGAAGATGATGCAGGGGGCATTTTTCTTGCCCTGATTAAAAAGATCCCTCACTCTGGAAGCACCTACACCGACAAACATCTCAACGAAATCAGAGCCGGAGATGGTAAAAAAAGGCACGCCTGCTTCTCCGGCAATGGCGCGGGCAAGCAGGGTTTTTCCGGTGCCGGGTGAACCGGCCAGCAAAACACCCTTGGGAATGCGCCCCCCCAGTTTGGTGAACTTTTGTGGATCACGGAGAAAATCAATGATCTCTTCAAGTTCTTCCTTGGCCTCATCAATACCGGCTACATCCTTGAAGGTCACCTGCACTTCCCCTTCACCCTGCAGCTTAGCCCTGGTCTTACCAAAAGAAAGGGCACCGCCCTTCCCCCCCATCTGCATCTGGCGCATGAAAAATATCCACACACCTATCAAAAGCAACATGGGAAACCATGAAATAAAGATGGAAAGATAGAGCGGGGTTTCTTCAGGCTCCTTGACTGAAATATCAACACCGGACTCACGCAGCATGGGGATAAGTTCAGCATCATCAGGAGCAATGGTCTTGAAAGGCCGACCATCCAGGCCTGCACCTGTAATTTGCTCGCCCTGAATGTTCACCTTGTTTATGGCCCCATTTTGCACACTTGACCAGAATTCACTGTAGGTCATTATCGTACCGGTGGTCTGGGGATTGTTAAAGAGGTTGAACAGGAGTATAACGGTCATACCAATGACAAGCCACACACTCAAATTTTTATAAAAGGTATTCAAAAAAATTCTCCATATAATCAGATAACTGAGAGCAAAAGACAGGTGAAAAACATGCTCCTTGTATATTCCTGGCCACAGGGCACGCAACACCATGATCTTACTTTATTTATTCCAGCAACTGCTTTCTCTCGCCCAGATTTGGGCAAATGCGTTTGGCAGCTATAGCCTCTCTATGCCGCCTGTCGTACTCAGCCGAAGATGGGTGAGCTGTGGGAGCTGTTACGTTTACAGTAATGCCATTTTGTTCTCAGTCAATATTTTTAGAAAATTCCTGGATGGTTTTCACGCCAAGTTCCTTTTGACTCAATGATTCTATTGCCAGTGCCATGGACCACCCGCCGGTAATGGTAGTTGAATATGGTATGTGATAATCAAGGGCAGCCCGCCTGATGGTGTATGAGTCCTCTGTTGTCCTGGTTCCGGCTGAGGTGTTTAATATCCATTGTACTTCGCCATCTTTAATCTTATCAAGGACATGCGGTCTCCCTTGCGATATTTTTTTCACCGTCTGACAGGGAATGCTATTTTCTCCCAGTCTTAAGGCGGTTCCGGCTGTGGCCAGGATGGAAAAACCAAGCTCAACCAGTTTTCTGGCAACCGGAATGACCGCATCCTTATCGCTATGGCGAACAGAGACAAAAACATTGCCCCCAAGTGGCAGGTCAGTTCCCTCTGCTAGCTGTGCCTTGGCAAGGGCCTGCCCCAGATCATCATCAATACCCATGACCTCCCCGGTTGATTTCATCTCCGGCCCAAGCAGGGTATCAACGTTTTCAAAACGATCAAAGGGAAAGACCGCTTCTTTAACCGCCCAGTGGGAAAATTCGATTTCCTCAGTAAAACCAAGCTGTTTCAGGCTGCTCCCCATCATAACCCTGGTGGCAATTTTTGCCAGTGGCACGCCAGTTGCCTTGGAAACAAAAGGAACGGTTCTGGACGCCCTGGGATTAACTTCCAGGACATACAAGATATCTTTTTTAACGGCATACTGCACGTTCATGAGGCCGACAACCCCAAGTTCAGCAGCCATAGCCCTGGTAGCGACGGCAATCTCCTTGACCATAGCGGCTGGCAAGGTGTGGGGAGGCAGCACACAGGCCGAATCACCCGAGTGAATGCCAGCCTCTTCAATATGCTCCATAATGCCGCCAATTACGGTCATTTTACCATCACAGACCGCGTCTACGTCAACTTCAATAGCGTCTTTTAAAAACTGATCCAGTAAAACCGGATGCTCTGTACCTGCAATCCCCGGAAGTTGCATAAATTCACGAATACCAGATTCATTATAGACTATACGCATATCCCGCCCCCCGAGGACATAAGAAGGCCGCATAACCACCGGATAGCCTATATCGTCAGCCACTGCAAGCGCTTCATCCAGGGTATGGGCCGTACCATTTTCTGGCTGGCGAAGGTTCAGCTTCTGCAAAAACTGCTGAAAACGCTTTCTGTCTTCTGCCCTGTCTATGGCATCCGGGGGCGTACCAATGATCGGCACCCCCGCCTTATCAAGGGAAACTGCCAGATTCAGCGGGGTCTGACCTCCAAACTGGACAATAACCCCGTCCGGCTTTTCCCGCTCTATGATGTTAAGCACATCCTCACGGGTCAATGGTTCAAAATAGAGCTTATCGGAGGTGTCATAATCAGTGGAAACTGTCTCCGGGTTAGAATTGACCATGATTGATTCCACCCCGATCTCCCGCAGGGCGAAAGAGGCATGCACACAACAATAATCAAACTCTATCCCCTGCCCTATCCTGTTGGGGCCGCCTCCCAGAATCATAATTTTCTGCTGCCCCGATACCTGTACCTCATCCTCCTGCTCATAGGTCGAGTAATAGTAAGGAGTATAAGATTCAAATTCAGCCGCACAGGTATCCACTAATTTATACACCGGCAGCAGGCCGTACTCTTTCCTGAGCTTACGGACATCATCCTCAGAGGTACCAGTCAGGACAGCCAGCTGATAGTCTGAAAACCCGTTCTGCTTGGCAGCGTACAGATTTTCCTTATCAAACCCGGTAAAACCAGCCGCCCTGATTCGTATGCCATCATCAACTATTATTTTCAGGTTATATAAAAACCATGGGTCGATATGGCTCAGGGAAGACACTCGCTCAATGTTCATCCCCCGGCGCAACGCCTCAAAAACATAACTCACCCTCCTGGAATGAGGCTGCGTGAGACCTGACTCAAGATCATCCTGATGCAGGTGCTCCAGCTCCTCCTTCCCGTCAAAACCAAACCCCATGCGACCGATTTCAAGAGAGCGCATTCCCTTTTGAAACGCCTCTTTAAAGGTGCGGCCGATGGCCATGGTTTCCCCGACTGACTTCATTGCCGTGGTCAACACATCTTCTGTCTCCGGGAATTTCTCAAAAGTCCAGCGAGGAATTTTCACCACACAATAATCAATGGTCGGTTCAAAGGAGGCATAGGTTTCACGGGTGATATCGTTTTTGATTTCATCAAGCGTATAGCCCACCGCCAGTTTGGCCGCAATTTTGGCAATGGGAAAGCCCGTTGCCTTAGAGGCTAAAGCAGAAGACCGGGAAACCCGTGGATTCATCTCAATGACCATCAACTCACCATCAACAGGGTTAACGGCAAACTGTACATTTGAGCCGCCGGTCTCCACCCCGATTTCTCTGATAATGGCAATGGCTGCATCGCGCATTTCCTGATATTCCCGGTCAGTCAGCGTCTGGGCCGGAGCAACTGTTATCGAATCCCCGGTATGCACCCCCATGGCATCGACGTTTTCAATAGAGCAGATAATGACCACATTGTCATTCTTGTCACGCATCACCTCAAGCTCGTATTCTTTCCAGCCAAGCAGGCTGCGCTCAAGCATAATTTCCGTGGTCATGGAGAGGTCAAGCCCTGCTGCTGCCAGTTCTTTCAGTTCTGTGCGATTATAAGCCACCCCGCCACCAGTGCCGCCAAGAGTGAAGCTGGGGCGCACAATAATGGGAAAACCGATGCTTTCGCCAGCTTTCATGGCGGATTCAAGGGTATGAACGATGGCGGATTCAGGCACCTTGAGACCTATCTTCTGCATAGCGTCACGGAACTCTTCCCTGCCTTCTGCTTTACGGATCACTTCAATATTGGCAGCCAGCAGTTCAACTTTATATTTTTCCAGTATACCTGTTTCAGCCACCCTGATCGCGGTATTCAGGCCGGTTTGCCCGCCAAGTGTCGGCAAAAGAGCATCCGGCCGCTCCCGCTCAATGATTTTGGCAACACATTGAGGGGTAATAGGCTCGATATACGTTCGGTCAGCCAGACCGGGGTCAGTCATAATAGTTGCCGGGTTGGAATTAATGAGGACCACCTCAAAGCCCTCTTCCTTCAAGGCTTTTACTGCCTGTGCTCCTGAATAATCGAACTCGCAGGCTTGGCTGATGATAATCGGCCCTGAGCCGATAATGAGTATCTTGTGTATATCGTTTCGTTTAGGCATGGGACATAACCAATCACGGGGTCTGTACTTTAAGTGTTATTCTCTACTTCTAACGTGTAACTGATCACGGGTGCAACAGATTTGAGCAAGCACTCTTTCGAGCAGGTAAGCAAGCGAAGCGAGACTCCGTATACAAGAGTATGCGGGAAAGAGTGATCGTGTAAAGATGAAGTGCCCGTGATCAGTTACATGGGATCTTATCTATACATGGAACAAGCCTCAGGCATTGCGCATGAGGGTAACAAACCTGGAAAAAAGATGTTCGGCATCATGTGGCCCTGGCGCATATTCCGGATGATATTGCACCGAAAAGGCCGGGAACCTCTTGTGCCGCATCCCTTCAAGGCTGCCATCATTCAGGTTGATATGTGTAACCGCCACATCATCAGGCAATGAATCTGGATCAACACAAAACCCATGATTCTGCGAAGTAATTTCTACCCTGCCGCTAGCGAGATCCTTGACTGGCTGATTGCCGCCCCGATGACCAAATTTGAGTTTATACGTTGCGCCGCCGTAGGCAAGACCAAGCATCTGGTGCCCAAGACAGATTCCAAAAATCGGCACCTGACCAAGCATCTTTCGAAGAGTATCCACCACACCCTTCACGCCTGCCGGATCACCCGGGCCATTCGACAAGAAAATGCCATCCGGCTTCAAGGCAAGTATATCCTGGGCTGGTGTGGTAGCCGGAACCACCGTTACATGACATCCATACGAGGTAAGCAGGCGCAACTGGTTATATTTAATCCCCAAATCAAGGGCGACTACCTTCAGCTTCCCCTGAGGGGTTTCCTGCATTCCTGCGGCAAAATCACATCCTGCCTCTGTCCAGACATACGGTTTGTCGCAGGAAACCCGCTCAACCATATCACGGCCGACAAGACCTGACCACTGTTTTGCTCTCGCCACCAGAGAGGAGGCATCAAGATCTTCGGTTGAAATAACCGCCTTCATCGCTCCCTTTTTACGGATACACCTGGTCAACATTCTGGTGTCCAGCCGCTCAATACCAAGTACATTATACCTTTTTAGAAAATCACGTAAATTCTCTTTTGCGCGATAATTGCTCGGCTGGTTCTGATACTCCCTCACGATAAATCCGCGGGGATGTACTCGTGCAGATTCCATGTCTTCGTCGTTGACGCCATAGTTACCAATAAGCGGGTAAGTCATGGTCACCAGCTGACCGGTATAGGACGGATCAGTCAGAACCTCCTGGTAGCCGCTCATACTTGTATTAAAGACTATCTCACCCTGGGCTTCTCCAGCACCGGTAAAGGAATAGCCAGACAGGACAGTGCCGTCTTCAAGGCCAATCAATGCTTTCATATGATTCTATTCTTTTTATCCTGTAGAATATCAGATATTCAGTGTAAGGGTTCCAGGCTACACACAAAAATTATAATTAAAACAGGAATAACTCATTGCGTCAATAATCTTTGCCTGAGATGCGGTACATATACTGTCGTGTGCGCCATGTTCTTTTCTGGCAGTCCCTGCTCCAAATACGAGCTGAATCCGGACACACCTTCCAACGCCTTGCTCATTTTCAGCTCCCTGATATTTGTGCGGTTTTTTCATTGACAAGCCTTCCTGCACCAAGTATGCAGCTTTTATCCATAAATACTTCATTTCGTCTAACTGCTCACAGCTCACCCCTCTTTGAACGATCACGACCCGCCCAATAGAGGGGCTATAACTGCCAATCGTGCTTGTCCAGATATGGGCAAGCTGAGAGCAGGTACACGTTTGAGGCAGGTACAATCAGAGCGTTACACACCCGGCGAGTAGTTACAATTTCGTCAGAGTATACCAAAATACGTTACCCTGATTACATCCAGAAGAACACCAGGGAGAGTACCATGAACAAATGGCTCATTTTTTTTCTGCTGACAATGCTGCTTTTTTGTTTTGGACAACAACACGTGTCAGCAGGAGAGGAAAAGAAAATGAAAGATGGTTTATATGCGAAAATAACCACATCAAGAGGAGATATCCTCTTGGAACTTTATTATAAAAACACACCGGCAACGGTTATCAATTTTATCGGCCTGGCAGAAGGTACAATGCACCTTGGCGGTTTTAACCAGCCATCAGGAAAACCTTTTTATGATGGACTGACCTTCCACCGGGTCATCAAAGATTTCATGATCCAGGGGGGCTGCCCTCTTGGAACCGGAACAGGGGGGCCTGGATACACCTTTCCGGATGAATTTGATCCGAAACTAAAGCATGACAGGGCCGGTATTCTTTCCATGGCCAATGCCGGGCCGGGAACCAATGGAAGTCAGTTCTTCATCACCCATCTGCCAACACCCCATCTTGATGGAAAGCATACCGTATTTGGTGCCGTTGTTGAAGGACAGGAGGTTGTCAACGCCATCGAAAAGGGAGAAAGTATCAAGCATATCGAAATACTCCGCGTCGGCAAAGATGCAGAAAAATTTGACACCTCACAAGAGGCCTTTGCTGATGCGGTTGCCGCAATAGAGGAAGACAAAAAGAAAAAAGAAAAAAAAGCCAGGGAAAAAATCATCAAAAAAATTAAAAAGCGCTGGCCTGATATACGGTTCACAACATCAGGGATGTATTTTCAGGTGGAAAGAGAAGGCACAGGACCAACGCCGAATAAAGGTGATGAGGTTTTTGTCCATTATACTGGCCGCCTCCTTGAAAACAATAAAAAATTTGACAGTTCCTATGACCGTAAGGAACCAATTCAATTTGCGGTTGGAACCGGCAGGGTGATCCGCGGTTGGGATGAAGCCCTGAGCCACATGAAAAAAGGAGAAAAACGAACCCTTATTATTCCTCCTGAGCTTGCCTATGGTAAACGTGGCGCAGGAAATGTAATCCCCCCAGACGCCTGGCTTGTTTTTGTTGTGGAACTGCTTGACTTTTAGCCAGAACTTTCTCATCAGTGAAGGCGGCGTCATCTTCGGCAGTACATAAAAAGAATTGCTCCCAGGTTACCCAAAGCTGGACAACCCGGGAGCAGTTACAGACGTAAAGCACATGAAATAAAGATGCTGCATGCCCTGTGAGCTGCTACAACAAAAAAACGTATCAGACAGGAAGGTGTATATGACAAGGCTCATCCAGTCGGCAACACTTGCAGCCTTTCTCCTCACCCTGAACGGCTGTATATTAACCAAGGTTGTCTCTGTGCCAATGCGATTGGGAGGAGCTGTTATCTCCGTTGTTCCGGTGGTTGGAAACCAAGCCCATGATGCTGTAGATGACGCTGCTGACGTAGTGGATTCAGTTCCACTATAACACAAGAAGGACACCTGCTTACAGGGCATAGACCCTCTTGATTTCACTTTCTTAAAGCCTGCAACTGCTTTCAGGTTCCCCAGGTTCGGGTAAGCGCGACTGGCAGCTATAGCCCCTCTCTACGGGCAATTGTGATCGCCTGAAGATGAGTGATCTGAGAGCAGTTACCTTATGATCCTGCTTACTACCTGGAGATACAGTGCTGCATATCCTGTTCCTGCTCTACAATCTTTTCTCGTCTGTACTGATCATACCTGCAGCACCAGTTCTTCTGATCATTATTCTGGCCAGCGACAAATACCAAAAGAGGATTAAGCGCAGGCTGGGATGGGGGTTGCACCAGCAGCTGGGGACATCAGGAGACAGCTTTGGGGCGACCATCTGGATGCACGCCCTTTCAGTGGGTGAAACAATTTCCTCCCTCCCCCTTGTCAAGGAACTGCGAGCGAGACATCCAGACGTACGAATTGTCTTTTCTGTCACTTCTGCTTCAGGAGAACAAATTGCCAAACAAACCCTTGCCCCTCATGTTGACACCATTATTGCCGCCCCGCTTGATGCCCCCTTTGTCATCAATACATATATCAACCAGATCAGGCCTGACTTATTTCTTCTTGTAGAAACGGACTTCTGGCCAAACTGGCTCATAATGCTCCATTACCGCAACATTCCGGCAATACTGGTAAACGGTCGCATTTCACAAAAATCGTATAACCAGTACAGAAAACTAAAATTCTTATTTACGCCCCTTTTCTCCTGCTTCACCTGCCTCTGTATGCAAACTGCGGCAGAGGTTGAAAAGATGCGCAGCCTTGGCCTCTGTCATAAGCGTGTTCAAACGCTGGGCAACCTGAAACTTGACACCAGCCTGCTTATCCGAAATCAGAACAGGCAACCGGTCTTCACCAGCTCTTCTTCCCCTTTTTTTCTGCAGGAAAACAGACTACTCTGGATTTGCGGTTCAACCCATCCAGGTGAAGAAGAAATTATCTTCAGCACGTATAAATCACTGAAAGCAAGACATGCCCCTCTGCATCTTTTAGTCGCTCCCCGCGATATTAGCCGCAGTCGCGCATTGGTCGGGCAGGCAGAGCAATACGGCTTAAGTGCCTGCATCAAAACAGCTTTAGTCGACAACCAGGTCATAGATGTCTGTGTTCTTGATACTATTGGTGAACTTGCAATGATGTATCAATGGGCAGCTGTCGCCTTTGTCGGCGGCAGTCTTGTCTGCAAGGGAGGGCACAATCCTCTTGAAGCGGCAGTGTGGGGCATTCCAGTTTTATTCGGCCTGCACATGGAGGATTTCTCTGAAATAGCGGCGGCACTTGTTGCCAGTAAAGGTGCTGTCCAGATACACGACGAAAAAACACTTTTTCAGGCCCTGGATGCCCTGCTCAGAGACAAAAAGAAAAGAAATTCCATCGGTTCTGCTGCTCAATGCTGGGTGAAAAAACACCAGGGAGTTGTCAATCGCCACATGCAGCTCATAGACCAGCTGCTCCCTTCCTGAGCACGATTCCTTTTCCTGTTTCTTTATGCTACTCTGGCAGCAAATTCTCTTTTTCCTCCGCTATCACCTCCTTATCTGGGTTACCCTGGCCTATATGGCGGGAGGGGCCCTCAGCTTCAACCTGCTGCATTCATCTGTTTCTCCCCAACTCGCCTGGCATACCTGTCTTGCTCTCTTTGTGCTTCTACTCCTGGCAGCGCTTCGTTTTTCCCGCTGCGGTCCGGTTGCAGCAATGATTCTTTTTCTGGCACTTGGTTCAGCCATGACCTTGGATGCACTACAGGGCCCAGTGGCAAAACAACACATTCGATTTGTCGTTACCACTAAAATGAAAGCCACCGTAACCGGCAGCCTGATAAAAATGGTTGAGTTTGACGGAGAACGCAGTCGGCTGTGGCTCGACCTCAAGGCCATTCTTCCAGCATCAGGCAGCAAGCAAACAGAACCCTCATTCCAGGAGACAACAGGAATCATCAGGCTTTCAGTCCAGGGAGCACTTCCACCGACGTTCAAGGCAGGAGATATTGTCATGGCCCTGGCAACTCTTGCCCCTGTCCACAGTTTCCAGACTCCGGGCGCATTCGACTATAGTCTTTACATGAAAGAACGGGGCGTATTTGTTACCGGCTGGGTCGTATCAGGCCATCATATACTCAAGGTTAAAGAAGAACCGTCTTCTTCCTTTCTCCATTCAACCAGGTATATCCCCGAACAGATCCGTCAGTACACAGCCGGCTTTCTTGATACCCATTGTGCTCCGGAAACAGCTGGCATATACAAGGCTCTTCTACTTGGTTACAGGGGAGGAATACAAACACAGGTACTGGAACACTTTAAAAGAACAGGAACGATGCATCTTCTGGCTATTTCAGGTCTGCATATTGGTCTGCTGGGAGCAATGGTCACTTTTGTCTTTATTTCACTGGCCAGGAGATCCGAGTGGCTGCTGCTTCATACTCATATCCGAATACTGGCTGGAGTATTGACGCTGCCACTTCTTCTCATATATGCTGGTATTGCCGGGATGAACACCCCTGTTTTTCGTGCTCTTGTCATGGCGGTTCTTGCCATGTATGCGCTTGTCACAAGCCGCCAGAAAAACCTGCTTCATCTTGTTGCAGCAGCCGCATTACTTATTCTCGTCTGTAAACCACTTGCGCTGGTTTCTGCCTCTTTTCAGTTGTCGATAACCGCAGTTTTATCCATCGCACTTATCCTGCCAAGGCTAGATCATCTATTCACCAGCTCCCATACAAAGCAGAGACACCCTGTACATGTAATCCTGACCATGATGGCTGTTTCCTGCGCGGCTTCGCTGGGGACGCTCCCCGTAATGATCTATCATTTTCACTATTTTTCCCTCGCTGGCCCGATCATGAACCTTGTCGCAGAGCCTTTACTTTGCTTCTGGGCACTGCCTGCAGGTCTGGCAGCCGTGCCGCTGTCATACCTTTTTCCTGATGCAGCTGCATTCATCCTGAACATCGGCAGCCTGGGTATCATGCTCACCGGTTATTGTATTGAAGCAGCAGCGAAACTGCCCTTTGCAGTCATTGACATGATTACCCCCAATACCTTTGAGATCGTCTTATATTACACCTTTATCGCCATTTTTCTCATACGCGGCCTCTCATTCAGGTACAAGGTTCCATTACTCATAGTCATCCCGGCAGTGCTGGCCCTGTCGCTGACTTCCTCTCTCTGGCAAAATCCTTACCAAAAGACGACAGACGTATCTTTTCTTGACGTTGGTCAGGGGAGCGCCTCCCTGATAACGCTGCCAGATGGAAAAAAATACCTGATTGACGGCGGCGGCCCGCACTCACAACGTTTCAATGTCGGCAATAATGTTATCGGCCCATTTCTCAGACGAAGCCGCATATGGAGACTTGACGCCATAGTTATTACGCACCCGGACGGTGATCATTACAATGGCATTTTCCATATCATCGACCATTTCTCACCTGCAAAGCTCTATGTAAACGGCCAGGGGGAGGAAAAACCTTCCTACGCAGAGCTGCTGGCATACGCCCGGAAAAAAGGGGTTTCCACAGAGATCATCAAAAACAGGCGGGTTATTGCCCATAATCAGAACTTCAGCCTGGCCAGCTTAGGGGTAAACTCCCTGCTGCCAAAAGACGAAAATCTAAGTTCAAATGACCGAAGTTTGGTTTTTATCCTTCGTCATGGTACCAAAGGTATTCTCTTTACCGGTGATATCACCCAAAAAACAGAAAAATTTCTTTTGGCTGGGAAAAGAGACGTACACGCCGATATCCTGCTCGCTCCTCATCATGGCAGTATAACCTCCAGCAGCAGTGAGTTTCTGGACGCTGTTCAGCCCAGGGCGATTGTTGTCTCATCTGGTTATGGCAAAAAAGGCTTTCCCCACAGAAAACATGTAGAGAAATGGAAGAAAAGAAAGATACAGGTGCTGATCACTGCTCAGGACGGCACAGTCATTTGCAGCACCGATGGCACTAACCTGCATATCCTTACCGTTTCAGGAAAAAGGCTTTCCTGGCAGTGATCAGCTATGTACTACTCACACTTCAGTGAAATCGAGGGAAGGGTTTTTAAGATATTTGACAAACCTTGCTTTTTCTGCACAGTTCATATAGGCGTCTTCCGCGCTTATCTGCTTTTTCTGGAGCAGATCCATAATAGCATCATCCAGCAGCTGCATACCATATTTCTTCCCTGTCTGCATAATAGAGGGGATCTGAAAAGTTTTTGCCTCACGGATCAGGTTACGCACAGCCGGGGTGCAGATCATTATCTCCAGCGCGGCCACCCTGCCCTTGATATCTATCCGTTTGAACAGGGTCTGGGAAACAACCGCGCGAAGGGCGTCAGCCAGGGTGGAGCGGACCTGTTCCTGCTGGTTGGCCGGAAATACTTCTACTACACGATCAACGGTTTTCATGGCATTGATGGTATGAAGCGTGCCAAAAACCAGGTGCCCGGTCATGGAGGCCTCCATAGCAAGGGTGATGGTTTCCAGATCACGAAGCTCACCAACCAGAATAATATCCGGATCTTCACGAAGTGCGCCACGCAAGGCTGCATTAAATGATTTTGTATGGGTGCCTACTTCACGATGATTGATTACACACTGCTGCGACTTGTGGACAAATTCAATGGGATCCTCGATAGTCAAGACATGATCCTTTCTCGTACGATTACACTCGTCCATGATGGCGGCAAGCGTCGTTGATTTACCTGAACCGGTAGGGCCCGTCACCAGAACCAGGCCTTTGGGCAACCCTGCCAATTTTGCCACAACCTTGGGCAGCCCCAGCTGTTCCACTGTCATGATAGTACTCGGGATCTCTCGAAAAACTGCCCCGATGCCATATTTTTGCTGAAAAAAATTACAACGATATCTGGCAAGACCTGGGATTTCATAGCCAAAATCAAGGTCGCCTGTTTCTTCAAAGACCTTGATTTTATCCTCAGGGCAGATTTCATAAAGCATGGTTTTGAGCAAATCATCATCCAGCACCTTGAACTTGACCCGTTCCATATCACCACGGATCCTCAGTACTGGCTGCTGTCCCGCCATCATATGAAGGTCAGAGGCCCCTTCGTCATTCATAAGCTTGAAAAATGCGTCTATTTGAGCCATACATTACGCCCCAGAAAAAGAGTTTATCAAGTGTAACTACTCACAGGGCATGCGCTGCCCTGGTTTCCTTTGTTTTGCGTCTGTAGCTGCTTTCAGGTTCCCCGGATCTGGGCAGGAGCGATCGGCAACTATAGCCCCTTTATGCGGACAGATGGGCGAGCTGGGAGCAGATTACCAGCAAGTAATCTTATTGTATATAAGCGCAAGGCTCTTTGCAAGCAGTGTAAGGAGTATTAGGGAAGTAGTTACAAGGCAGGTTCGAAAGACGCCATGTATGAACCCGATAACCCGCTGCCCTTCTTTGTAATTTTCTGAAGATGTCTCATAATTGCCTGTCGCCGCCTATCTGTAAGCGTTTTTTTTCGCGCATTTTTCTCCAGTATACGCACAGCCTGCCTGTATTGCCCTGAAGCAGCCAGAATATTCGCATATAAAAGCAGCGCCTGCAGATGAGAATTGTCCTGGCGCAAGGTAGCGGTAACATAATCCAGGGCCTGTTCGTACTGTTTTTTCAGATACAAGGTTAACGCATACCTGCAGAGTATATCCGGGTTGACAGGATTAAGGGAAAACGCCTGTCGACAGAGGGTTTCGCCAATATCCTCTCCCTGGCCAAGCTCAAGGTACAATATACCAAGAAGACTCAGACATTCGCTATCCTGGGCATGAAGCTGCAAGGCTTTTTGGCAGATAAAAACCGCCTCTTTTTTACGACCGATTTCATAATAACATCTTCCCAATAAGCGATATAATAAATGCTCATTGCTGCTTTCAGGCAAAGCCATCCATTCTTCAAGTACTGAGACAGCCTGTTCATACTCCTCACCAGCCATATACAAACGGCTCAGGGGGAGCAAGACCTCACCGCCAGTCGAAGATTTGCGGGGAGCGGTTTTACGGGCATTTTCAAAGGTAAGAATGGCTTGCTTATTCCTTCCTGAAGCCTGCTGCAAAAAGCCCAAATTAACCAGCGCCATATAATTATCCGGCTGCTGACTCAACACCGCACGAAAACTTTTTTCTGCCCTGCTGTATTGACGCAGTTCGACTTGGGTAACACCAAGACTGTTCAACAGGTTAATGTTATCAGGGCACAACCGCAAACCAGATCGGTAGTCACGGGCAGCAGTATAGTAATCACCCTGATCAAAGTAATAGTCACCGCTTATATTCAGGGTTGTACCGTCAAAAAAAACAACTGAACCTGGCTCAAGAAACAAACAGTGCTTCAAGGCCTTCAAGCTGTTAACAATTGTCTGGCTCTTGTTCATGGTCAGGCCCGGGCATGGCCACCTGGCCAGGCCAACCGCCTGTATACCCCTCTTTTGCGCCTCCTTGTTTCCTCCAAACACAGGCACAAGCTCATCATAGTTTTCTCTGTGAAAAAACAGGTAGGTATATTGCCGGTCATTATCAATATGGCATTCTTCCGCAAGAATACAACTGGAAATTACCTGGTTACGCTCTTCGACAGGCCTGGCTGCTTCAGTCCACAACACAGCACCTACACAAAAATGACTCTTTCCTCTCCATTTTCTTTTAAACTGCTGTACGATCTCTTCAGGTGGCAAGGCAAAGGGATCAAGCGCCAATGAGTGAATATCACATATACCAAAAGGTCCCCGTTTTTCTGCAGCAAGCAGCCCGCGCCAGGATTCTGTCAGCATATTCTCCCCACAGGAAGAAAAACCGAACTGTGCCCTCTTGCACCCTTCCCTTTTCAGGTGACGCTGCAGCTGCCGAATAAACATCAAGGTTTTTTCAGCGGACACCCCTGGCAAATAAAGACCAAATATCCTGCAATTATACCAGAAAACAACTCCGGGGGTTATAGTGCAAAGCAAATCAGAAACCCGTTGAGACCTTGCCTCATCGGCTGCAATAGCGCGACTCCCAAAATCAACGCTTACAAAACAAAAGACGCCATCATCCTGTATTGGAACTTTTCCCAACTGGAGAGCAGCCCGCCAGGAATACATTCTGCCTTCAGGCTCAATATACAGCTGCTTAAGCCGCAAAAGACGTCTGCCAATCTCTTCCTGCTGCTGCTCCAGCCAGGATAATGACATCTTGGCGAGTAAGGCTGGATCCACCTCGGTGACAAGAACATATATACGTGATCCTGACACTGATACGGAAAAAACAAGCGTGTCAGTGCCCAGCAGGAGGGGAGATTTATGATTTTCGGCCTGATCCCATGCCTCCATACTGCGTTGTGACATACTGGGCAAAAAGGCACTTTTTCTACTGCCTGAGGCAAAGGAAACAGTCGCGGGCACGGGTAAGACTGACAGGATTTCGTCTACAAATGCCTGGTGCAGGACAATAAAGTCGATCTCATCAAGCATGACGACCTCATCTCCTGAATGAAAGGAGCGCATCACGGCTCTTCCCCCTGTTTCTCTCCTGTGATGACACGCACAAGCGTCTCTGCCAGGATTTCCACCTCATCATGGCCAACTGTTCGCATATCAAAAAACAGAGTTTGGTTCTCGACCCTGCCTATTACCGGTATATCCTGCGTCCGCAACAGTTTCTCCAGAGAACTGGCCTTGATTGTCAGTGGCCGCAGGGCAAGCGCCTTGCTGGGAATATTCTGCTCAGGCATGGCACCTCCGCCTACACGTGAAGACACGTCGGCGACCTCAAGATGGCAGAGGCCAGTGCAGTGATACTTGATTTGCTCCAGACATGATCTTGCTTTTGTTTCCACCTCTTCCAGGGAGGCTGCAATCATGTTGAGTGTCGGGATCTCTTTTATGGCCTGATCCATATCCAGATAACAGCGTAATACTGATTCCAGTGCAGCCAGGGTACATTTATCAATCCGCAGGGCTCTGTTAAGCGGATTGCGCTTTATCTGTTCAATATACTCTTTTTTTCCGACAATAAGTCCTGCCTGTGGTCCTCCAAGGAGCTTGTCTCCACTGAAAGTAACGACATCAACCCCGGAAGCAAGCACTTCCTGGACGGTTGGTTCTTTTTCAAGGCCAAATTGGCTGGTATCCACAAAGCTGCCTGAACCAAGATCCTCAACAACAGGGACACCATATTTCTTGCCCAGAGTGACAAGAGCTTCATTGGCAACCTCGCAGGTAAAACCGATAATCCGGTAATTACTGCAATGCACCCTCAACAGGAGCCCGGTTTCAGCTGTTATTGCTGATTCATAGTCCTGAAGGTGTGTTCTGTTGGTGGTACCTATCTCGACAAGCCGCGCTCCACTTCGCTTCATTACTTCAGGGATACGAAAAGAGCCGCCTATTTCCACCAGCTGTCCTCGTGAGACAACAACCTCTTTGCCCCTGGCAATTGTTTCCAGAGCAAGAAAAACAGCAGCAGCATTATTATTGACTACAAGAGCAGCTTCCCCGCCTGTTATTTCACATAGAATATCTTCAACGAGTTGATAACGACTGCCTCGTTTACCCGTTTCGAGTTGTAACTCAAGGTTGTTGTATCTGCTTGCAGCTGAGTAAAGCGCATCACTTGAAGCTGCCGGTAACAGCGAACGGCCCAGATTTGTATGGATTATTACACCTGTTGCATTGAGAACCCTTCGTAAACGTGGTCGATGCCTGGTGATAATGTAGGAGACCAGGTCAGGAAGGATACCGTTATCATCCAGGGAAAGCGGGCCAGGGTTATGCCCCTGCAGAATTTGCTGCCGCAAGCGGTTGATATATGATCTTATGAGGAATTTAAGCCTTGATAAGGGTATGTGCTCAAGTACGGGTAACTGAGTGAGCAAGTGAATACAATCGTCTATCTTTGGGATATGGGGCAAAAGATGTTTCATGAACGAGAGCAGGTACGAGATATAGTGATGTTTCCTTTCTTCCCCATGGTAGAACATATCTTCAGGCGAAGGCAAACATATTTTCTCTGCACCTGGTCACAGAGAATACAACTCCTTGATATCAGGAACTTCAATCTTTAACTGCTTGCAGATGACCCAAATTTGGGTAAACGCGACTGGCAGCTACAATCCCTCCATGCGACAAGTCCTGATCTCCCAAGGAGGGGCATCGGGACAGCCACCTTTATTTTTTATAATAATTTCAATATTTCCTCATATTTCCTCATCATTTTTTCAACAGTATCAAAAAAAAGTATTGACTCAGTTTACCTCAATTAGTATATTGATTTCCCGTTGCGTCAAGCGACACTTTCATTTTCATCACAGGAAAGTCAAATAAAGCTTGACCAATGTCATTTAAAATGGCTAATTAGTAAGTTCTGTATGTTCTAAACAATAGCCTTTTGACTTTGATCTTTGACAACTGAACAGTAAACGAGCGGGCCAAGGCATAGGATTATCCTGTTATTTTTTTATTAGGTTGCGGGATAATTTAATGCAGA
>PDTE01000066.1 GCA_002747135.1 Desulfobulbus propionicus | reverse complement strand
ACGAAACCAACATCAACAGAATTCAAAAATCCCTCTGGATACTCGCTCTTGTCCTGCTTCTTGGTTTCTCAATGACTGGCTGCTCCACGATTGGAGGGATGTATAACAAGGTCTTTGGCGATGAACAGGAAGAAGATCCAGGTGAATCGCCTGAAATGCTTATCAGCGAGGGTATGAGTGCCTATGGTGTGGGTAATTACCCTAAAGCAATTGAGGCCTTTGAAGAAATCCTGGACAATCATCCCTTCAGTAAACAGGCAATGCTTGCCGAACTGAAGGCGGCTGACGCCCACTATTACAACGAATCCTATATTGAAGCCAAACTGCTTTACGAGGAGTTTGAGGAACGGCACCCCACCAATGAAGCCATCCCTTATGTACTGTTTCAAATGGGGATGTGCGATTTTGCCCAAACCGACCGGATTGACCGTGATACTTCAGGCGCTGATGACTCCATCCGTACTTTTTCCAGATTGTTGCGTACCTATCCTGACTCACCCTATACCAAAGAAGCACAGGCCCGCATCAGGGCAGCCAAGGAATTTCTGGTCAATCACGAGTATCATGTGGCGGTTTTTTATGTTCGAACCAAAAAATATGAACAGGCCAAACACCGCCTGAAGTCCCTGATCACCATGTATCCGGAGTCGGTTCTGCTTCCAAAGGCAAAAACGCTGCTTAAACGGCTTGAAAAAGGAACCCCACCCAAATGGGGGCTTTCCAAGTGGCTGCCAGAGAGTCTTGCCTTACCTTCATGGCAGTAATATATATATTTTGTAACTACTCACAGGGCATGTATCGCCTTGGTTTCACTTGCTTTTAAACCTGTAACTGCTTTCAGGTTGCCCAGATTCTGGCAAGCACTATTGGCAGCTATAGCCCCTCTATGCGGTCAATCGTGATCGCCCGAAGATGGGTGAGATGAGAGCAGTTACTATATTCGCTGCAATCGAGGTAGAACGGCCAGTTACCCGACCGTCCCCTCACAGATCCCTGCGTGCGGTTTTCTCGCACAGGGCTCCTCAGTATTATTCGCTTCGTAC
>PDTE01000063.1 GCA_002747135.1 Desulfobulbus propionicus | reverse complement strand
CGACCAGGCAACACCCTCTGTTTTATGCATTGCTCGCTTCGCTGTACCAGGAGGAAGATCAAAAAGACAAGGCTCAAAAAATTCTCGAACAGGGACGGACAACCTTTCCTCAAAATATCCTGCTTCTTCATGAATATGCGCAGTTTCTGGAACGAAATAACAGACATCTTGACGCATTTAACATCATGCAACAAGTGCTGGAACTCAACGGTGATGATGCAGAAGCACTCAACTTTATAGGGTATTCCTGGGCAGACCGCAATATGAACCTGGAGCAAGCCCATCAATACATCTTGCGTGCCATAGAACTTGAACCAAAGAGTGGTTATATACGCGACAGCTTGGGCTGGGTACTTTTCCGTCTCGGAAAAATTAAGGAAGCACAACAAGAATTATTGCAAGCTGTTGCCATAGAATCTGGTGATCCACATATTTATGAACATCTTGGCGACGTCCATGCCACCCTCGGACTTTTTGAAAAAGCAAAAGAATTTTATCTCCAGGGACTTAAAAAATCCCGATCTCCTGAACATACACAACGTATCCAACAAAAAATTGATGAAATTACCACTCCGTAATATTTTTTTTCTTTTTCTCTTTATTCTTGGCGGCTGTACCCCGCGTCCCTGGGGCAACCTGGCCACAGCACTTCAAGAAGAGTCTGGGAAAAAACTCTTCGCAACCCTACAGAGCCACCACAACTCATGTCCTCCATGCCTCATTGCCGATATGAAGATCGTCGCCGAAAACCATTTTGGCCACAGAGCGGTACAAGGATATATAGAGCTTATGGCGCCCTATTCCTTGAAATTCATCGTCAACAATCCCTTTGGCCAGCCGTTATTCGCTTTCGCTGGAGATGAAAAGGGCTTTCAGTTGCTAAACACCAGAGACCGCCTCATCACCAAAGGCACCCTCGATCAATTCTGCACAGCATTCGATCTTCCAACAGCTCTGGCCAACAACAACTGGCCCCTATGGCTTATGGCACGACTTCCCAGAAACACCACGCCACTTTCAATCAGAACAGATAAAGAGAATAGAGGATTATGG
>PDTE01000008.1 GCA_002747135.1 Desulfobulbus propionicus | reverse complement strand
CCCTCTTTGAACGATCACGACCCGCCGCATAGAGGGGCTATAGCTGCCAATCGTGCTTGTCCAAATATGGGCAACCTGAGAGCAGTTACACGTTTGAGGAAGGTAAAACCAGAGAGGTACACACCCAGTGAGTAGTTACGGTGGTAGATTTTCTGTGACCAGTTACAAAACAACAGAGATAAGAGCCAGCATTCGTTCGGCCCTGTCAGGTGCATGGTTTATTATTAAACTGGTCATCCCGCTTTATATTTTGGCTGATGTGCTGCTCTATTTTGACCTTCTTTCACCTGTCAGCTTTCTTTTTAAACCACTGACAGGTATGCTTTTTCTGCCTCAGGAGGCTGCCGTTGCCCTCGCTGCCGGCGTGTTGTTGAACATCTATGCCGCTATAGCGTTTGCAGCCCCCCTCGGGCTCAATGGTTTTCAATGGACAATTCTGGGAGTATTCCTCGGGGTCTGCCATTCCCTGCCTGTGGAAAGCGCCATTATGTCCAGGCTGCGGGTATCGTATGGCTATAGTGTGTTATTGAGGATTACAGTTGCCTGTCTTGCTGTCCTGCCGGTACTGTTTCTGCCGCAGTCCTGGTTTCATGAAGTCCTGGAGCAGGCGCAGCCGACTGCTGTAATCAGAGAGGGGTTCGGGCAGATGTTATCTTCTTCTTTGCTCAATGCGGCATCCCTGACCTTCAAGATTGTCTGCCTGATCAGTGTCCTCAGTATCTGCCTTGATTTACTTAACAGGTCAGTCATTATCACGAAAAAGCTTCGCAAGGTGAATGCCCTTTTTTCCATCATTGTTGGCCTGTTTCTTGGGATAACCTATGGCGGGACCCTGCTTGCCCGTGAATTACAGCAAGGCTCCCTGACGACAAAAGATCTGTTTTTTGTCGCTACTTTTCTCATGATTTGTCACTCAGTTGTTGAGGATATTCTTCTTTTTGTGCTTCTCGGGGCCAATTTCTGGGTAATTTTCAGTATTCGTATGACCGCAGCCTTGTTTGTAAGCGTGAGCCTGAGCCTGCTGGTACCACGAGTCTCATCGTTTGATTTGTTTATTCGAAAGTGACCCCCAACATGTTATGGCCCTGTCCGGCTGGGGCTATATACCTGAAAGGAATAGCGATGTCCTTGACCTGGTTTCAAACGGGCAGTTTTTCCTGCCCCCCGTACCTGTTATTGCCTTCCTTCCTTGGCCCGTGTCACACAGCACTGCTCAGGACAAGAAAAATCCGGATTAGGGGGCAAGGCGACTGATACTCCATTGGCCGGCCTCTTCCCTTCTGTACAGGAATCTGTCATGCAGCCGACCTTCCCGACCCTGCCAGAACTCTATTGATTGGGGTATCACCCGGTATCCTCCCCAGAAGTCCGGTAATGGAATCCTGCCGGTCGAGAATTTGATTTTGGCTTTTTCCAGTTCATTCAACAGGATACTTCGTGATGATATTGGTGAACTCTGGTTGGAGATCCAGGCGCCAAGCTGACTGTCACGAGGGCGGGTTGCAAAATACCTGGCTGATTCTGCAATTGTGTTTTTTTCGGCCTTTCCATGAACGATTACCTGTCGTTCCAGTTTAAGCCAGGGAAAAAGCAGGGAAACCTTTTGATTGGTTTGAATGTGTCTGGCCTTTGAGCTGCGATAGTTGGTAAAAAAAACAAAGCCCTTCTTGTCAAAAAACTTGAGCAGTACTGTTCGTTGATAAGGCTGACCAAGGGAGTCTACAGTAGCCAGGACCATGGCATTAGCTTCATCAATTTTCTCACGGGCTTCCTCGAACCAGCCCTCAAACTGGTGGATTGGATCAGGAGCCAGCATTTTCCTGCTGAGTTCAAAACGGGAATAGTTTTTTCGTAACGAATTGATGTCCATGGCTCCCCCCAATCGGAAGCAATATTTTTATAATAACTCCTCACACGGCCTGTTACTGCTCCCAGCTCACCCGGATTCGGGTAAGCGCGAAAAACAGCTATAGCCCCTCTATACGACCAATCGTGAGCACTCGAAGATGGGTGACCTGAGCAGGTACGTTATGTCTTTTTATTATAAGGGTCAATCGCTTTTTTCTTTGTTCACGGCATGGTCTGACCCTTTTACCCGCAAGATGAAAAGAGATGAGAAAATGAACAAGACAGCCACTAATATCCCAACGTTGAAAGAGGCTTTGGAAAAACCTCAAAAAAATCGTGACATGGCATTAGCCCTGGAAGCCATGGATAATTACAGCCGCACTCCCGGGGGCCTCATGGGCAACCTTTGAACTTCTGGGCTTCCTGGAACCTGAAAGACCGGCCCCGCAGAATAGCCCTTTCCTTGATGACTGCCAGGAAGAATACCGCCCCTATGCAGGAGGAATGCGGGATTTTATCCTGTCAAGATATCTTTTTGACACTGCCTCGCCACGCTCTTTGTCCCAGGGGGTAGAGGAAGAGTATCCTTTCCCGGCTGATTACTGCCCTCAGTCCCTTGCTTAAATGCAGTTCAATCCCAGATTTTTTGGCCCGTGCAGCGTCAACAATACTTACTATATGCTCATACCTTGCCTCAGTGCCTAAACGCCAGAGGGCCTTTTCAATGACACGTCGTTGAAGGGCGGGATGCTGCTTAAGAAAGAGTAAACGATGCAGCTGCAGGCTCTCCCATTCAGTCTCCCCTCTTTCCTTTTCTAAAGGCAGATACACTGCCTCCCAGGCAGACTTGGTCAATTGCTCAAGCAGGGCTTCGTCCACGGACATATTAGATGCCGTTTTCAGAATAGCACTGCTTATCCCCTGATTGTAGTGACGCTCAAGGAGAGGAAGGAGTTCGCGGCGAATTCGGTTTCTGAAAAAACGGTCATCATCGTTACTGGAATCATGACAAAAAGAAAACTGCTTATCACGAAGATAGGAGAGCAGGCGCCTTTTTTCAATATGTAACAACGGCCTGATAATATCTCCATTTTTCATTGCCATCCCTGCCAATGCCTTGCGGCTGCTTCCCCGCAAAAAACGGTGTAAGACCTCTTCCACCTGATCATCTCTCGTATGAGCAACAGCGATACAGTCAGCCTTGCTTCTTTTTTTTACAGCGGTAAAGGTTTGATACCGTAAATCCCTTGCGGCCTGTTCGATGGATTTTTTTTCCCGCCCGGCCTTCTCCAATACTGCAACCTGGACCAGCTCAGCGGCAAGACCATAGGAGGCGGCAACAGAACTCACAAGTTGCCTTTCTCCTGGTGTTTCCTTTGGACGTAAGCCATGATCCACGTAAACAGGAACCAGGGTAAGCTGCAAAATCCTGCGTAATGCAGCGAGAATATGAAAAAGCGCCATGGAGTCACCACCACCGGAGACGCCTATCACCACAGTATTTTCATTGTTGAGAAGAGCGTTATTCTTTATCTCCCCAAGGACTTCATGCTCAAGCTGGTGCATTGGCTTTTTCGATATATATAAGAAATACGGGCTACGGGGCTGGAGCAGGTACTCTCAACGGCGATTTTGGAGGAGCTCCAGCAGCCGTACATGAATATTGTCAAAGCCGCCATTGGACAGAATGGCAACAATATCTCCGTTTTTTGCAACGGCCAGCAGTTTTTTTAAAATGGCGTCTGTGTCCGGAAAGTGTTGTGCCTTAATACCCGCCTGCAGCATATCTGCCACCAACTGGGTCGAGGAAAACTGCTCTTCCAGAGCGATGTTATCCAGTGGTACATGCTCCCGGACAAAGACCCGGTCTGCACCGTCAAATGCGTTGACATACTTCTTCTGAAACACTGCTCTTCTGCTGGTATTGGTTCTTGGTTCAAAGACAACAATAATCCTGCTTTCCGGCCAGGCCTGTCGCAGGGCCCTGACCGTTTCCCGCACAGCAGTAGGATGATGGGCAAAATCATCAATCACCGTTACACCGGCCTCAACACCCCGGATTTGCTGCCTGCGTTTTACTCCTTCAAAGCTGGCCAGCCCAGAGGCGATATCATCGAAGTTAAAGCCAAGATAATGCAGCAGCACAATCACTGAGGTTGCATTCAAGACATTATGCTCTCCAGGCATGGGCAGGGAAAAACGTCCTGAAATCTTTTCTTTATGCTGGAGCGCAAAAGAAGCAGAGAGGCCGTCCACTTCCATTTCAATCGGTCGCCAGGAGCATTGTTTTCCCAAACCATAAGAAATGACCCGGCATCTGGCAGCTCTGGTCAATTGATGCACTGCGGGATCGTCACCGTGAGCAACCAAAAGACCATCTTCTGGCATTTTCGAGATAAACTCGGCAAACGAGGCCTTGATTGCCTCCAAATCAGGAAAAATATCGGCATGATCAAATTCAATCGAGGTGATTATTGCATGCTGCGGACGATAATGCAGAAACTTGGAGACTTTGTTGAAAAAAGCGGTGTCATATTCATCTCCCTCAACCACAAAAAATCTGTGATCGCTGATCTGGTCTACATTGAAATTACGCTGGAAAGCCTCGACAATGCCGCCGATCATAAAACCGGGGGTAGCGTCAAGGCGATGCAGTGTCGTCGCAAGGAGGGAAGAAGTGGTCGTCTTTCCATGGGTTCCGGTAACCACCAGAGGTTTATGACCATCGAGAAACAACTCACCCAGGGCCTGAGGCATGGAGAGGTAGGGAAGACCGCGCTCGCCAAGACCAATGGCCTCCTCATTGTCCGGTCGGACAACATTGCCCACAATGACCAGGTCCGGCTCAAGATCAAGGTTTTGGGCAGCATACCCTTCCATTACCTGGATGTGTAACTCTTCAAGAAACGCAGACATAGGTGGGTACACATGCTGATCTGAGCCGGTAACCCTATACCCTGTGCTTTTCAACATCCCGGCCATGGCCGCCATACCAGCGCCACAGATACCTATCAGATGAATATGATGTACATTGTCTGGCTTTTTGTTGAATTCCGGGCTCAACTTTGCGGTCGCATTCATTCTGAACGTACCGTTTTCAGGATGCCCCGGTAGACATCATCAAAGGTGGCGACAAAATTTCCTGGAGTCAGTTTCCCTGATTCAATAAACTTGACCACAATTTCCTTTGCTCCCTTGAATATGGCCTCATCAGTAACAGGCCGATGATACTCCTGTTGTGTACTCGCTGCTTTCATATACTCTCCGACGTAATTGGTGACAGATACTGGTAATCAGATTCCTTGTAAAAAAACGTAACCGGTCACGGATGCTTCAGATTTGTGCAGACGCTATTTTGAGCAGGTAAGCAAACGAAGTGAGCCTCCGTGATTGGTTACGCAAAAAGCCCCTGTTACCTGCGGCGAAGAAGGCCAATTCTTGAGCAGGGGTAACAGGGGCTCTGTCTCTCCACAAAAAAAACCGGTCAGGCATTTCCCGGGAGATACTGAGGAACTGGAAAGAAATAACGCATCGTTTTACATCCCTGCTCCCGGTTGACCTCTCTTCGGGTGAGCACGATTGACCCTACGGTCTTCGTTAATCTGTAATCAGTCACGGGTACAACAGAACCGGGCAGGCACTCTTTTGCGCAGGTAAGCAGGCGAAGCGAGACGTTCGTGTACAAGAGTATGCGGGAAAGAGTGATCGGGCAAAGAGGAAGTGCCCGTGATCAGTTACGTTAATTTTCACTCAATCGGGTGAAATGTATGGACCCGGCAAGACTGATAAGTTCTTCTCGGCTAACCTTATGACCTTTCACCGTAACCAGGAAGCGCCCGTCTACAACAATGTAGATGTCTCCATCTTGTTGAGAAGAATCATATTTTATAATAGACTTCTGCCCTTTTACCCTCTCAAGTTTCCCTCCTCCAGCTCCTGCAAACATGGGAGTGTTGAGCATTATGATCACTGATTCCAACACCGGCGAATCAGAGACAATCTCAACAGACATGGAAGAGTTTCCCCTGGTATACTCCCTGCTGACGGTCACGCCACCGCCGAGAACCGCCGAACCAAAGGCCTGGGCAACAGGTTGTTCAGCTTTCCAGCCCGGCAAAGGTCCGGGAAGAAGCTGCTTTATCTTTTCGCTTTTCTGCTGGCGAACCAGCTGAGAGGCATAATCGAGATTTGAAGCGGCGTCAGCATATTCACCAGCTTTATATTGCTTAACCGCTTCCTCAATGGTCTGAAGCACCTCATCCTGCTCCTCTGCATACGTCTGCATTCCTGCACACAGAATTAATGCCAGCACTGCCATAAATATATATTTATTCATTGTAACTACTCACAGGGAAGATAACTCCTTGGTTTCAAATACTGTCATTTAACGGACAGTTACCAATTGCCGGATAGCCTGTCAAGCAAAGACATGCTGTCATACCAAACGACGGTAACTACTCACAGGGCGTGTAACGTTCTGATTGTACCTGCCTCAAACGTGTAACTGCTCTCAGGTTGCCCATCTTTGGACAAGCACGATTGGCAGCTATAGCCCCTCTATGCGGCGGGTCGTGATCGTTCAAAGAGGGGTGAGCTGTGAGGAGTTACCCCTTGGTTTCAATTGTTTTATGCCTTTAACTGCCTTCAGTACCCCCCCAAATTTGGGAGATCACGATTGGCAGCTGGCCCGGATTTTTCATCAGCTCAGGCAGGGCCAGGTTCGATAGTTTCTGGTAGCTCATTATACCTGGGTATAGCGGGCCAGAGCCTCTTTATGCAGCACATCGTGCTCGCCAGAAGACGGGAGAGCTGAAAGCAGGTGCGCCATTTACTTTTTTTTCTTTCTGCCGCTTCGCTCCTTGAAAAAAACTCGTACCGGCACTTTATCAAGTCCCAGGCCCTCACGAAACCGGTTGGCAAGATAGCGCTGATAGGAAAAATGAATCCCTTTAGGCGCATTGGCAACAACCACAAAGGTTGGGGGAGCGATCCCAAGCTGGGCGGTGTAATATAATTTTAAACGACGTCCTTTGTGGAGTGGTGGTTCGTGATGGGTGACAGCAGCCTCCAGTAAACGATTAAGACTGCTGGTAGGAAAACGCTGGTGGAACTGCCTGTTTACCTTGCCAATTTCTGGAAAAACACGTTTTATACCCGCACCAGTCAGGGCAGAAACCCTGAATACCGGGGCAAAAGGTATATAGTTGGTCGCTTGCCGGACTTCCTCCAGCACCCAGTCCTGCCTTTTTTTGTCAGCGTCCAGCAAATCCCATTTATTGAGCAATATAATAAGCGCTTTACCATGTTCCTGGGTATACCCGATAATCTTTGTGTCCTGCTCGGTGACCCCCTCTTCCGCGTCAATAATAACCAGAGCTATATCGCACCTGGTCAGCGATTTCAGGCTCTTTAAAATGGAATATTTCTCGATTTTGTCTCTGGTCTTTCCCTTGCGCCTGATTCCGGCGGTATCAATCAGTAAATAATTATACTTGTCACGACTGAGCAAGGTGTCCACGGCATCCCTGGTAGTACCCGATAAATCAGAGACCACCATTCGCTCCTGACCAATTATAGCATTGATCATGGAGGACTTCCCCACATTGGGACGTCCAAAAAAGGCCATGCGGATAGTATTTTCAGGCAGCTCGATATCCTGATCACTTTCTTGAAGGCAGCTGAGTACATTGTTCATCAGGGTCTTTATACCATAGCCGTGCTCAGCGGAAGCGGCCCAAAGCTTTTCAACCCCCAGCTCCCAAAATGGGGTGAGCAGTTCATGTTCCAGTTCCTGGCTGTCAATCTTGTTGACAATAAAATACACCGTTTTTTCAATCCTGCGCAGCATGTCCACAATTTCCATGTCAACCGGATGCAGACCATGACGACCATCCATAAGAAAAAATATAATATCCGCCTCTTCAATGGCTGCCATGGCCTGATGACGAATATGCCTGGTGATAACGTCCTCCTCATTATCAATGCCGCCGGTATCGACCAGCGTAAAAGGACTTTCTTCCCATTTCACCTGAGCATAATGACGATCACGGGTGACTCCTGGAGACGGATCAACCAGGGCGTCACGCCTTCTGGTGAGACGATTGAAAAAGGTGGACTTTCCCACATTGGGACGACCGATCAAGGCGATCATGGTATGAGCAGCAGATGAGGTCATTATTGCTCCTCTACAAGGTATAGACATTGCGCGACTAGTTCATGCAGGGCGGGCAGTTTCTCATCCGCCTCGCGTAATTGCTTTTCAAACGATTTCAGGGCAGGAAGAATAAACTGCGAAAAAAACGGTTTTTCTTTTACCTGGGAAAGAAAGGCAAAGGCTCCAAGAATCTGCAGGCTTCGCTGCAGGGCAAGCACCTGGTATTCATAACGAAACTGTTTACTGTCATACTGAACATAGCGGTTAAGAGCCTCAAGATATACTTCCATGAGATGCTCGCACAGGTCTTGAGGAAGGGCGACATAAGGATCAAGCATAAGTGAGGCCAGATCATAGGCCAGCGGGCCCTTACGGCCTCCCTGAAAATCAATAAAACAGACTTTATCGTCAAGCACCATGATGTTGCGGCTCTGAAAATCCCGGTGCTGAAAAAACGTGGCCGGAGCCTTTGCCGCTCTTTCGGCCAGCTGATGAAAATTCTCGGTCACCGCTTCGTAATCTATCTTGATTTCAAGGAAATCCTGGCACAGGGCCCGGAGGAAATACCCTGACTCCCACTTGAGCATGAGCTCTTTATCATAACAGGGAGTATCCCAACACCAGCTGGTATCAAAATGTTTCCCGCCGCAGACCTGCATGCGGGCAAGTTCGCAAACAGTATTTTCGTACAGTGCAATGACCCGCTTTGAAATCGCCTCTTCCTGGTGCCGCGCTTCATACAATCTTGTATTTCCAAGGTCTTCGCACACCACCATACCTGACGGCGCCATCCCGTATATTTTTGGCACAGAAAGCTCACACCTGCCCAGATGCGTACCTATGTGGTAAAAGGCCTCGGCCTCGGCAAAACCTGCTGTTTCTCCATTCGGAGGGAGAATGCATATATAAGACCTTTCTGCTCCCTCTCCCCATATTCGATAAAACTTTCGACTGGAACCATCGGGGACCAGTGAAGTTACCTGTACCTGTTTTGTCGACCAGTCGTCAGCCAATAAAACAGAGGCTTCGGCCAGCAGGGCTTCCTGCCTGTCAGTTTTGGTCATTCAACACCTCGTTGTCTTTGCGGCTGGTAATAATGCTGTTGCAAATACGTGCATTTGCAGCTGTTTCTGCCCCTTCCCAGACAACCACATTTTCCAGGACAGCACCTTTTCCTATTACCGCTCCAGGGCCGATACAGCCCCACCCTTTGAGCCGAACACCTCGTCCTACACGTGCGGTTCTGTCCTTTTTCCAGGAACTGTCCTGTAAGGTCAACAGGTCACGGTGCAGCCGCAGGTAATCTTCAGGTGTGCCAATATCCCGCCAAAAGCAGCCAGACACATCATAGGCGGCTATCTGCTCTTCTTCTGCAATCCTGCGGTACAAATCAATAATATGAAAAAAACTGTCAGCAGGTATTCGTTCAATAACAGCCGGATCAACAACCTGCACTCCAGTATAAGCCATCTGGGGAAACAGGCTCTTACCGGTAAAACCACGGACAAGCCCATTATCAACGATAACATGACTGAACTTTTTATGCCTGTGGAGCGCCATGGTCACGCCCAGTTGACGCTGCTGATGATATCGATAGAGTTCACCAAGATCAATATCATGATAAACATCGCCATTCATAACCAGTACCGGCTCGTCCGCCAGCACAGGCAACGCCTGGCGCAGGCTGCCTCCGGTTCCCAGGATTTCAGGTTCCACCTGCAGGGTGACTGAAGAATATCCATCTACAGCCCGCACGATTTGCTCAGCAAGATGATGGCAGTTAACTATAAGAGACGTGCAGCCCGCAAGCTCCAGCTTTTCTATCAAAATATGTAAAAGCGGCCTGTTCAGCACCGGAAACAGGGGCTTGGGAGTGTGCTCTGTGTATGGCCGCAGCCGGGTACCGAATCCTGCTGCCAGAAGTATTGACTGCATCATATCCTCAGCGGATTATATCCAAGAGGCCTTACACCTCAAATAATTTCTTGTTTTTTATGACAGGAATTGAGGAGTAAGGTACTAATACCCTTGACTTGTTGCTGCTTTCTCTCTAATACGTCTGTATCTGCTTTTCAGCTTGCCCAGATCCGGGCGTGCTGAAAAGCAGATACAGACGTAAAGCAAGTAAAACCAGGGTGGTACACGCCGTGGGCAGAGTTCACTTGTTTTGTACAGTTTCCTTTATCCCCTTGCAAGAGCATAAATAAAAAATGATTACTTTACTTGACTGCGGTTCCGGCAACGTACGTTCAGTCATAAATGCCATAGAATCCCTGGGAGAAACCGTGATCAGTGTCAATACGGGCGTTGATATCGACCAGGCAGAACGACTGGTTTTTCCTGGTGTTGGCAATTTTGGCGCCATTATGGAAACGTTGAGGAAAAAACAGCTCATTGATCCTTTGCTTCGTTATCTGCACTCTGGCAAGCCGTTTCTGGGCATCTGCGTTGCCTTGCAGGCCCTTTTTGAATCAAGTGAAGAAGCACCCGACGAGCCTGGCCTGGGTTTTCTTAAGGGAACAGTCAGGCGCTTTGCCATCAGTGAGTCAGTCCCTCATATCGGCTGGAATGGAATAAAAATCAGGCAGCCCTCTTCAGTTTTCTCCGGGTTTGAGGGAGATGAAAAGTTATATTTTGTCCACTCCTATCATGTGGTACCGGCATCACAGGAAGAAGTACTGACAACCACTGATTACGGGTATGAATTTACCAGTTCAATCCAGAAAAACAACGTTATTGCCACCCAGTTCCATCCGGAAAAAAGTGGTAAAGCCGGACTCATGATGCTGGAAAATTTTCTGGCAGAAAAGCAACCAGCACTTATCCCTTCCCGTTGCCCGCAAAAAACCTTGCTTGCCAAACGCATCATTGCCTGTCTGGATGTGAGAACAAATGATCAGGGCGACCTGGTGGTCACCAAGGGAGACCAGTACGACGTACGTGAGGAAGGTGCAGTGCGCAATCTGGGAAAACCTGTTGAACTGAGCAGAGACTATTACCAGCAGGGTGCAGATGAAATCACCTTCCTCAATATTACTGGATTCCGGGATTTTCCACTCAAGGATATACCCATGATGCAGGTCCTGAAAGAAACATCCAAACAGGTGTTTGTACCGCTCACCATTGGCGGCGGTATCCGTGACTTCACGGATCGTAACGGTACCTTTCACTCAGCACTTGATGTTGCTTCCGCCTACTTCCGTGCAGGGGCAGATAAAGTCTCCATAGGCTCTGATGCAGTTGCCATTGTCCAGGAAACCATTGCCCGCGGCAGGGGCACCGGACTCAGTTCCATAGAACAGATCGCCAGGGTCTACGGTAACCAGGCTGTTGTTATCTCAATAGATCCCAGAAGAGTCTATGTCAACAATCCGGATGAAGTGCCGCACCAGGTCATAGCCACAAGTATTCCCGGCCCTGAAAAAGAGCAGTACTGCTGGTATCAATGCACAATCAAGGGAGGACGGGAAGGAAGAGAACTCGACGCAATCACTCTTGCCCAGGTCTGTGAACAGCTGGGAGCAGGGGAAATATTGTTGAACTGTATTGACAAAGATGGAACCAGCTCCGGCTTTGATCTGGAGTTGATTAACAGTGTCCGTCAGGCTGTTTCTATTCCGGTAATTGCCTCCAGCGGCGCCGGCTGCAGTGAGCATTTTCTTGAAGTCTTTACCTCTACCAAGGCAGAAGCCGCACTTGCCGCCGGTATTTTTCACCGAAAAGAGGTGCCGCTTGGTGAGGTGAAAAACTACCTTGATGGTAAAGTTGAAATTCGACCAGCAAGGTAAAAGTAACCAATCACGGGGTCTGTACGTTAAGTGTTATTCTCTGCTTCTGACCTGTAACTGGTCACGGGCACGTCATCTTTGCAGGTTCACAATTATCTTCCTGCAATTTTTTCGTGAATTCATGAATCCTTGTCAAGGATTGTTTTATCCTCTGCTCAGGGACTACACCCTGCTCCAGCAACTCCACTATAGCCTTCTTCCCTTCCTCGACCGCGTTTTCCTGATAGAGAAGGTTGTTTCCGATAATCAGCATATCTATACCAGCAACGACTGCCAGCTGCACAGCTTTTTTATACGACCAGCCCTTGGTGACAGCAGCCATCTGCATGTCATCACTGAACACGACACCTTTAAAGCCAAGCTTTCTGCGCAGCAGACCTGTAATCATCTCGGGTGACAGGGTCGCCGGCAGACCGGCCTTGTCAAGAGCGACATTGACCAGATGGCCCGTCATTATTGCATCACAATGGCCGGTTTTAATTAATTTTTCATAGGGAATGAGCTCCTCACTTCTCCAGCTGACTGATATATCAACAAAATCAAGATGAGAATCGCCCCCGGAGCTACCATGCCCGGGAAAATGCTTCAAGCAGCAACCAATATTTCTTTTCCGATGTTCCTCAACAATCACCTGCGCATGAGCTGTTACTTCATTGGCATCTCGACCAAAACTGCGTCCATATTTACCTATGACCGGATTGGCTGGATGAGAATTTAAATCAACAACCGGGGCAAAGTTCAGATTAATATTATATTCCCGCAACATGTCAGCAAGACGTCCAGCCTGTTGCCTGGTATTTTCCAGGCCTTTTCCAGACATCTCCTCAGCACTCTCAATCAGCTGAAACCCATCAGTTGACTTAAGACGGCAGATATTACCTCCCTCCTGATCAACAGCGATTAATATCCTGTAATCAGAAAGTTCCATAACACTGTTAATCACCTTTCTAAGGCTGGCGGGCGAGTAAAAATTCTGAACAGTTTTATCAATATTTCTGTCAAAAAGAACAACCCCTCCAACCTTTTCATGTACAATGGCCCGTTCCAGCCAACTGCCTGGTTCAACCTGCTCTCCCCTGAATCCCACAAGAAACATCTGACCTAGATCCAACCTGACACCTCCGACAAATACCTATGCCTTACGCCTCTCCCGGTCAAACACATGACACCCATGCCTGCTCCCAGTTCACCCGCCTTCAAGCCATCACGATTGACCGCATAGAGGAACCAGCTGAACACCTCGTAAACATTCCGGTTAATATCATAAAAACAAACAAAAAAACAGATAGATGACATGCCGTTGAACAGTCTCGCCTTGCGACAAAATGTTCAGTTAGGGTCAGTTAAGGCGACACCATCTTCGACAGTATTTTGACAACACCTATACCCAAGTATAATGAGTTACCAAAAAACAATCGAACCTGGCACGGCCTGAAAGATGAGAAATCCAGGCTCCAGCGACCAGCAGCACTTGCCCAAATATGGGCGAGGCGAAAGAAGATACAAAATAAAATAAAGTAAAATCAAAATTTTACATGATACGCAAGGAGTCATTGACACTCATAGATAAACAGTTGCCACTTTTCTCCATCAACAACAACTTAAAACAACAATAACAAAAAAATATACGGATCATTTTTTGCATCAACCTGCCCAAGCCATTTGCCCATGACATAAGCTATGAAGCTGGAAATGAATGCGTCTTTGCAATGTACGCCCGGCTACAGGATATACTGTTCAATCAGGCCGATCAACCAAAACTACAGGCGCACACTTACGTTGAGGAGTTTGCGACTGAGAATCGGCTAGTGTCCTGTCAACGATGAAATGTCAGGATATTGCGCCGGATTTTTCTTGTCCTTATGCAGCCTTGTCCTGCGTTGCATAGTAGGGCTATGTGACCCAGGGCAAGGCTGCATAAGGGCTGAAAAAGACAAGCAGGATACGACAGAGCAGCGTTGACAGGACACTAGGGGTAACCCTAACGCGGAAAACCCGCAACCCAAGGGGCCTTACACCTCAAATAATTTTTTGTTTTTTATGACAGGAATTGAGGAGTAAGTCACTAAAAACGGTTGTAAAAAAGACGACTTATTCATATCCAATTCCTGTATGGTGAGGACAATGAACATACTTCTCAATCAACAGAATGGCAGGGGGTGCCCGTTACAAAATGTGAACGACCTGCGCTCAGAGCTTGATTATTGTCGAAAAAAATCAGACACGTTGCAAAAAATAAATACACTTCATCAAAAAATTGCTGAAGTGCTCGATCTGACAACCATGCTGGAGACTTATTCCATATGGTCCATGGAACATATTCCACATTCACTTGTAGGATATAACAACATCCACAACCAGAGAATGCACATGTATTGCTCCTGTCATGGCCCTCAGCGAAAAACTGCCATCAGGCTGGGAGAAGATATCCTGAGCCCGGACAAAAAAACAACTTCTTTTATCCAGCGTAACAATTTAAACGCATTCAGCTGGTCATTCCCCGGCAATGTACATGACGAAAAATTTGTTATTATTCGAGAAGAAGCACCTTTTTCCTCAGATGAAGCCTCATTCTTAAAGACATCGTTTGCAACCATCGCCCCTTCCCTGAAAAGGACCCTTGAGTTTGAAAAGGTTTTCAGCCAGGCGAGAACAGACACGCTCACAGGCCTGCCGAACAGACTGGTTTTTGAGGAAAGAATAGACACCATCATTGATCAGGCAAAAAGGTATAAACATCCTCTCACCCTTGCCGCCCTTGATCTTGATCGCTTTAAATCAATCAACGATTACCTGGGGCATCACAAAGGCGATGAAGTACTTACCAGCGTGTCTGCTGCATTAAAGCAACAAATCCGTCAGGCTGATTTATTTGTGCGCATGGGAGGGGACGAATTCTTACTCATACTTCCTGATACTGATCTTCATCACGCAGAACTGCTTGCCCGGCGGCTGTGTAGTGCTGTTGCTGCGTTGAACATTTCCACCCCGGCTGGTGACCTCGGCGTAAGCGTAGGACTTATGCAATGGCAGGAGGGGCTGGACAAGCAGAAGTGGCTGGAAACCGCTGACGATATCCTGTACAAGGCAAAAAGCAAGGGCCTCGGATATGCTTCTTTTCCTCTAAAGAGCGGGGAATGAATACGTCTCTGGAATTTCTGCGATAACTTCTTTGCCTATATCGGGCTTATTTTATTTGCTTTTAACGCAGTTGATAAAAACTGATAAAACGAAAGTAGTTTTTTCTTTGCACCCTCATCCAGGGTATTTTCTAATGTATTTTTCAGGTTGTGCCTGATATATCCATTCGCGTCAACATAAGCTAGAGAGTAACCATTTGAAAAAAGAACAAAAGGCTTGCTTGATCTTGAAAAAATCGAATTGGAGGTCGTAGCTAAAGGAGTTTTCCAGCCTAAAAAATGACTCAAACTTGGAAATATATCTGCTTGAGATGCAACCTTGTTGATTTCCTGAGGCTTAAAAAGCTTCGGCGCGTACACGACCAGAGGTATCCGCATATACTCTAAAACCCTGTCTTTTTTCATCGATATTTTACTGAGTTTTGATGCCTCATTTGTGCTGCCAAACCCCAAGGCGTGGTCTGCTAAAAAGATGAAGATGGTATTGCTAAACCATTTTGCTTTTTCAGCCTTTTGCATAAATGAGCCTAAAGCCTCATCAGCATAGTTAAGCGTGTTTAAAAAGCCGTATATATGGTTATCATCATGAGGATATTTTTCCCATTTTTTCCCTGGGCTTACAAAGGGCATGTGAGTTGAAGAGGTGAAAGTAAAGGCTAAAAACGGTTCCTTAAGGGTATTTATCTTGTCAAAATAAAACGAAAACATATCGTTATCCCAAGCACCATATTCAGGTCTTTTGCCCGAACTTTCAAGCTTTAAAACAGGATAATCCTCAGCACCATAATACGCATCAAATCCACTGAGCCTCGCAACAGCGTCAACTCTATACGAGCCTCGATTAGAGCTTTGCATCGCTAACGTTGCATAGCCCTCGTTTTTTGCACTGTTTGCCAGGTACGTAAGCCTTGAAAACTCCAGGCCATGACCCAGATACTCAAAATAAGGCAAAACAGGAAGACCTGTCAATAAAGCCGTTATGCCATGGACACTTCGCTGTCCATTTGCAAAAAAATTTATGAATTTCAACCCATTATTTGCAAATTTGTCAAGGTTTTTCGTTACCCCTAAGCCGTTATGAGTAAAACTGTCGACATACTTCGCACTCCAGCTTTCAAGCATAATGATAACAACATTGTACTTTTTAACTTTCAGATTTTTTACTCGCCTTAAAAGAGGATAATTCTCGTCCATAAAGATAAACTCATCAGAAATCAAAGCATCCTGAACTATATCCCTAGCTTTGTTATCTTCATAAAAATGATAAATTGTTTGATTTTTAAAATTTTTTGCTACAGAAAAAATACCATTTATAGCCAGATTTCCACTTTCAGTTTTATTTGTAACAAAAGCATCAGCAAGACCAAAAGGTTTACTTGAAAAATTACTTCTCATCCCAATATAAAAAACAATAATAACAAAAAATAACAAAACAAATTGATTCAAACAAAAACTAACCTTTACATTAAAATTAATTATTTTTTTGAAAAATAACAACATAGTTAATTCAAAAATAAAAAAATAAAATATTTTATCATAATTAATCTTAATCATATCTAACAAAATATGATAATCATTTTTCATATAAAAAATTTCGTTTGCTATATGACGATGTACATGTTCAAAATATAATATATCACATATTAAAAAAGCAACAATTATGCTTATAGATATATATATATAAGAATAAACAATAAACTGAAAAGGTATATATTCAACAAATCTAAATGGCAAAAAAAGAAAAAAACAAGGAAGAATAAAAGCTGTGCTTAACGTTATACTGTCAACTCTTATGCCCATCAAAAAAGACATAATAATATCAATTGTTTTTAAAATTGAAAAATCATCAAAATACACAACAAAAAGTATAAACCTTAAAATTGACAAAATACAAAGAGCAAAGATAAAAAGAAAAATGATATTTTTTATTCGTATCATAAAATCCTCTTTCTGCACCCAATCTGGAAGCAGGTTCATTTCTTTGGGCCATCTGACAGCGTCTTCAGAGCTGACCGCCTGATCAGTCAGATCGCCCCTGACATTTCTACAAGAGGAGGCACTTCCTTCGACGAGTGACGATCAAGCCTGGTGCTTAAATGTAGTAGTCACGACTTGATCTGTGGTAATGGGCCGCAGGCACTTCATCTTTGCACGATCACCATATTCCGCCTGCTCTTGTATGGCGGGGAATGGTGCTTGCCCGGATTTTGGAGTACCTGTGACCCGTGACACATCAGAAACAGAGAATAACAGGGAAACACAGCCCCTGTGGCCGGGCACGATCTGACAAGTACCAGCTTTGACCAGGTGTTTGTCAGGTCAATAAAGATGGCCCTTTTTGTTTGAACAGCTTTCTATACATTCCAGCCCTGCAATTTCACTTAATCGCCTGTAAGCAGCATACAGAAACCAGGTTACCTATCAAGCACAATACGACTCACCTGTTTCTCTGGCAATATTATAGAGCTAGACAACGCCTCACTGCGATACCGGCAAAAAGAAGCAGCGCCCCTCAGACATCCTTCCATTCAACCTCAAATGAGTCCATGATTATACCAGCGACATGCGGCATGATTGACCACCTGGTTTTTCTTGCTCTGTCGAAAGCAAATATATATACTCGTACTTCACGACAGGACACCAGAACCTTGCGACTACGCTGATCGGCAGCGGCTGTCAAACAAAAATTCCTGGAGAACTGGTTAAATATTAGAACTATGAAAGAACACTTCAGAAGGGTGTTAAAACAATCAATCCATCTCCCTGAAACTGTGTTGTTTTGCAAGGAAAACTCTTTCGTCGAGTTTGCGCAAAACTACAAAGAGTTACGCTGATCTTTTCAACACCCTTTTCAGGGAAAGATGTGGGGTACGGGCTCGTGTCATGTCAACACTGAAATGTCAGGATATTGCGCCGGATTTTTCTTGTCCTTATGCAGCCTTGTCCTGGGTTGCATAGTAGTACTATGTGACCCAGGGCAAGGCTGCATAAGGACTGAAAAAGACAAGCAGGATACGACAGAGCAGCGTTGACAGGACACTATATATCAAGAACCCAGTCTGGAATTCTATGCAAGATGTATTCTGTTAATTTTTGTCGGCTTTCTTCGTCCTTTTTAGCAATTCCTGCGTCACGGAGGACTTCTTCGTAATCAAACCAGCAAACTTCCTTGTCGTTATGATTATATACGGTGAGGATGCGGTGATCTGGCTGATGTACATCCTCCTCTTCCTGAATCGCAGCTACTATTTCTGAAGCCTGTTCATACGAAAGAAAGCGCACTTGTTCTTCACTCATATATATTCCCTCACCAATTTCTTTGCCGACGAAGCATCGCTTATGACGGAGAAAAAATGCTGAAAATATGGAAAATAACTACTCACAGAGCATGTATCATCCTGGTTTCATATGCTTTTAAGCCTGCAACTGCTTTACAGGCACCCGGTTCCGGACAGCGTGACAGACAGGCTACAGCCCCTTTATGCAACGCCAGTCGTAATCGCCCAAAGGTAACCAGTCACGGGAGGGCTGTGCTTCAGTGTTATTCTCTGTATCTGACGCGTAACTGGCTACGGGTATTTCAGATTTGGACAAGCACCATTTCCCGCTATACAAGAGTAGGCGGAAAATGGTGATCGGGCAAAGATGAAGTGTCCGTGATCAGCTACACCCAAAGACAGGTGAACCGGGAACAGCTCCCCGGTTCCCTAAGCTGGCTTGACAATTGCCCCGGAACGAATGCATCGGGTACATACATTTACGCGGACAGTTTGTCCAGTCCTGGATACGGTGCGGACTCTCTGCAGGTTGGGCATCCAGCGACGCCTGGTCTTATTATGTGCGTGGCTGACATTATTTCCGGTTACCGGTCCCTTGCCGCAAATCTCACATACACGGGCCATGACAAGTATCTCCTTAAAGCAGATATTCAATTTCACCAATCAAATTAATAATATTATCCATTTATCAAAAAAAATGCAAGCAACTTTTCACCAGCCCGAAATTCTCATGAGAAGTCCAAACTGAAAATGGAAATGTCATTAACTATTGCTTCCTCTCTCATGCCCGGCCAGTTTCCCGCGTTTCCCCCCCCCTGACAAAACGAAACGTAGCCAATCACAGGGGCTGTGCTTCCCCGTTACTCCCTGTTTCCTGCGTGTAACTGGTCACGGGTGCAACAGCTTTGCGCAGGCACTCTTTTTCGCTATGCAAGAGTATGCGGGCAAAGATGAAGTGCCTGCGATCAGTTACAACGAAACCGATCACAGGGGCTGTCACGGCAAAACGCCTCTGTTAAAGTTCAGGTTGACTTCTTGCTGTTGTTGAGTCAAGGTGTCCTGTGAATTACGAGAAAGACAACAACACCTTTTGTTAACAACATTAAGAGGTAATGCCATCAAAATCATTACTACCGTTTCAGATATGCAGCAATTTTCCGACAAGCTGCGTCAGGAGAACAAGACCATAGCCTTTGTCCCGACCATGGGCTATCTCCACGAAGGTCATCTTTCGCTCTTGAAAATCGGCAGAGAAAATGCTGATGCCCTGATATTAAGCATCTTTGTCAATCCTGCTCAATTTGCACCTCATGAAGATCTGGATTCCTATCCCAGAAACCTGGATCGTGACGTGAAACTGGCCAAACAGGAAGGTGTAGATGCGGTGTTTGTTCCCGGTGACCACAACACGCTGTATCCGGAGGGATACCAGAGTTATGTCGAACTGAGCAAGTTACCAAATCATTTATGTGGTTTGTCCCGTCCGGTCTTTTTCAGGGGAGTGACCACAGTGGTAACCCAGCTTTTCAACATCACCAAGCCGCATATTGCAGTTTTTGGGGAAAAGGATTTTCAACAGCTGGCGGTCATCAAACAGATGGTCAGAGATCTCAAGTTTGACATTGAAATCATTGGGGGACCGATAGTGCGCGAACCTGACGGTCTGGCTATGAGCTCCAGAAACGCCTATCTCAGGGAAGGTATGCGACCGGCGGCACTGAGCCTGTCAAGGTCACTGAATAAAGCAAAAGAGCTGGTACAAAAAGGTGTCCGAGACACAAAAATAATCAGGCAGGAGGCAGAAAAAATTATTACTGAATATCCGGAAAATACCATCGACTACGTGTCGCTATGTGATCCAGTTACTCTTGACGAGGTAGAAAGCGTAGCCGGACCAACCCTGATGGCACTGGCCGTTCATCTCAATACAATTCGACTCATCGATAATACGTTGCTAGTGCCCTGTCAACGATGAAATGTCAGTATATTGCGCCGGATTTTTTTTGTCCTTATGCTGCCTTGTCCTGCGTTGCATAGTAGTGCTATGTGACACAGGGCAAGGCTGCATAAGGACTGAAAAAGACAAGCAGGATACGACAGAGCAGCGTTGACAGGGCACTAGTGCCCTGTCAACGCTGCTCTGTCGTATCATCAAAAGTATTGTAAAATGAAATTTGTAGTGACATAATCTGTTCAGGATTAAAAATCAGGCGGGACGTTATTTCTCAGGTCTTTCCGGGGCCGCAAAACTACGGGCTGCGCTCTATGAGTGTCACGACCTGCAGCAGATGACGGCAGCATTAAAGAGGATAGAAGACCAATGAAACCAAGGTAGCACATGCCCTGTGAGCAGTACCTTTAACCATTTGTGATCAGATTTTTTTGTAACCAATCACGGGGCCTGTGCTTTATGCGTTATTCCCTGCTTCTGACGTGTACCTGGTCATGGGGGCAACAGAATTGTGCAAGAATTCTGTTGAGCAGGTAAGCAAGCGAGGTGAGACTTTCGTGTACAAGAGTATGCGGGAAAGAGTGATCGGGCAAAGATGAAGTGCCCGTGATCAGTTACGATTTTTTTATGCCATCACCTGCATCCTTATTTACTGCACTTGATGGAGATAAAAGCATCACAACGATGATATTTCGGGTTACAGATTGAGTTTTCACCAATGGTCATCGTTTCACCTGATATATGTTCTTTCTTCATAAAAGAAACCTCCTTATTGTAACCTCTGGCTTTACAAAAAGCATGAGCAGCCGGTCTCCCGCATTCACTGGCAAATGTTTTACACCAATCAAGGGGATAACCATGAAGACGAGGATTAACAAACTCCTGCTGTTCACTCAGGCAAGTGATAAACCTGAAAGAATCACAACGATGATGCTGAGGATCGCAAACCGAGTTCTGACCAATGGTCATTGTCTTGAAGCCAGGATTATTCCACCTGGTAAAATTCAACGCTTTTTCGTGCCCCTTGGAACGACAATAGGCATGAGCTACCGGCGGACCGCATTCATGCTCAAAAGTCCGGCACCAGTCAAGCCCAAAGCCTCGATACTTCGGAGCTTCATAACGAACAGAGCTTTCAGCAAAACTTACGTTAGGCAGAGAAACAGCAATGGCAACGAATAAAAAACAAACTCTTTTCATGGTGTACTCCCAATAGTTGAAAAAGATGGTGAAAAATCGCTTTTCCCCAACATGGTCGCAGGGGTAAGGAGCTGGAAGAGAATGTAAAACTGCCTTTCAGGTTGCCCGGACTGGGGCCAGTGCGCCTAAATCAGAGACGAAAAAAACGATAAGTTATTCATTCCCAGCCCCTGAACAAGCGGCAAGAAAACAGGTTCAGCACTCCCATTTTTACCTTCGACGACGCTTTTATCTTGCGCACATTTCCCAAGAGAGCCAGCACTATTCAACCAATTATCAAAGGTGCTGCCCATCCTCAAGTAAAAAAGCTCCTCAATGGTACAAAGCAGTAAGCAGAAAATCAACAACAAGTCCGGCACATTCTATCTTCTGTATCCTTATGTACGAACATTCATCCCGAACTTCTCATAAACACCTCTTCACAGTAAGCAATCCTGGCGGAGAGATCCGTTTCCAGGATTTTGTCCCAGCCAAGCCACATCATCGGGGCGTCTGCAGGAAGCCTGTTATCCACCTCTGGATGCAGTGAAGGGAACAACCCCTGATGCGCCAGGGTTTCCCCGACCTCTTTTGAGGCGAAAAAAGTAACTATCGGCTGCAGGTCAGCGGCGCGCTCTTTTTTAGCGAGCATGAAGATGGGACTGATGATGGCCCCGTCCTCGGGCCAGACCGGCTCCATCATACCACTTTCTCTTGCTGTTTTCGTAAAGAAATAGGGCATAATGGTTACCGCAGGCCGGTTCTGTTTCAGCCGGTTACTTTTAATCATCTGGGCCGGGTGCATCGCCATAAGCATGGTTCTTCCCATCTTTTTAAGGCCATCTTCTCCATAACGATCATGTATATTGAGAAGGATTGCATTAAACAGATCAAAATCACCCACCGGCAGGGAAACCGATCGTTCCCACTCCGGTTTGAGCAGTTCAGCCCAGGAACGAGGCTTTTCCCGCCCGTTCAACTCTGCCGTGTTAACGAGAAAAATTGCGGGAACAACAGCGATAAGCGAATAATTTCCCGAAGGATCCTGAAGGCTGCGGCCCGCAAATAAAGGGTTTTCACCAGAATATTGGACCAGATCAGCAAATATTCCCTGCTCCCGGAATCGGCCTATTTTTTTCACATCAAAAAACAGATCAAACCCGGCTGATAAAAAAAGATCAGGCAGCTCTTCCGGCCCGGTAATCCCGGCCAGGTTGTCCATCACCCACTGGGTGCCCACACTTGCGGCCTTAAGCTCTGTGTTAACGCCGCTCAGTCCGGTTTCTTCAACAAACCTGGTATACTGCTCAAGCAGGGGAATTCGTACCGGGCAGGGCAGCAACCCCACCACATTCACCCCTCCTTCAACGTCTGCTACAGGCTCTGACAAGGTGGCGTCAGCACTGCTTCGCTCAGCGTTGATGACTTCATGGAGCAGGGAGAGAAATTTCTCCTGGTTCAGGTTCTTCATGGTAAGAGCGGCATCCAGGGTGATATTTTTTCCAAACTGTTCACGCAAAGCAGCATCTTTCATCTGCGGGAATCCGTTTCTTACAAAAACCGCAATGCTCTCCGGGTAACGCTCTGTGATTGCATGCAGGGTATCAGTTGCCAGAATGTACTTAGCCACGGGTTTCTCCTCTTGCTGGGGGGGGGTGATAGATATATCCTCAGTATACCTCTAACGTGGGGCTAACGCCAGCAACCCACTAATTTTAACAAAAAGAGTCGCATCTTTTGTACAGTGGAAGTTCATGACAATTATCAAAAATACAAAAGGGAGCGACGCATGAAAAAACGTATAGAAAGGTTTTCGGGTCTGGTCAAGGGGGCATAACTAGTTTTGATCGTATCGTCTTCAAGGGCTTTATAGTAGCCCACAAAAGGTTACGACAGAGCAGCGTTGACAGGACAGTAGTGATCTTCAAAGTTCAAACCGGGCACCTGAGGCAAACAGGGTAATGGGACGGGCCATTTTCCGTGATATGCAGGCCGGAGCATCCGGGCCCGTGCAGTGGCCGGTATAAAAGGTTGTGTCAGGATGAGCTGAGAGTTCATTGACCAGGATATCCAGGCAGTCAGCCGGTTCAGTGGTCCTGGTGCTGGGATTGTACAGGTGGAAGCCGCCAATCACATGGTCAATATGTTCCCTGCCTGTACGGGTGAGGACCGTATCAATCATATTGCCTATGCCTGAGTGGGCGCATCCGGTGAACAGGACCGAGGTGCTGTCTTCCACGATCAACAGGGCCAGTTCATGGGAAAAGTCATCCTCGATGAATTGACCGTTTTTTCGCTGCCGCAAAAGGGATGCATTGCCCTGGGGGAGAAAACCCTTTTTTGTAAAGCCGGTGAAAACGGTCAGCTCTCTGGACAAGACCGTGTCCGAATCAATGAACCGGCAGCGGCTTATGTCAATGGCGTCGGTGTCAAGGCCGATATACCGAGAGGGCTGCTCCTGGTTGCAGGCATAGTACCTGCCGTCAATGGCCTCCCTGGTCATGATGATTTCTGCTGCAGCGTTGAGGCGTTGAAACCGGGGGATGCCGCCGCCATGGTCATAATGCCCGTGGGACAGCACGGCCACCTCTGTTTTGGCAAGGTCAACCCCCAGGCGGCGGGCATTGTCTGCGAACCTGTTGTCCGGGCCCATATCAAAGAGAACAGAGCCGGCCCGTGTGCGGATGAAAAAACTCAGGCCGTGGGCCTTGGCAAGTTGCGGATGGGTGGTTGTGTTTTCAATCAGGCAGATGACTTCCATGGTAACCAATCACGGGGTTTGTACTTCTTCATTATTCTCTGCTTCTGACGTGTAACTGGTCACAGGTGCAACAGAATTGGACAGACACCCCTTCCAGCAGGTAAGCAGGCGAAGTGCCTGTGATCAGTTACCTTCCATGTTATATTTTTCCAGATACCCATGTGGGCGAAAAAAGCAGAATAACAGGTACCAGCCGGGATAACAGGTAAAAGCATCCCCTTAAAAGGGAAAATTGAGTCAGAAAAGCTCTATGCTTTCTCCGGCAGAAGCAGTCCTGATTCCCAACGGAATCAGGAGCTGAAAAAGAGGCCGACCAAAATAAAACAGTTCCTTGTGCACGGAAAGCTGGTAATAACTTGCTGCTGCCTGACGATATTGCAAATCCAGGTCAACCTTTTCCTGCAGTGACTCAACAAGCTCATCACGGGACAGGCAGCCCTCTATCTGTCTTTTTACTTCGCCCAGATCAGGACAGGGACAGGCAGCCTGATGTTCTTTCACCAGCGGCAGCAGCGGGTCATCTGCAGCAATACAGTGAAAGCGGGTGAGCAGGTTTTTGCCAACAATAGTAAGCAGTGCCTCAGGGGCAGAACATTCCAGCACTCGACAGGCAACAGGCCGGTTCTGGTAAATAGTACACCTTGCACCAACCTGTTCATAAAAGAGACAGCCCCAGTCTCCCTGCCGTCCCTGCAGCTTGAGAAATTCCCCTGCAACCGGCTCGGCTTTATTGCCAGGAGGCGTTACAGCCAACTCTCCGCTGCGGATAGTCACCAGGTGGTCAAAAGTGAGCCGACCGTCGTCAATCAGCCCGGCATCCTGCAGATGTAATGCAGGGCCACCCTCCAGGCAGCAGGAACCACAACGTTTACAGAGTACAGGATGTGCCATTATTATTGCTTGCTCCTAATTATTCACAGGGTCTGTTGCCGTAACTGCTTTCAGGTTGCCCAGATTCAGGTAAGCGAACGAAGTGAGACTCCGTGTACCAGGGTATCCGGGAAATGGTGATCGGGCAAAGATGAAGTGCCTGTGATCAGTTACCCCCCCCTTATGCGGGCAATCGCGACCACCCGAAGATGGGGGATCTAGCCCGGATTGCTCATGAGTTCGGTGCTGATATAACGTTCGCCTGTATCGGGGAAGACAGTAACGATATTTTTCCCCGCATTTTCAGGACACTGCGCAATTTTCACTGCGCAGGCAGCCGCTGCCCCCGATGAGATGCCGCAGAGAATGCCCTCCCTGCCGGCGACCCTGCGTGCATACTCTACAGCTTCATCATTGTCAACCTGCAATACTTCATCTATCACGGAGCGGTCAAGTATAGCCGGAACAAACCCTGCTCCAATACCCTGAATCTTGTGCGGGCCTGGTTGCCCGCCTGACAGCACAGGTGAGTCGCCTGGTTCAACCGCAATAACAAGGACATCCGGATTACATTCTTTTAAAAGCCACCCCACGCCCGTGATGGTTCCGCCCGTTCCCACCCCGGCGACAAAGATATCAACTTTTCCCTGGGTCTGCCTCCAGATTTCCTGGCCAGTAGTTTCCTTGTGCATGGCAGGCCCGACAGGATTACCAAACTGATTGGGTAAAAATGCGTCTGCCATGCTGCCATGCAGCTCCTCAGCCATTGCCACGGCCCCCCGCATCCCTTTTTTTGCAGGAGTCAAGACCAGTTCTGCCCCAAGATGCGCCAGGAGCTTGCGCCGTTCCATGCTCATATTCTCCGGCATCGTCAACCTAAGCCTGTATCCCCTGCGGGCGCAGAGAAATGCCAAACCAATGCCGGTGTTACCGCTGGTCGGCTCTATGATAGTGGTTGCAGGGGTAATCAGGCCATCTTTTTCCGCACGCTCAAGCATGGCCAGGGCAAGCCTGTCCTTGACACTCCCCAGAGGATTAGCCGCCTCAATCTTGGCAAATATGTTCGCCCCGGTATCCAGGGAAAACCGGCGCAGCTGCACAAGCGGCGTTTCTCCAACGGTTTTTGCAATATCACTCACAAAGGTATTCATTCTTCTTTTTCCTTATTATCACCAAGATAGCGAAGGTCTGGCTGCTCCATCAGTACTTTGGTATCAGGCCCGACCGACCTAGTCAGCCAGACATTACCGCCAATGACTGAACGTGCACCTACCACGGTTTCCCCGCCCAGAACAGTAGCATTGGCGTAGATTATCACCTCATCTTCTATGGTTGGATGGCGCTTGATATTGCGCAGTTTCTTGCCTGCGTCACGAGGCAGGGACAACGCGCCCAGGGTCACTCCCTGATAGATTCGTACTCGATTTCCGATGCTGCTTGTTGCTCCGACAACCACTCCTGCACCATGATCAATGAAAAAATGACTGCCAATGGTGGCGGCGGGGTTGATATCTATGGCTGTGCGGTGAAAGGCATGCTCACTCATAATGCGAGGCAAAAGAGGGACTTTCAGCTGATGAAGCCGATGAGCCAACCTGTAGACCATTATGGCAAACAGTCCCGGATAGCTGAAAATCACCTCATCGGCATTGCCAGCTGCCGGGTCACCTTCCAGGGCCGCTTCAATATCTGTTTCCAGCTCCTTTCTCATCGCTGGTATTGAGGTCAGCAGCGCTGATGCTGTTTCATAACTTCTTTCAGCGCATGAGACGCAAGCCTGGTTATGCCGGTGACAATTGTGGCGGAGAGCCGCCCCTATCTGGGCCGCCAGATCTTCATAAAACACACTGAGCCGCTGGCCAAGAAAAAAATCCAGGTTCTCCGGTCGTACAATCAGGGGGCTGAAAAAACCTGGAAACAGTATGCGTTGAGCCTGTTCAAGCAGGTCAACTATTGCATCCTTAGATGGAATTGGAACCGGCTCGATATGGCTGGACAACCGGCCGCTCTTGAAGCCGTCGGCCAGTTCAGCAACAACCCCCGGGACAGGGTTATCCATCCTGGAAGCAATGGCAGCTTCAACATCGCAGGAACTGTTTTGTTTCTCCTGATTATTCTGAGGTCTACCAAACATGAAATATGCTACTCCATTTCTCTTTGCAGGCAATGCGTTTTTGACCATTTCTTTACATACAAGGTAGCTGCTCCCGGTTCACCCGTCTTTGAGCGTTCACGATTGGCTGCATAAAAGAGCTGCCGCAACCAGCCGCGCTTTCCGTAGAAGCAGCTACAGATTTGCAGCAAGTAAAATCAATTAAAGGGTGTTGAAACAATCAATCAATCTATCTTTTTGAAACTGTGTCGTTTTGCAAGGCAAGCCTTTTCGTCAAGTTTGCGCAGAACTACAAAGAGTTACGCTGATCTTTTCAACACCCTTAATTAGTTCCATTCCCTGTGAGTAATTACAATATAAAATTATCCTGGCTATAATCTATTATGCGTGACTTGAAGCAAATTCAAAAAAATAAAATTCTATACTATTAAAAGGTGTTGAAAAGTACCAACCTATCAGTATGATCTAGATTTTTTATGACCACTGCGGTCGTTTTTTTTTTGAGTTGCAGGCTTCCCGGAATTATAATCCCGGTCATGTGACGTGATATTTTGGCCAAAATCGTGTAGTGCAATCGCGCTCGAAGTTCATCCAAAAAGTAATTCATTACAATTCCCTTGATATTTAATTTTGTTCATCAAAAGCAGCATCGTCTTGCCAAAAGGCGTCTTCAACCTCACGAGTTTTCATTATTAAACCAGCGCAGGTTTTGGCAGTAACCTTACCAAACGCACTTTCAAGCTGCTGGAGCAAATTATTCATTGTAAAATCACAATTACGGGCAATTTCATTTTTTATAATCCCCCAACATGTTTCTATTGGCTGTAACTCTGGATGACAGGGTGGAGTTCTTAAAATCTCATGCCCCTCTTTGTTAGCAATTTCGCCTAATGTACAGGTCGGCTGATGCCCAATTTTTGTTAAAATATCAATAAGTTAAGCCTTCAAATAATCTTCTTGGCTGGAAGATTATTTTTCTCCAGCCAAGATAGAATTCTCACCTTCTTACGTGAAGGGGTCGGTGCAGACATTGGTGACAGGACAGTATGATAAGCAGCATTATCCATAATTATCAATTTCCGGGGACATCTTACTTATTTATTGACAGAAGATAAGGCATTTGTCTAATCACGGGGTCGAAAAAAATAGACAAGGCGCCCCCGGAATTTCCCCCTAAATAAGCAAGATGTCCCAGGAACTTCACCATCGGGATAATCGAACAGGGAAATGATATTTTCCCAGTGAGCCATCCACGATTTGGCGATTGAAGAGTACTTGCTATCCCATTTTTGGGCAAAGGTTTTCAGCTCTATTTCTGCCTCTTCTGCAGTTATTGATTGGTAAATTCGCAAGATCGGTAGCAACAGCTTTTCGATCCTTATATGAAACATATTTCAGTGAATTTCTCACCATATGAACAATACAGAGCTGAACCTGAGCTTTGGGAAATACAGTGTTGGTTGCTTCAGGAAAGCCTGTTAGTCCATCAACAGCAGCAATTATTATATCCTGCCCCTGTTTTGTAATGCTGTCAGTACAGAAAGCCAGAATTTGGCGCCCTCCGTCTCCAAAACCACATACCCAGGAGTTCCTTCTGCCTTTCAGCGTTAATTCCAAGAGCCAGATACATTGATTTTTTTACCACCCGCTTATCCTGATGACCTTGATAACAATGCAATCAAGGTAAACAACCAGAGATACAGCTCGTCCAGAGGTCTGTTCTGCCAGGCAGCGACCTGCCCTATAACAGCTTCTGTAACGTTGGAAACAAGAGTGTGCGAGACTTCTGCTCCAGACATTTCCCTGAAGGCTTCAGCAATATCCCTGGTTGTCATTCCACAGGTATAAAGCGACAGAATCTGGTCATCAAATTCTGTCAGACGAGTTTGCCCTTTTTTGATGAACTGCAGCGAAAATGTTCCCGAGGGGTAGATATTTCCACTTCGCCTATCTGCCCCTTCAAGGTCTTTTTTGATGAGCCGTTACGACTATTGAGGAAAACCGGTCACATAATCTTATTTACAGACTTAAACAAGCCATCCATAGACCGGAAACATCCGAAGGTTTTCTGCTGAACTTTCGTCATACGGTAATCATTTTCACCAAGTTGATTGGTGAACGGAACGAAATCAACGTCCATAAATTGTAAATCTTACGAATCATACTCCCTCTCACTCCGTACCCTGAAATATAGGCAAACCATTCAATATTCTTCAACTAAACCCAATTGTCCAATCTCAACCCTTCGACTCTTTCAAACTCACGTATATTATTTGTTATCAAGATCAAAGATAAACTTCGGGCATGTCCGGCAATATGAAGATCATTTACCCCGATTGGTGTCCCTTTCTTTTCCAGATCAGAGCGAATATCTCCATAATGGGCTGCAGCAGAACTATCATAATCAACGACTTCCAGTCGAGAGACAAAATCTTCCACCTTACCGAGATTTCGAGCAGGATTATCGCTTTTCTCCGCACCATGAAGAAGTTCTGCAAGAGTGATAGAACTGATGCACATCAATCCGGCATTTTTATTAAAGGTAGCCAGAACTTCAATTGGTCTGCGTTTAATAACGTAGATTACAATATTGGTATCGAGCATATATTTCAGCATCAGAAAGCCTCTCGTTCTGATTGCTCCTGAGATGCCCTTTCATTCATAAAATCTTCTGTCACCCCTTCCGGATCCTGAAAAAAACTATCCCACGTCTTTTCTACCGGTGAAAGAATCCGGTCTGTACCAATAATCCTCACATGTACTTTTTTAACGCTATCAGGAAAGCGGGTCTCGACGGGTAAACGAACAGCCTGGGTTCGATTTGTTTTAAAAACTGATCCTATTGGCATAGCATACCTCCATTACGTTTATATACACAAAGTATAAACCGACCACCTGTATAAAGCAATGCTAGATACCTGGGAAATCACGGAAACATCTTGCTTATTTATTGACAAAAGATAAGGCATTTGTCTAATCACGGGGTCGAAAAAAATAGATAAGATGCCCCCGGAATTTCACACATTTTGTGCATAAGTCATTGAAGTAGCGACATCTTTACCAGAACTTTTTCGCAACGTATTTATTTTTAATTTCAACAAGTTGTCTATTCTTCGAGAAATTCCTTCATCTGCAAAGATCATATCTTATTGTAATATCTAAGAAAGTTGGTCGCGAAAAGTCGCCATCAAAAAGATTGTAAAAACAACGTATTATCTCTAAAGCAGGAATATTTGAGTTAAAGGAACCCTTCTTTTATTGTTCCGACCCATGTAATAAATAAAAATACAGCTCCTACATAAGCTACAATTGCCGCTCCAACACCTCTGCTCCTGCAAGATCCTTCAAAATTGCTTTCTAGGTCACCAAAAAAGTTAATAGATCTTCTTTTAACATATATAATAAGTGGTGAAATACTGGAAAACAGCAGTATGGGAATCTGTATAGGATATGGTATGTTAATGATTTTGTGTTGAAGTATAAATATACATTGATAGCAGTACGTCATGAATAATATAATATTGAATAATGTTAAGATATAAAT
>PDTE01000062.1 GCA_002747135.1 Desulfobulbus propionicus | reverse complement strand
TCAGGAGTCTCTACCGGACAGATGCGGCCATAGTGGGTAGGATGAACGTCACGCACCTCAAAACCGGCACGTTCACGGGAAAGACCACCAGGTCCAAGAGCAGAAAGACGACGCTTATGCGTAACCTCTGAAAGCGGATTTGTCTGATCCATGAACTGGGAGAGCTGTGAGGTGCCAAAAAATTCTTTGATAGCAGAGGTAACAGGTTTTGGATTGACCAGATCATGGGGCATCAACGTTTCAATTTCCTGAAGCGTCATTCGCTCTTTGATGGCTCGTTCCATCCGTACCAACCCCATACGGTATTGGTTCTCACACAATTCACCAACAGTCCGAACACGACGGTTACCAAGATGATCAATATCATCACCCTCTTTGGCCTCGTCTTTGAGCTGCACCAAGTGCTTAACCCCTTCGAGAATATCAGCTTTAGTTAGTGTGCGATCTTCAATCGGGGTATTGAGTCCAAGCTTGGTATTGATTTTATATCGTCCGACTTCAGAGAGATCGTATGTTCCAGCATTGAAAAACAGGTTATCGAAAAATGACTGGGCAACCTCTGGGTTTGGCGGGCTGGAAGGCCTGAGTCGGCGATAAATTTCAATCAGGGCTTCCTCTGTATCTTTTACCTTATCAATAAACAGTGTTTTGCGAAACGAATCACTGGCAGTAACACCGTCAATAAAGAGCAGTTGGAAAGATGCAACATTTGCCTCTTCAAGTGATTCAATAAAGGCAGGAGTAACGGGTTCGTTACAGTGCGCAAGCACTTCGCCAGATTGGGTATCAATCACATCAGCAGCAAAATAACGATCAATGAGCGTTTCGGGATCGGTTGCCACTTGCTCAATGCCAGCCTCAACAATCCGTTTGGCCAGCGCTTTAGACACCTTTCTTCCTGCTTTACCCAAAACAGAACCATCTTGAGGATTTACTATATCAACCTTGAGGCGTTGACCAGTAAAAGTCTCTGGATTAAAAAGGGTGGTCAGCTTTCCATCTTTACAGGTGATTGTGTCTAGCTTGTAAAATTCCTGGAGTAAGGTGACATCATCATATCCCAGGGCTTTAAGCAGGACTGTTACAGGAAGTTTTCTCCTTCTATCAATTCG
>PDTE01000007.1 GCA_002747135.1 Desulfobulbus propionicus | reverse complement strand
AACTGCTCTCAGGCTGCCCCTATCTGGACAAGCACGATTGGCAGCTATAGCCCCTCTATGCGGCGGGTCGTGATCGTTCAAAGAGGGGTGAGCTGTGAGCAGTTACGGTTACATTTTCATTCTTTACTTCCTATAATATGTCATTGCAGGGTTTATGTGAAAAAAAAATGGAAAGAATACCCCGGAAGTGGACGAGTCATTTTTTCGAAAACTGATCACGGGTGCTTTATCTTTGCGCGATCACTCTTCGCTGCGTATTCCTTCGGAGCCGGCACCCATAACCAGTTACGATGAATTTTGGCCTGACACCCTCTCTGGCAGCCATCAATGTGCTTATTTTTTCATTGACACGACCGCAAAAAAAATGATATAGTCTGGAATTGACTTACGAATAAACGAGCGGGAATAACTCAGTGGTAGAGTGTAACCTTGCCAAGGTTGAAGTCGCGAGTTCGAATCTCGTTTCCCGCTCCACGAAACTGCAAGGTTCGGACCACCGTTCGGGCCTTTTTTTTGTTTACTTGCGAGGCGCAAAAATGAAAACATATTACACGCCGGTTCAGGATATTTCACGCAAATGGTGTGTTGTCGATGTTGACGGCAAAGTGCTGGGAAGGGTAGCAACAGAGATTGCCGATCGATTGCGCGGCAAGCACAAGCCAGCTTTCTGCAACTTTCAGGATAACGGCGACTTTATCATCGTTATCAATGCCGACAAGATTCATCTTACCGGCAATAAGTGGGATGACAAGAAATATTATCATCATACTGGCTATACCGGCGGGATCAAGTCTGCAACCGCCAGGGAAGTGCTGAAAAAAAAACCTGAGGAAATTATCCGAAACGCGGTAAAGGGAATGATGCCAAAAAATAAATTAGGGCGAGCCCAGCTGAAAAAACTGAAGGTCTATGCTGGTGCTGAGCATCCACATAAGGCACAGCAACCGGAAATCATCGAGATCTGAGAACGGAGTAAACATTATGTCGCAGGAAAGAACCTACGCCACCGGAAAAAGAAAAACAGCAGTTGCCCGCGTCTGGATATCTCCCGGCAATGGAGAGATTTCGATCAACAAGGCCTCCCTGGCTGAGTATTTCGGCAATATCCACTATGAACCTAAAATAGCCAGGCCCTTTACAGTTACTGAAACTGTTGATAAATATACTGTTACAGCATCGGTGAAAGGTGGCGGAAAGTCAGCCCAGGTGGATGCGCTTGTCCACGGCATCGCCAAGGCGCTGCAGGAACGTGACCCTGAAATGCGCCTGCCTTTGAAAAAAGCAGGTTTGCTTACCCGCGATCCCCGGGCCAAGGAACGAAAAAAATATGGGCAGCGCGGCGCACGTGCCCGCTTTCAGTTCTCCAAACGTTAAAGCACTCTCGGAGTACATGTATCCCGCCATCTTTTTTGTACCATTTTTTTCTATGCGTACTCAGGGAGTAGCGAACTGGTTCGTTACTCCCTTTTTTCATTGCCGCACCACTTACCTTAAAAAAGGACAAAGACCATGTTGAAGGTTGGCATTATTGGAGCATCAGGATACACCGGGGCAGAACTGGCCCGTATCATTACAACACACCCGGAAGCAGAGCTCACCGTAGCAACATCCCGAAAATTCGATGGCCAGTTCCTTGCAGAGGTTTTTCCCAGCCTGCGGGGAAAGGTTGACCTGCGCTGTGAAAATCTCTCCGTGAAAGAGCTTGTTCCCCGTGCTGATTTCTTTTTTACCGCTGTCCCTCACAAAACTGCCATGGATATTGTCCCTGTTCTCCTTGATGCAGGAAAAAAGGTCGTTGATCTCAGTGCCGACTATCGCATCCATGATCAGGCGGTATATGAAAAATGGTATCAGGAGCATTCAAGCGCCCAGCTGCTTGCCGAAGCCGTTTATGGTCTGCCGGAACGTTACCGTAACGACATAAAAGATGCCCGGCTTACAGCAAATCCAGGGTGTTATCCCACTTCTGCCATTCTTGCCCTGGCACCTCTCCTGGAACGGAATATCATTGACCCTGACACCCTGATAATTGACTCAAAATCAGGGGCTACCGGTGCTGGAAGATCGCTGAGCCTCGGTTCTCATTTCTGTGAAGTAACCGATGGATTCCGGGCATACAAAATTGGCGGCGCACATCGTCATATTCCAGAGATTGAGCAGGAATTATCCCTGTCTGCCGGAAAAAATGTACACATCACCTTCACTCCCCACCTGCTCCCGGTCTCAAGGGGAATACTCACCACAGCCTACGGCACCAGTCTGGTTGATATCTCCCAGGACACATTACAGGATATCCTTGTCCGGACCTACCAGAACGAACCATTTGTCAGGGTACTTCCTTCAGGGGCATCGGCAGCAACCCAGTATGTCCGTGGATCAAATTACTGCGACCTGGCTGTGCATATCGATAAACGAGCCAGCCGGATAATTATTGTTTCAGTAATTGATAATGTCGTCAAAGGGGCCTCCGGCCAGGCAATACAGAATATGAACATCATGAATGGCTTTGATGAACGTGCCGGGCTTTCGCATGTACCGCTTTTTCCCTGATCTCCCGTCTTTTGTGGACTTTTTATAGTACCGGTAACCGGGGTCAGGATGGGGCGCAAGATAAAGCTTGTCATCGCCTATGATGGTACAGAGTACCATGGCTGGCAAAGACAGCGCAACGGCAGCACTGTTCAGGAGGTGGTGGAGAATGCCCTGGCCATCCTGTGCAAACAGCCGGTTACTCTGCATGGAGCAGGCAGAACGGACGCAGGTGTGCATGCTGACGGCATGGTCGCTCATTTTCTTGAAGAACAAAAAATTCCTTTACATGCCTATACTCGCGGTCTCAATTCCATCCTTCCTGGCGATGTCCGTGTTTACGAGGCTGAAGAAGCGGCTGACGATTTTCACAGTCGTTTTTCTGTGCTTGGCAAAACATATCGTTATGACTTCTTCACCGGAGAAATTCAGCCTCCGGCAAAACGACGTTATACTGCCCATTTTCCCGGGGATTTTTCGTCTGAACGTATTGTCCCTGCCCTGAAAGCACTTATCGGCACCCATGATTTCTCAAGCTTTGAGCGTGCAGGCTCCCGCGACAGAAACAGCAGCTCAGGGCGAGGAGCCGTCCGTACCATTTTCGAGGTCAAATGCACTGCTCACTTGAGTCATACTCATTACTGGTCGCTCAGGGTCACAGGAGACGGCTTCCTCAGGCAAATGGTGAGAATTATTTGCGGAACCCTTATTGATATGGGTTGCGGCAGATTACCTGCGGACACGATGAGCACTGTTATCGCGGCCAGAGACAGGGCTTCAGCCGGCATAACAGCTCCCGCGCACGGACTGTATCTGGAAAGAGTGTACTACAAAAAACTGTTTGAACGGTAGCGGCATTTTGGAGGATGCCTCATCTTCCCGGCATACTCTTCTGCTCTGCTCCGGACTTCTCGTCAGCTCAGGTGATGCCGGGTTCAGTCGTTACTGGCAGTTCATTATACCTGGATACAGGTGCGGCCACAACACTGCTGAAGATGCCGCCGCCTGGACTGACCCCTGGTAACCATTGTGTCGAAAAGTAAGACTACCTGCTGAGATCACCTGCATTTGTTTACATATACCTGCCCCATCATACTTGCCTCTGCTTCACCGCGCAGGCGGGAATTGCTGCACAGCGTCCAGCTCAAATGCTCTGTCCAGCCTGCTTCCATCGACGAATCTCCCCGGCCAGGGGAGCAGCCCGAACAATACGCCCTGCGTATGGCCAGGGAAAAGGCCGCCTCTGTCGCAGCGTTAAACCCGCAGGCCTGTGTTATAAGTGCTGACACGGTTGTAACCATTGACTCTCTCATTCTTGGCAAGCCGGAAACAACCGATCAGGCCCTGGACATGCTGCAGCAGTTGCGCGGCAAAACCCACACAGTCATAACCGGAGTCACCATAGCAGCACCGCAACAGGAGCCTGTCGCCTTTGCAGAGCAGACCTCGGTTACATTTGCCCATTTTGACGACCCTCTCCTTTGGCAATATATCTTTTCAGGAGACCCTATGGACAAGGCTGGTGCGTATGGTATCCAGAGCAAAGGCGCCTTTCTGGTGGAATCAGTCAACGGTTCCTTCACCAATGTGGTCGGCCTTCCCCTGAACAGGGTACTCACCATGCTTTTTGCCTTACAGGTAATTCAGTGATCAACTGTAAAGGCGGGACAAGCGGCATCAGGGTGCCTGTCTGTCCTGTAAGGAAAAGCTACCGAACCTGGCATCACCTGAACTGCCGGGAAATTCGCACTGATCAGGTATTCTTGCGCTTGTATTTCCCTTGATGTATCGTTACTATTTCTTATGAACATACCCTGTACGCAGTATACTCTGTGTAACCCGGCAAGCAACTCGTCAGGAGGGAGAATACTTCATGGAGACAGTCAAAAAGAAAGAAATCCTGGCCCCGCAAGAAAAACAGCGACGGATAGATCATGGTATTCAGCAATTGCTGGGCGGAGATTTATCTGCACTGGAATCACGGGAAATTTGCGAGGCCGTCCCTGAAGCAGTAATCCAGTCTATAGAAAACAGGGCCGACGACAAAGCCAATAGCCTGTTGATGCAGATGGCCATTGCCAGCAGACAGGACAACCAGGAGCTAAGGAAGCAAGGAAGCAAGGCTATGGGAAAAACCGCAGCCCTGCTCAAAGAGCATGCACAGTGGGAGAGACTGGCTAAGCTTATTCCCGCCATCGCAGAATCCATACACCTGACTGCTGAAGATGAAGAGCTGGTGAAAGCGGCCTTTTCCGCAGTGGCAGGTCTTGCTCGAAAACTCCTGCAGGAAGAGGAATACTTCAAAGCCCATGAGCCGGTTCACGTCCTGTGCCAGGCATCAATCTCCCCTCATTATTCTGACCAGGCCAGCCAATACATCGAGGCACTGTTAGCGCAGCTGGGTGAACAGCCGCTGCTGGAAAACCTTGTCCGGGAATACCTCCAGCAGCCAAAGAGCAAGTCGAATCAGGCAAGGCTCCTTATTGCTCTGGGCAAGAATGCAGCGAATTATTTATTGCAGTGCCTCGTGAACAGCGAAGAGAAAGATGAGCGCAGGATACTGCTCGGCCTGCTGGAGCAATACGGGCACTTTGCAAAACAGCTTTTTCTTGACCAGCTTGCCAGACCCGCTCCCTGGTACATCAGCAGAAATATTATCCGGCTGTTAGCCAGCGTTGATGACTCGGAGATAGTGGTACATCTGAAACCATTTACACGTCATCCCGATCAAAGGGTACAGCAGGAAGCACTCAATACTGCGGTGAAGCTGGGTGGAAAACAGCTTCCGGATTTTCTTGTCCATTCTCTGACGACAATGCAGGATGAGCTGAAAACCAGGATTGTCTTTCAAATGATTAATGTTCCAAACGAAATCTATGTACCTCCCCTGCTGCATCTACTCGAAGGCAGGTCATCGATTTCGCCGCAGGCTAAAAATGCCCTTATGCAGACAATATGCAGAGCACTGGCTGCTGTTTGCTCCAAGGAAGCAATTCCCGCGCTCCACAGGGTGAGTCAAAGCAAAGGTGTATTGGGTATTACCGGTTATCCAGACGAGGTCAGGGAAGCTGCCAGGACTGCCCTCCAGCGTATTCGCAAGTCTTTTGTCACTGATAACAGAGTGAGTCCTTCCAGCCAGGATGCGCATTCCAACCGGCACCTTGAGCAAAGGTCTGCTGCTCAATCAGCAGGGACAAATACCGAAGATACAATCTTTTTAATGGCAGAACAGGGAAAAACCAAGGAGGCAAAACAAGCACTTTTTGATCTGGTCGTTGCAACTGCCAGAGCGGGAGACTTTGCCAACGCGGAGAGACTGCGGGAACGGATTTACGAAATTGATCCATTGGCATTGAGTGAGATCATTCGATCCGGCGAAATTATAGAACAGGAAAAAAGCGGCGCCATTAACCATGATGACCTTATTATCTGGTCCGAGCTGACCGATGAGCTGACCACTGAAGAATTCCAAACCATCTATCATGAACTGCAGGAGCTGTCATTTGCTCCAGAGGAAACCATCATTCGTCAGGGGGCAAAAAGCGATGCCCTCTATTTCGTAAACCAGGGCAGCGTAAAAGTTTCCCACCTGGCTGACGGCAAGGAAATGTTTATAACAAGCCTTAATCGGGGAGAACTCATTGGTGAGAATTTTTTTGATCCTTCTGTATGGACAGTGAGCCTGACAGCTTTGACCGAAGTCAGGATATATCAGCTGAAACAGGAGAAACTTGATAAATGGCAGGAGCGGTTCCCTGGCCTTGGCAGAAAGTTAAAGCTGTTTTACGACAGCCACAATCATGTACCGGAAGTATTAAAAAAGAAAGGGCTTGAACGTCGTCGACATCAGCGCTTCAATGTAACCAGAAAAATTCTGGTACAGCCTGTAAACAGAGAAAACAAGCCTTTTGGCAGGACGTTTAAGGCAGAAATTGCCGACATATCGGCAGGAGGACTGACCTTTTTAATTCGAATCACCAGCCAGGGAAATACGCGTCTTCTCCTTGGCAGAAAGCTGATGATCATCATACCGATTGCCGAAAAAGATACGCCCCTTGCTCTCCTGGGAACCTCGATCGGAGTGCAGCCTCATGATGTCTTTACAAGTGATTATTCTGTTCACTTCAAGTTCGATGAACTGCTCTCCAATGCCGACCTGCAAAGTATTGCTGCCTGACGCAGGGTTAATACCCGCAGCCCAAATACTTTTGTCACTGCTCCCGGCTCACCCGTCTTCGAGCGATCGTGCTTGCCCAGATCCGGGGGAGAGGAGATGAAAACAGTTACAGGCACAAAAAAAGGGAAAACAGGATGATACATGCCCTGTGAGTAGCTGCATACTTTTCCTGAAATGAGCAGTTTCTTTTTTTCGATAAACTGCTCACGAGAAATTCGGGGTACTTACTGTCATTGCAAGGAATTATGTCTCGTTTTTTCCCGCAGCCTGTCGTTCTTGTAAGTCGTTGTCTGGGCTTTGCTTCTTGTCGCTACGATGGGCAGCGGCTGCGTGCCGGGATTGTTGAGCTGTTGCAGGGGCATGTGCGGTTTATCGATATCTGCCCGGAGATGGCTGCCGGGCTTGGGGTGCCGAGAGCACCGATACGCCTCTGTCTGAAGGGTGAGACGATTGAGGTCTGGCAGCCGGCCAGGTCCAGGTCGGTAACGCAGCAGCTGGAGACAGCTGCTGCCGGGATACTGCCCCTTTTCGAAGGCTGCGACGGGGCGGTGCTGAAAAGTGCATCCCCCTCCTGCGGCCTGCATGATGCAAAGGTGTTTCGCAGCAGGGATCAACCGCACGTTCTCTGCCGGAAAAGTGGAATGCTGGGGGAGAAGATTCTGGCGGCAGCAGCCAACAGGGCCGTTGATGACGAGAAGCGCCTGAACAATACTGTCCTTTGTGAGCATTTCCTGATAAAACTCTACGCCAGTACCCGCTTCCGGAATATTGCCATGACAATGAAAATGAGAGATCTTGTCTCTTTTCACGCCTCCTACAAGTTCCTCTTTCTCGCCTATAACGAGCAGCATTTCCGGCAATGCGGCAGAATTGCTGCCAACCATGAGAAGCTTTGCCGCGAGGAGGCTTTCAGCCTCTATCGCGCCGAGATGGCCCGGCTTCTGGCTCACCCTTTTCGCAGGGAGGCGATGGTCAATACCCTGTATCATGCCTATGGCCTGGTCGCGAAAGGGCTGGCCGCAGAAGAGAAGAGATATATCATTAACATCATGGAAGAGTACCGGAATGAAAGAGTACCGCTGCAGGCAGTAACCAGGCTCATCGAGCGGCAGGCACTTCGTTTTGACCAGCAATACCTTCTTGGCCAGGCATTGTTCCAGCCTTTCCCAGCAGAGCTTTCCCTGATTACAGGCAGCGGTAGAAGAAGGGGGGGGGATAGATGGCCAGATTTACTCTGATAAGGATGCATAGCAGTCTGATTCTTGGCAACGCCGAGATGTCAGGACACTAGGTCATCTTTCCTAAAACCTCGTCAACAGCCTTGGCCTGTTTCATCCCTTTTTCAAGAAAATCAGCTTTAAGATGGCTTATATTTTTTTCAATAAGCTGACAGAGGTCATCTATCGCGGCATTTCTGGTCAGCTCTATAACAGTGTCCAGGTTATTATGAAAATCATCTACTATTTTATGACCAGAACCAGCAGATGACAGTATTTCAGCATACGTTCTCGGGTTTTGAGAATGCACCCTGGCCATGGCAAGCAAGGGATAAAGAGATGTCAGGGTACAATGACTGGCAATTTCTTCACTTGTAATGTTGTTTTGCTTCAAGGTCATGGCCAGCGCAACGGAAATTGCAGTCGGTAATTTCTGGCCAATCCCCATTAACAGATCGTGCTGCGCAGGGGAATCATGAAAAATATCCGCTCCAAGTTTATATAAAAATGCCTCCAGTTCGCTGCACAGCAAACCACTTTTTGCAGTACGGACAACTATGGCATTCTTATCTTTCATGGTCACCGTTTGCGGGCCCCAGAGATTATGTATGAGCATGACCTCAACATTTGCACTGGTTGACGCAAGGGCAGCGTTGATGACGCCTTCCGACTCTCCAGCCAGCAGCAAGAGTGCCTTGCCATCTCCAATAAGGGGACCGAATTTCTGCACGGTGGCGACTGTTACCGAGATAGGAACACAGATGACAACGACATCCACCTCCTCAAGCATTTTCTCAGGCCTGAGCGAGGTTGAGCGGCCACTGAGTACAACCTCATACCCTTCCCCCTTAAGGCGATCTGCAAACCATTGACTCATGGCTCCCGTACCAATGAATCCAATGGATTGAATATGCTTGGTGCGCATATCGATGCGGGGGAAACTTCCCAGTACCCGCAACGCTCCCCTCTGCTTGATTACCTGGGATTCTATATCTGCAATGGCCTCTTTCATCATGGCCGACTGAATATGCCCTTCCGCTTCAAGATAAATCTGCAGCTTTTGGGTCTTTATGTCATTGTCGCTCCGCATATCAAGGATATTTATTCCGCGCCTTGTAAACTCGCGCAGCATGTCAACCAGTAATCCCACCCGATCAGGAAGCGGGGCCGTGACCAGGGTGGTGGCATCGTAACCGGTTACAGCAGAAAGTCTGTGACCCAGCACAGCAAAACGTGTCCGGTTGTGTGGCGCGACTTCACGCTCAATGATAGACAAGCCTTGGCGCACCAGCAAGGTATGCTCACCAACAAGGGCTATCCCCCCCTTGCCTTCCTTGCAGAGGTGGGTGACAGCTGTTTCCATGTCCCGCACAACCATCTGGTGAGATGAAGGGAGCATTTGATCAATATACTCATTACATTGACCGAGCAGCTCACGGGTACCAATTACCAGCTCTATTGATTCTAAAGATTCTTCTGGATGCAGTACAGCCAGTGACAGGTCGGAATGAACAAGAATATTATCTGTCCAGTATCCCGCTTTCAGCCGGTCAAGCAGGGCAAAGGTATGCTTCACTTCACCCTCACGGGTATTGTAAACCGGTACAACTGCATAATCGGTTTTTTGCTGCGTGAAATCCGCAAGCAAATCCCTTGTACAGTTATAAAGGGCTATCTCGCCGTCTTTTCTGAATTGTCTGGCAGCTTGACAGGATAGACTGGACCAGGGGCCAAGGGTGGCGACAGTTACCATTGAACGTACTGGTAAAAAGTGATCCTATATGGATAAAGGCGATATCTGAAAAACTGGATCAACTGCAAGCAATGACAAAATTATGGCCATACCAGCAGACCAAAGACCCAGCCGGTTATTTGAGGATGGCTCACCTCGACCCATCCCCCTTGTCGCTTAACGACCTTCAGGATTACATCTTTTTCCAGTGAGCCTATCTTGTCAAAATTGGTAGAAGGCCCACTTCTCATGTTACATTTTTTTTTGACAATTACATACCTGGCTGCTTGTACAAGCGAGCGGTGTATCCACCCCTTATCTCCTTCATAGTCAACAACTTTCAGCCAGTCGCCCTTTTTTGACAAGATTTGCAGGGGATAATGCTGGGGCAGCTGATAAATAACCTCATAATTGGTGCCAGGACCGGATCGAAGATTAATCCCATCTTTTGCAACACTTCTATACTCTGCTGCAAGGGCACATAGTGCCGATGAGCCTATAAGAACGGTGACGGTGACCATGGACAACAAAAGGCCTTTGACTTGCCGTATTTTCATTATCATCTCCTTCAACTCTTTGCTGTTTTCTCGTACCTACTCACTGGGTGTGTAACGCTCTGGTTGTACCTGCCTCAAACGTGTAACTGCTCTCAGGCTGCCCCTATCTGGACAAGCACGATTGGCAGCTATAGCCCCTCTAGGCGGCGGGTCGAGATCGTTCAAAGAGGGGTGAGCTGTGAGGAGTTACCTTTTCTCTATGCTTCCTGACCCTGATTTCTCATCAGCTCAGGCGGTGCCAGGTTCGGTAGTTTCTGCTACCTCATTATACCTGGGGATATGTGTTGCCAGAATACTGCCGAAGATGGTGCTGCCTGGGCTGACCCTGAACATTTTTGGCAAAATCCGGGTCTGCTCACTGACATCACAGGCATGTGTTTTTATGTATTTCTTCTCTCAATACCCTCTGCGCTGCGCAGCAGGAGAAAAAACTCCTGGTTGCCTTTAGCCCCACAGAGAGGTGAAGCTGCGGTGTCAGCAACACGTAAACCGAGGGTTTCCGCATAATTACTCACCATTTGTATGGCTTCATCATGGAGCAGGCTGTCAGTAATTACACCACCTGGAGTGACTTTTTCTCGAGGTAGTTGAAATTGTGGTTTCACCAGGGCAATAATACTGACAACCTCTTTAAAAAACTGTACTACTTGTTCAATTAACAGATTTAACGAAATAAAGGAGGCATCAATAACGCACAGGTCAATCCACTCTCCGATCTTTTTATAGGTGAGCTTTCTCGCGTTGGTTCGCTCCAGCAGGACCACCCGCTTATCCTGCCTGAGTTTCCAGTCAAGGATACCGTACCCAACATCAACGGCATAAACCCGTTTAGCACCTCCTTGCAGCAGGCAATCAGTAAACCCTCCGGTTGAACTGCCAATATCCAGACATACCTCGTCCCGCACATTAAGGGAAAAGGCCTTCAGAGCACCTTCCAGCTTGTAGCCGCCACGGCTGACATATTTTCTCTCCTTTACAAAGGTTATTCTTGCTTGCTGCTCATACTGGCCTGCCTTGTTTCTCCTGACAATTCCATTTACCTGTACCACACCGGATTCGATGAGAGACTGTGCCTCTTCTCTGGTATCTGCCAACTGGCGTTCAACCAGCAGGACATCCAGTTTTTTTTTGCCAGCCACTGGTTGCCGTCAGGCCAAACAAGCTAGAGGTTTTCCAGTCTTGTTTTAGCCTCTCCGGCTTCACTGCTTGCAGAATAGTCACTTATCAATTTTCTGTAGATTATTTTCGCTGTTTCATGATCAGTTAACTTTTCAAAGGAAACAGCCTGCTGATACAAGGCCTTTGGAGCAAAAGCCGAACGGGCATGATTGGAAATCACTTTTTGATAATCCAGAATTGCCAAATCATATTCGCCTTGACGAAAGAGACTTTCTCCCATATAAAACAAGGTCTTGGCCGCCTGGTTCCCCTGTGGATTTTCCAGGAGGACCTTTTCGTAACTCCTGTAAGCCTCCTGATACTGTCCGTTGTTGAACTGTTTCATAGCATTAGCCAAAGGTACAGTAGTTACATCCTCAGCTATAACCGTATCAACTGTGGCACTCACACCCTGGGTTTTCTCCTGCTGGAGAGGAGACAAGGCTATCTCAGAGGAATCGGAGTGGCCGTCAACAACTCTGGCTGAACCTGTTTGCACCTTTCTCTTTTCCGGTGTGACATGAACAAAGCCTCTCGTCGCAGCCAAGGTCTTTTTCCGGGCAGTTTCTGCTTTTCTGGCCGCCTCTCTGGCCGCTCGCTCAGCCTCCCTGATCTTTAACTGCCGCATACGTTCCAGGTCGGCAGAGAGCATTGCCACCCGTTGTTCCAGCTCTTGAACCTTTTGCCTCGATTCATCAAGAGCCGCCTTGTTCTCTGCACGCATCGTCTCAATAACCGACTGAACTGTCGCAACATCCTCCCTGCCTTGCTCACGATTCAAGCTGGACTGATGGGCACTTTCCTCCAACATGGATTTGAGGTGGAGGAGATCACGTTCGATCTGGTCAATTTTGTTAACGGAACTGGCCTGACGTTTCTGCATCTGGTTAACCGTGTTGCCTTTTACATCTTCCACTTTCTGATTCAACGCACGCAACTGGTAAGTAATATCCCTGACTTCGTCCTGGGTAGCGCATTGTGTCAACAAAAGGACCAAAGAACCGGCGATGACTAGGTTTCGAATAGTTTTCATACAGACTCCCTTTTCGTTCGCTTTCCTGTTCCGTCAAAATATAGCCCCAATTTTCCGGAAAAACAGGTCAAGATCAGGCTTCCAGCTTATAGGAACAGGATAACCGCAGCTATTGTGGCCTCGGTGACCATTGAGGATATGACTTATTTCCTTTAAAGGGCAACATTACCCGTAAATTTTTTCCATTTTTATTCATGATACAGATATCAGACCTGCCATTTCTGGTCCTGGTGAAAGCCAGCATTTTTCCATCAGGCGACCATGTAGGCGACTCGTAATCTCCCCAGGAACTGGTTAACTGGTGCTCATTATTACCACTGCTGTCCATAACAAAAAGTTGATACTGCCCGCCAACCAGCCCGCTAAAGGCGATCAAATCACCCCTGGGCGACCAGACCGGCTCACTGTTTTCTGGGCGTTTATACGTTAATCGCCTGACCTGGCGATTAAACATATTCATAACATAAAGTTGCGGTTTCCCGCTACGATCAGAGACAAAGACAATAAACTTTCCATCGGGTGAAAAAGAGGCTGATACATTGATGCCCGCCCTGGAAGTTAATTGCTGGAGTATTTTCCCCTTTCTATTCATCAGGTACAGATCCGGGCTGCCGTTTTTGCTCAGGGTTACCACCATGGTTTTCCCGTCTGGAGAAAAGGCTGGGGCAAGATTCATCCCCCTTCTCCTGGACAATGAGCGAGTTACCTTAGCCTGTCTCAAATCCGTAATATACAGGTCCTGATTGCCCCGATGATAGGTAGTATAGGCCAGCAAATTTCCATCTGGTGTGTACCTTGGCGACACACAGAGGTGTCGATGTTTCGTTACCTGCCGTTCTGATCTCCCAAGAACATCAGCGACATAGACCTCTTTTTTTCGAGTGGCATCAGAGATATAGGCGATGGACGTCCTGCTTATACCCGGCGATCCGGTAAATTCTTCGATAAGCGCATCTGCGAGCCTCAGCACCATATCATCCCGCTGCTTAAGGCCACCTTTGTACCGTTTGCCAGAGAGCAGCCGGCTGTCCGCTACATCAAAGATTTGTCCTTCAACCGTCAGCTTGTCATTGTCAGCGGTATACTTGCCCATTATCACATAATCTGCCCCCATAGCCTTCCAGTCAGCCTCTTTGCTGCCGCCATATCTGTCAGGGTTGACCAGCTCTATAACACCATAGATTTCGAGCGCTTTTCCAAGAAGGTCAGCCATATCTTTACCTGCCTTGGTGCCAACAGGTGAATTGCCTGTAGAAAAAAAGGGGACAGCAACGACCAGTTTTCTGATCCCGGTGGCAGGAATATCTATATATACCTTATCATTTGCATAGGTTGCTGAGAGCAAAAGGCATGTTAGGACCGTGCCAAGGATAAAAATGTAACTCTTCTTTTTTTTCATTGCTATAACTATCCTGATCTTTCCGCATTAACTTCCAAGTGATCCCGGATTAAAGCGTAACCCGATGTCCACCTTTGTCTTTCTTAATATACCAGGGATTGCAGGCATTGGTGCCGCATCGAGTAACGCCTTTTTTGCCAGTTGATCAAAAACTGGATCACCTGATTTTTCTTCTATCTGCAGGTTGCAGATATCCCCGTTCTTATTGATGGTAAAAGAAACAATAGCCTGTAAACCCGGATCCCAGTTACGGGATTCTGTCAGTTGCCAGAATCGTTTAATATGCTCTTTGACGCTGGCATAATACTGCAGGGCAAGGCTTGACTGCATATTGCTGCCTGCACTATTTGAATCGTTTGGACGTGTTTCCCGGCCTTTATAATTATTCTGCTGAGCCCGATACATCTCGGCAACTTTCCGGGCGTCTCTCGCCGCCTTTACTGCTTCTAACTCTGCAGCCTTCGCCCTTGCCAGAGCCTCTGCTTTCCGCTGTTGTTCCTTACGCTTCCGGGCCAGTGCACGAGCCTTTCGCTGTTGTTCCTGTTTTAGTCTTTTTAGCCGCTGCTCAATCTTTTCTTCTTCCAGCCTGGTATCGGCTGCAATTTTTTTCTTCAGACGCAGGGGCCTGATTGATACCGGCTTAACTTCTGGCGGCGGAGGCAGCTCTGTATCGGGCTCGGGATCAGGCACAACTGCCACGGCCTCAGGACCTGTTTCTTCTGGCTGCTGCCGGGGCACATCCAGAGGGGGCGGGGCAGACATCTCCCCAGAAGAAGGCTCTTCCGGGGCAGGTTCTTCCTTCTCCAGGCTGATAAATTCAACGTCAATAAAGTCTTCAATAACAGGAACCGGTCTTGTCAGATGAGGCATGTAACGTGAGCCGAAAAACAGGCCCGCATGAAGACCCAGCGCAAGACAGAAAGCTAATACTGCCTTGTTGTCAATTGACCTTTGCTGCGCATAGAAGTCTGCTTCCGAAAAAAATATTGTCGTCACTTCAGGCTACCCTGCTCTTTCTTTTCTGCCTGCAGGGTTACCATTCCCACCTTTGTGAACCCGGCTGCATGTATTTCACTTAAGACTCCTGCTACAGCTCCGTATGGAACGTCCCTGTCAGCCCGCAGATAGACAGTGTTCTGTTTTTTCTCCCCGGAATACCTGTCAAGCTCGGACCTGAGTCGCTCCGCTCCTACTTCAGTTTTGCTGTCACCTATAAAGCATCCACCGCCCTTGTCTATAGTGACCACAAATGGCTTTTCCGGCTGCTCTAATGCCCTGGTGGTTGTTTCAGGCAGGTTGACATCCACCCCCTGGGTCATCATTGGCGCAGAAACCATAAATATTATCAACAACACCAGCATAACATCCACAAGCGGTGTTACGTTTATTTCAGCAACAAAACCTTTTTTGTTTTTTAATCCGAGAGATTCCATAACTGCTCATGCTCGAGAAAGAATATCACGCTCGATCAAGTTGAGAAAATCAGAACTGAAGTGTTCAACATCTGATTCCAGGTCTGCAGCCTTGTTTGAGTAGTAATTAAAAAAAATTACCGCTGGAATGGCAACAGCAAGACCGGCGGCAGTGGCTACCAGGGCCTCTGATATGCCGGGTGCAACGACAGCGAGTGAGGCAGAGCCTCGTTCACCAATATCCTTGAACGAGGTCATAATTCCCCAAACCGTGCCAAACAGGCCAATAAAGGGGGTAGAAGACCCGGTGGTAGCCAGAAAAGACAGCGAACGGGCCATCCTGTCACTCTCCATGAGCTGGGCCTTACGCACAGAACGTTTTAGATTCTCCATGGTTGCAAGCTGCATATCAAGGGTTGCGGCTTTTTCGCCGCTGCTTCGCGAGGAGCTGATCTTTTTCAACTCGGAATATCCTGTTACAAAGACCGATGCTTCCGGGCTCTGCGGGTATTTTTTGGCGGCAGCATAGGCTTCCTGTAACGTTTTACTGCTCCAGAAATCTTGTAAAAAACGGGATGAGGTAGACCTGGCTTTTCTAAACATCAGGTATTTCAGCATGATTATCGACCAGGAAGCAAGCGAAAACAGCAGCAAGGCTATCATGACAACTTTGACCATCGGCCCGGCATTAAACATCATTTCAAAAATTGATTGCGTCACATTCTTTTCCTATTTCATATTGTCGTAACCAGTCACGGGGAAAGTATCCCCCCCCTGACTTCATTTGTTTTCAATCTCTATCTGCTCTGCACTTACCCGGATTCGGGCAGGCGGGATTGACAGGCTGTGGCCCCATCTTCGGGCGGGCTCGATCATCTGAACATGGGTGGCCTGAAAGCAGTTGCAAATAAACATTCGTTTGAAAATATAATGGAAAAGAATTATTCTGTCGACCTCGAACCAGGGATAATGCAGAAATAATCTGATATATTCTTCTTGTGTAACGACTCACTTGGTGGGTAACTCTCTGGTTTTACATACCGCTCTCAGGTTGCCCCTATCTGGACAAGCACGATTGGCAGCTACAGCCCCTCTATGCGGCGGGTCGTGATCGTTCAAAGAGGGGCGGTTTGTGAGGAGTTACCTTCATGTCATTACGTATCATAACTAAACGGCAACTGCTCCCAGATCGCCAGAAGAGAGGTGAAATGGACGCTGTTTCCCCGGAAGGACAACCGGCCTTCCGCCACAACCATTACTGGAGATTGTTATGGCCGATACACTGTACGATGTCGTCATCATTGGCTCAGGACCAGCAGGAATTCAGGCAGCTATTCATGCTTCAAGAAAAAAAATTCGTGTGCTGCTGCTTGGCCGAATCGAAAACTCGGCACTCTATGGTGCCCATGTAGAAAACTATGCCTTTGTTCCAGGGGTTACCTGCGGAAATGACTTGCTCGAAACCGGCCTGAAACAGGCGACATCATTTGGCGCTGAATACTTGCAGGAAGATGTGCTGAAAATCATGGAGAATACCCCTTATTTTCTTGTAACCACTGAATCAGGCCGAACCATTCAAAGCAGAGCAATACTTTTTTGCATGGGGGTAGCAAAAAACAAACTGGGGGTTTCCGGGGAAAGAAAATTTATCGGCAAGGGCGTCAGCTATTGTGTTGACTGTGACGCTAATTTTTACAGGGGTGCAACCGTGGCGGTCACTGGTGGAAAAAGTGCGGCCGTGGACGGCGCCTTAACCCTGCTGGACTACGCTGAAAAGGTGTACCTGATCAGCGACAACATTGACGTGTCAAAAGAACTCATGGCAAAACTGAAGGAGAGTAAAGCAGAAGTTATCAACTCAAGAATCATAGAAATTCAAGGAGAAAATACTGTCCAGAGACTGGAGCTGGCAAATGGAGAAACTGTTGAGACAGAAGGAATTTTTATTGAGTTGGGAGCAAAGGGGGCACTGGAGCTTGCTACCCAGGTAGGGGTAATGCTTGACACTGAATCATTCAAGTATATTCAAACAGATGGCAGCCAGCAGACAAATATTTCCGGCATTTTTGCTGCAGGTGATATTACTGGCCCGCCGTATCAGATGGCCAAGGCCGTAGGCGAAGGGTGTGTAGCAGGAATGGAAGCGGCAAACTATGCCAAGACGCAGAAACGACAGGAAAAAAACGAGTAATCAGGCAGCTGCTCACTAGTGTCATGTCAACGCTGAAATGTCAGTATATTGCGCCGGATTTTTCTTGTCCTTATGCAGCCTTGTCCTGCGCTGCATAGTAGGGCTATGTGACCCAGGGCAAGGCTGCCTAAGGGCTGAAAAAGACAAGCAGGATACGACAGAGCAGCGTTGACAGGACACGAGCCCTGTAACCTGTTTGCTCGCAACCAGTCACGGGGGCCGTACCTTACGTGTTACTCTCTGCGTAACTTTTCACAGCTCGCCCCTCTTTGAACGATCACGACCCGCCGCACAGAGGGGCTATAGCTGCCAGTCGTGCTTGTCCAAATAGGGGCAGCCTGAGAAGCAGTTACCTCTCTCTTTCTTATGTGTAACTGGTCATGGGTGCAACAGAACCGGGCAGGCACTCCTTTGAGCAGGTAAGCAGGCGAAGCGAGACGTTCGTGGACAAGAGTATGCGGGGTACGAGTGATCGGGCAACAATACCCATGATCAGGTACGTTTATTCTGCCTGCTTCAAGCCTGTAACTGTTTCCAGATCACCAGAATATATCATCTTCTTTTTACAGGCCATGATATAACGAAAAAGCTCTCTGCTATATCTTGGATTATGCGTCTGTGCAAATAAAAAGGACAGACGCAGCAAAGAGGCGGGATCAGCCTTCGGGATATCATCCAGCACCTCTTTCACTGTTTCGCTGTCCCATTGTTCTGACCATGGGACATCATTCTCTTTACTGGCCTCCTTGCAGGCAATGGCCTCATTAATGAGCGCATCTCTCCAGTGCTCAGCTTCGTGTACTTTTTTATTGTGTTGCAGCCTGCTGCCTGTCTGCCTGTTCAGGAAGGAGTACAGTTCATCCAGAGGAGCAGCCTTCAGAAGCCTGGTGATGTACTTGATCTGCCGCCTGCGTGCCCCTCCCTTCAGCCTGCTGACCTCTTTAAATAATTCTCGAAGTTCAGGGGAACAGGGTGCCTGTTCAATACCCTGCTCAGAAAGCCCTGCCAGATGAGTGACAAGCTTTTCAACTTCTTTCACCCGTTTTTTCTGTCCAGTCCGGCTGAGCTGCAAGTTCTTTTTCCCCTGTCAGGGCTAGTGCCCTGTCAACGCTGCTCTGTCGTATCCTGCTTGTCTTTTTCAGCCCTTATGCAGCCTTGCCCTGTGTCACATAGCAATACTATGCAACACAGGACAAGACTCCATAAGGACAGGAAAAATCCGGCGCAATATCCTGACATTTCATCGTTGACAGGACACTATTGTTGCTGCCCAAGTTTTGTTACGACTGCGTCAATAATTCTGTTGGCAGTACCCTCCTTGGAAAGAAACGGTAAATCCCGGCTTATGTGTTGTTCTATCAGGGTAACCTTGTTGGTATCAACATCGAAGCCTGTCTTGTTTCCAAGGATATCATTCACGACGATAATATCGACATTCTTTTGCCCAAGCTTTCGCCGCCCCTCTTTTTTATGATTCCGGCTTTCTGCCGCAAAGCCCACAACTACCTGTCCAGGCCGCCGCTGCTTGCAGAATTTTGTCAGGATATCGTCATTCTTTACCAGATTCAGCTGCAACCCATCTTCTTTTTTCTTTATTTTATGCTGCTCGACAGCAGGTGGTCGATAGTCAGCTACGGCAGCAGCCTTGATAACTACATCTGCATTTTTTCCCTGTGCAAACAGGGCCTGTTCCATTTCCCGGGCCGACTGGACAGAAATAACATCAATCCCCGGCGGTGCGGGCAGAGCGACAGGACCGCTTATAATCGTCACCTTCCCCCCTCTTCTTCTGGCTGAGCGCGCCAGGGCGTACCCCATTTTTCCGCTGGAGCGATTGGAAATAAATCGTACAGGATCTATCGCTTCTCTGGTTGGACCGGCTGTAATAACGATTTTTTTACCTGAGAGATCCTGACGACTGAACAGAGCCAGCAGTTCTTCACGCACAGTTTCCCAGCCGGGAAGACGTCCTGCTCCGATCTCACCGCAGGCAAGTTCTCCATAATCAGGCATCAACACATGGTAACCAAGCGTCTTGACAACCTCTATATTTCGCTGTGTTGCCTGGTTTCTGAACATATTTGCATTCATTGCCGGGCAGACAAGAACGGGTACATCTGCCGCCAGAACGGCAGTTGATACCAAATCATCTGCCAAGCCATTGGCCAGCCTGGCAATGGTTTGCGCTGTTGCCGGAGCAATCAGGAGGACATTGTTTTCCCGCGGAAGGCTGATGTGGGCCATAACACCGTCCGGATCTTCGTCAAAAAGGGAAGTGTACACCCTGTTGCCGGAAAGAGCAGAAAAAGTCAGCGGAGAGATGAAGTGTTCTGCTGCCCCCGTCATCATCACAGAAACAAGGGCTTCTTCCCTGGTCAGTTCACGTACCCACCCTGCTGCCTTATAGGCAGCAATGGATCCGGTGACAGCCAGCAAGACACGTATCCCCTGAAGGCCTGGTTTGTCAGGATTAATGCTGAATGCGGCCAAGTTACAAACCTTTCGTCACGATAAACAGCCTATTGCGAAACGGCCTCACCAAAAGGATTGAGAGATTCTGCTGCTGTCTGATCGATGGTGACATAAAAAGTCAGGCTTGTCTTGTTGACCACATTACCTTCAGTGAGTACCATCATGCATGTTTTGCTGGGTTTGACAAAGGCCAGCATGATATCTTTTGAGGAAGTTTCGCCAACAAGCTTCCACTTGTTGTCTTCCATTGACTGCACCATATAATCCTTGAGCGATACGAAATCCACATTTCCTCTATATAGATATATCCCTCCCTGGAAAGATTCTGTTCTTATAGCCATTGTACCTCTCCTGTCCAGTTCAAGTTCAGTGGGTACAGCGATATCCTGTATATCACCGGCAAAACCAGGTACCGGAGGCAAGGCGTAAGGACCATCAGCAGCGGCTGGTGTACTGGAAACCGTCTTGTTTAAGGTACAACCGGCAACAAGCATGAAAGCACCAAGCAACATCATGGACAAGCCAGGAAAAAAACCATTTTTTTTCATTAAAAAACCCCCCATTTGTGGTAAAAGTTTTAGGTAGTGGCTGGATACCAGGCAAAACAGGTTTGGTCAACCAATAATCCATTACAGCCTGAATGACAACATTCTAAGCAGTTTAATACAAAGGTGCTCTCTTAGCAAACCCGAAAACACCTTCATTTCCTTACCTTCATTACAGAAAAAAGTGTCAGCAGCCCTCTTTGAAACAGAGAAGAGCGGGGAAGCACAGTCCCCGTGAGCGGTTACGAAAAATGAGTATAAAAAAAGAGCATTACTACGCATTGCCGTCTGGTGTTGAACTCGTTGATACCCACTGCCATCTTGACATGAAAGCCTACGCAGATGACCTGGAAGGTGTTCTCGCTGATGCTGAAAAAAAGGGGGTAAAAAGGATTATTACCATAGGCATTGATCTGGCAAGTTCTCAAAAAGCAGTGGAGCTGGCCCGCACATATCCTCAGGTATATGCCTGTGTCGGTATACATCCTCATGAGGCGCAAAAGGTTACAGCTGAAACCCTCAAAAAAATAGAGGTACTGGCCAAAAACAGCGGGAAGGTTGTCGGTTATGGGGAGATCGGCCTTGATTACGCTAAGTGCTACAGCCCTGCAGCATGTCAAAAGAGAGTCTTTCGCAAGCAATTACTGCTCGCAAAGATGCTTGAACTGCCTGTTGTGATTCATGACCGGGAAGCCCATGATGACACATATACCTTCCTTAAGGAGATAAGTGCGTTACCTTCTGGAGGGGTTATGCATTGTTTCTCCGGTAACCTTGCTTTTGCCGAAAAAATTATTAGCTTAGGGATGTACATATCAATTCCCGGTATTGTTACCTTCAACAAGGCTGCAGAACTTCAGGAAGTTGCCCGAACAATAAGACTGGACCGTCTGCTTCTGGAAACAGACGGTCCTTTTCTTTCGCCAGCTCCCTTTCGCGGGAGACGAAATACACCGGATAAAATAATATATACTGCCAGCAAGATTGCAGAATTGAGAAATATATCAATGGAAGAGCTGGGTGAACAAACTACACGAAACGCGGAAAAACTATTCAACCTTTCCCGTAACAGCTCCAGGATCGCCCATCGTTCGGCGACCTGAAAGCTGTTACAGACGTGAGGGAAATGAAACCGGGACGGTACATGCCCTGTGAGCAGTTACCCCATGGATAACAAATGATCCAGAAACATATTCAGCAACTACAGACAAAAATCCAGCAATGCGCTCAGCAATGCGGCCGCTCTCCACAATCGATTAAGCTGCTGGCGGTTTCCAAGAAAAAAGAAACCGGGATGATTCTGGAGGCATATCAAAGCGGCCAAAAACTTTTTGGAGAAAATTATATACAGGAGGCTGCCGAGAAGATTCCAGCCTTGCCTCCCGATCTGCGCTGGCATTTTATTGGCCACCTTCAGCGTAACAAGGCCAGGCAGGCGGCACGTCTCTTTGACGTCATCCAGACCGTTGACTCGTTAAAACTGGCAAAATTGCTCGACAAGCACGCCGCTGCCCTTCAAAAAAAACTTTCTGTCCTGCTTCAGGTTAACATTGGCGCTGAACACCAGAAGGCTGGTATAGCTTCTGATGACGCAGAAAGACTGCTCACGGAAATCCGCGAAAAAACAACCCTTCAGGTCTGCGGCTTGATGGTGATTCCGCCGTATTCACAGCATCAGGAAACCAGTCGGAATTATTATATAAAAACCAGATTGCTGGCGGAAAGCCTTGCCCAGAAATCATTATTTACTGATAATAAACAGGTAGAATTGTCCATGGGCATGTCCGGGGATTACCAGGTAGCCATTGAAGAAGGTTCAACAATAGTACGTATCGGTACCGCAGTCTTTGGCCCCAGAGAATAACACAGGAGAATGAAATGAATATAACCATGATAGGTACCGGTTACGTTGGCCTTGTAACAGGTACCTGCTTTGCCGAATTTGGCCATATTGTCACCTGTGTGGACAAGGACGAACAAAAAATAGGTAATCTTGAGAAAGGGATAATCCCGATTTACGAGCCGGGGCTGGCAGCACTGGTTGAAAAAAATACAGCTGAAGGACGGCTGCACTTCACCACTGACCTGAACACGTCCTTACCGGAAGCAGATGCCGTATTCATCGCCGTCGGCACTCCGAGTTCACGTCGTGGAGACGGGTATGCAGACTTGACATATATCTATGAAGCCGCCGAAGAAATTGCACCTCTGCTCAAGGGGTATACTGTTGTGGTCAATAAAAGTACCGTCCCGGTAGGCACTGCCAGGCAGGTCAACAGAATCATAGGTGAAATATCGCCAAAGGCTCATTTTGATATTGCATCTAACCCTGAATTTCTACGGGAAGGAGCCGCCATCAGCGATTTCATGCGGCCGGATCGCATCGTTGTCGGCGTTGAAAATGAACGGGCCGAGCAGGTACTGCGTGATATTTATATGCCCCTGTATCTACGTGACACACCAATTGTATGCACTACCATTGAAACGGCAGAACTAACCAAGTATGCGGCTAACGCGTTTCTTGCAGTAAAAATCAGTTTTATCAACGAGATTGCCAATGTCTGTGAGGCAGTGAAAGCAAATGTCAGTGACCTTGCCAAAGCCATAGGGATGGATGGCCGGATAGGGAATAAATTTCTTCATCCCGGTCCTGGCTACGGCGGCTCCTGTTTCCCCAAGGATACACTTGCCTTAATGAGAATAGTCCAGGAACATGGGGAAAACGTTCGCGTAGTTGAAGCTGCTGTGGAAGTCAATGCGGCGCAGAAGGCAAGAATGGTTAAAAAGATTCGGGAAATGCTTGATGGCTCAGTGGCAGGGAAAACCATAGCTATACTTGGGCTCACCTTCAAGCCGGAAACAGATGACATGCGTGATGCTCCCGCAGCGACCATTATTCCCGCTCTTTTGGAGAAAGGTGCAGCCATCAGAGCGCACGACCCCAAGGGCATGGAAGAAGCAAGGGCCTGTCTCCCTGCCTCTGTCACCTATGTAAACAATGCATATGAAGCAGTCGAAGATGCAGACTGTGTTGTTCTTTTGACGGAGTGGAATCAGTACAGGGCACTTGACCTGGACAGAATCAAACAAAGCATGAAGGCACCAGTTTTTGTTGATCTCCGCAATGTCTACGAGCCTGAAAAAATGAAAGCGTTGGGATTCAAATACACCGGAGTGGGAAAGAAATAATGCACCCCATCTTCTGGCAATCACAACTGAGCAAACAAAGGGTACCCAATCACGGGGACAGTCCTTTAAGCGTTATTCTCTGGTTCTGACGTCTAACTGATCAAGGGCGCAACAGACTTAAATTCCAGGGACACCTTACTTGTTTGTTGCCAGATTTAAATTCTGGAGACATCTTATCTATTTGTTGCCGGGAATTCCGGGAACATCTTGTCTGTTTTTTCAACCCCGTGAGTAGACAAATGCGTAACTCCTCACCGCTCACCCCTCTTTGAACGATCACGACCCGCCGCATAGAGGGGCTATAGCAGCCAATCATGCTTGTCCAGATAGGGGCAGCCTGAGAGCAGTTACACGTTTGCGGCAGGTACAACCAGAGAGTTACACACCCAGTGAGTAGGTACACAAATGCTTTATCTTCTGTCAATAAATAAGTAAGGTGTCTCTTGGAACTTCAAGAGCAGCAGGTTGAAAACGTAAGCGTTGTGCGTGTTTGGGCTGAATACCACTCATATTCCCTGTTTTGTAGAATGAATGAAGCCCTTTATGCCGAAAAGATTTTATCATGGCAGGTAGACGGCATGATGCTTGATGCAAAGCAGGCGAAATATGTATTGTTGGTTTCTTGCTTGCTATAATAATGTTATAAATAACCAGAAAAGACTGTCTTTAATTTATTATTTTATTATTACAATATGATTCTTAAGTGCATAGGCATAATGCAGAGTTCACCATCGAGTGAAACGAATCAGGTGAAACGTCTTGTTAGCTGTTACTTCATATTTGTATTTTTTTATCATCGGTTTTTTCTTATTTTGAAACATGCTATCTGCTGGAACAACTATTTTTCATATCCTTCATAAAAATATGATTGTTCAATACCTTTAAGGATTACGTTTCTATCTTCCACATTTGCTGTTAAATTTTCCTTTAAGAGGGTTCGTATTTCTAGATCATTTACAGGACTTCGTTCCATTGCCTGTAAATATGAATCTTTATCGATAAATTGCCAGTTAACAACTTTATTCAAGTTCCTTTTTAAAATCTTATCCAGCCAAATTCGTGTGCTTCTGCCATTACCTTCTAAAAAAGGATGGGCAATATTCATTTCAACGTATTTTGCAATTATTTTTTCAAAAGTATCCTCAGGCATTTTTTCAATTTTTGCTAAAGCTTCATGCAAATATAAGGAATTAGCAAAACGGAAATTACCTTTCGAAATATTTTTTTTCCTGATTTTTCCTGCAAAATCATAGAGTTCTTTAAATAAATAACTATGTATTTCTTGCAGCCCTTTAGTCGTTCCAACTTCAATGTTATGTATATCACCAGACTCAAATAATTCATGAGCATTTTCCAAGCTCTTTTTGTCTATATCCTTCCTCTTCATATTGTACCATTTTTATATTTTTTCGTAACTACTCACTGGGGGTGTAACGCTCTGGTTTTACCGACCTCAAACGTGTAACTGCTCTCAGGCTGCCCCTATCTGGACAAGCACGACTGGCAGCTATGATTTCCGGGGATTTCGGGAAACACCTTGCTTGTTTATTATCAGAAGATAAAGCATTTGTATAATCACGGAGTTGAAAAAACAGACAAGATGTTCCCGGAATTCCCGGCAATAAATAAGTAAGGCGTCCCCGAAATCTTCCGAATTCACCAACAAGATGCTACGTCATCACCTGTCAGAATCATCTTTTGCTGCACGATGAACGGACCAGCAGCTGTCGGCGAAAACAAGTCGCTGTTTGCGGCTGCTCAGAGCACATGGGATTATCCGTAAACTTTTCCGACAAAATAGATATCTGTTGACGATCAAAGGGGCACGGTTACCCAACATGCTCAATGCCTTTTTGACCGCATCTACTGAAGATTTATTGAAAATGGCAGCTTGATTTTCTAGTTTTTTATGACAGGAATCGAGGATTAAGGTACTAAAATCTGTTTCAGTTGCACCATAAAAGGGTGTTGAAAAGATCAGCGTAACTTTTTGTAGTTCTGCGCAAACCCGACGAAAAGCTTTTCTTTGAAAAACAACAAAGTTTCAAAGAGACAGATTGATTGTTTCAACGCCCTTTATAAGGCATAGTTACATCAAATAAAAACTCTCTCGGATTAAAAAGCAAGCTGTCCCCGGCATTTCGCCGAATAATTTTTACCTGCAATTTTTTAACCGGACATTACTGATTATAATTGAAAAAAAATCAGAATGTAAACTCCGTAAATTCTTCGCTATCAATAAAAATCTTACACCTGTTAAACATCCCAATTCCCCTTTGATCTAAAGAGCATTCCGCATCGATAGTCTTCCCTTCATAGCTACCAGAGAAGTGGCCGATACCTGTTGTAATATTCAGATCCCCATTTATTACATTTTCATTATTAATAAAAATTGAGATTGCACTCCCAAATGATCCTGTATCAGCAGTTGCATGAATTTTCCACTCTGAATGATTAGGGTCTAAAGTTTTGTATGTAGCTATTCTTGATTTTGTAACATTACTCCCACAACCTGCAAGGAGCACCGAAACAAGTACTGTAGCATAGACAACAAACTGTATAGATTTCAAGCTTTCCTCCTTTTGTTAATTTTTATTTATAGAGCATAAATTCACAGACAAAAGTAATACTGTTTAGTGACCTACTCCTCAGTTCCTGTCATAAAAAACAAGAAAATCAGGCAGCGATTTTCATTAAATTTTCAGTAGATGCATCCAATATCACGTTTAGCAGAGTTGTTAATCCAATGCGGGCAGACGCCCGCACCCCAATAATATAGTCCAAATGAGCCGCATCTTTTGTATAATGAAAAATTCCGACAAGTTCCAATAAATACAAAAGAAAGCGACTCAGGAAAAGAGCGCTGAAAAGACCAGCGTAACTCTTTGTAGTTCTGCGCAAACTCGACAAAAAAGCTTGCCTTGCAGAACAACTCAGTTTCAAAGAAATAGACTGATTATTTCAACACCTTTATGAAGCAACTTAGAGAAAAATTTTCAGGTCTGATCACGGAATAAATAACTGGTTTTGATCGTATTGTCAAGGGCTCAATAACAGGAGTTCACCCATTTTTTGGAAGTTAAATAAATAAGTAAGGTGTCCCCGAAAGTTCGAGCTCACTGAAAAACAGGGGGGGGTAAACTCCCTGCGAGCAGTTACAAAAGAGGCGTTATTTTCTTTTTGAAGCCCTTTTGGCTGCTTTAAGCGGATTAATCCTGACTTTTGCGATGTTTACTTCTGGCTTTTCATGGGTCGCAAAATTACATATTCCCAGCCGCCACCTGGTTTCAGGCCGAAGATAGGTCTTGCAGTATTTCGTTTTCTCTACCTCAACAATCCTTTCACACCCTTCACACTTGTCGATGATTGACTGAAAATGTCCGTTACTAAATTTTGCGATGTCACGGCTCTGCATAACAACAACTCCTGAAAAAATATAAACTTTTTCTTGAATCAGGAAAAAGAAGCCCCTACAATAAAATATGATTCCTCTACGGATACCCTCTCCTGAAGAGTCCCGTTTTATAAAGCTGTTCAAAGTATCTGTCAATCATTAATCCCTTAAATAAGACAGAAAAACTGAAAAGGGTTACCTGGAGTACAACGAATGCCAGTTTATGTTTGGAAAGGAAAAAACAGTTACGGTGAAAGGCGAAAAGGTGAACTGGAAGCACCTGACGAAGCATCAGCACTAGCACAACTCCGCCGCCTCCGCATTGAGGTCGCTAAAATTAAGGAAAAACCCAAGGACATCCTTGAAAGTATTCCTCTTTTTAAGCCCAAGGTAACAGGAAAAGACCTGGTAATTTTTACCCGCCAGCTGTCCACCATGATTGACGCAGGGCTCCCCTTGGTACAATGCCTGCAAATACTGGGTAAGCAGCAAAGCAACCCAACCTTCAAAGATGTTTTGACAGAGATCCTCAACGATGTTGAAACCGGTACCACTCTAGCCGACGCGATGCGTAAGCATCCAAAAATATTTGATAATCTATACTCAAACATGATTGAGGCCGGCGAAATGGGCGGGATTCTGGATACCATTTTGTCCAGACTTGCCACGTTCAAGGAAAAGGCAATGGCACTGCAGAAAAAAATAAAGGGAGCCATGACCTATCCGGCAATCTGTCTTGGTATATCCATTATCATACTCGTGATTATCCTGATTTTTGTCATTCCTGTTTTCGATAAGATGTTTCAGAGTTTTGGTTCTGAGCTCCCTGTCCCTACGCAGATAGTTGTGAGTATGAGCAGGGGATTTAAACAGTATTTTTTCTATGTTTTTGTTGGTATGTTTCTTTTTATATGGTTATTCAAAAAATTCTATGCCACAGAAAGCGGACGCATAAAAATTGACGCAGCTCTTCTCAAGGCGCCAATATTTGGTGATTTACTGCGCAAAGTGGCGGTCGCAAAGTTTACCAGAACGCTCAGCACAATGTTAACCAGCGGTGTCGCCATCCTTGAGGCGTTACAGGTCGTTGGCAAAACATCTGGCAACAAGGTTATTGAACGGGCAGTCTTCCGGGTGGCAGACAGTATTGCTGAGGGACGGGCGATAGCTGAACCTCTGGAAGAATCCGGCGTTTTTCCCAACATGGTTGTACAGATGATCAATGTTGGGGAGTCAGTTGGCGCCCTGGACGCAATGCTCGAAAAAATTGCTGACTTTTATGACGAAGAGGTTGATCAGGCGGTAGAAAACCTGACCGCCATGATCGAACCTCTGTTGATGGTCTTTTTAGGTGGAATGATTGGCGGCCTGGTCGTTGCCATGTACCTGCCAATTTTCAACATAGCAAGTGTTGTGTGATTGTAACATATTTGAAACATTGTAATTTATTGGAGAAAGCCCCATGGGAGAAATTGTAGATATAGTTGCCAGGGAAATTCTAGACTCCAGAGGCAATCCAACCGTTGAAGTAGACGTATATCTGGAGACAGGTGCTTCCGGCCGAGCCTCGGTCCCTTCCGGTGCTTCAACAGGCTCAAGGGAAGCCCTGGAATTAAGAGATACCAGAAGAAAACGCTACGGGGGCAAGGGGGTTCTTGAAGCAGTAAAAAATATTAATGAAACCATTGCTCCTGCACTGCTTGGCGTTGAATCTTCCAGCCAGGTGTTGATTGACAACACCATGCTCGCGCTCGACAAGACCGCAAACAAGAAAAAACTTGGTGCAAATGCCATCCTTGGTGTTTCCATGGCTGTGGCCAGAGCCACGGCCACAGAACTTGCAATTCCTCTGTATAACTACATTGGTGGAGTCAACGCCAAAAAACTGCCGGTTCCAATGATGAATATCCTCAATGGCGGCGCACATGCTGACAATAACGTGGACATTCAGGAATTCATGATTCTCCCTGTTGGCGCAAAATCCTTTGCCGAGGCGTTGCGGATGGGCGCAGAGACCTTTCATGCACTTAAAACCGTCCTGAAAAACCGCGGACTGCAAACAGCCGTCGGTGATGAAGGTGGATTTGCGCCTGACCTTGGCTCAAATGAAGAGGCCATGGAATCAATTCTGGAAGGGATAACTGCTGCCGGATTCTCTCCTGGCAAAGATATCTATATCGGTATAGATGCTGCGGCCAGTGAATTCTATAATGCCAAAGAAAAGAAATATGTGCTCAATGCTGAAAAAAAACCCAGAAAAGATGTCGATCAAATGATCAAATTTTACAGTGGCTGGGTTAAAAAATATCCTCTTGTAACTCTTGAAGACGGCCTGGATGAATCTGACTGGAAAGGCTGGCAGGACCTGACCAATGAACTTGGCGACAAGATTCAAATCGTAGGAGATGACCTCTTTGTTACGAACACAGAACTCCTCGCCAAAGGCATCAACAGGGGGGTGGCCAACTCCATCCTTATCAAACTCAACCAGATTGGCTCCATGACCGAGACGCTTGATGCCATTGAAATGGCACACAAAGCACGGTATACTGCGGTGGTTTCACATCGTTCCGGCGAGACAGAAGACGCGACTATTGCTGATCTGGCTGTTGCCCTCAATACCGGTCAAATAAAAACCGGGGCACCGTCACGAACAGATCGTGTTGCAAAGTATAATCAGCTCATCCGCATTGAAGAAGAGCTTGGAGAAGCGGCCCAGTATGCAGGAAAAACCGCATTTCGTTTCCTGTAACATAAACCGGCACACAATACCCAGCACATGGTAACTGCTCACAGCTCACCCCTCTTTGAACGATCACGACCCGCCGCATAGAGGGGCTATATGCCCATCGTGCTTGTCCAAAGATGGGCAGCCTGAGAGCAGTTACACGTTTGCGGCAGGTACAATGAGAGGGTTACACACCCAGTGAGCAATGACAGCACAGGAAGACTCACGAGCCAGCTCCTACAGATCCATGGGCTGAATATTACAACTCTGCCCAGAAATGATTATCCCGACAGAGGGAGGTACACCATGACACTCACTAAGGCCGACTTGGTTCAACAGATTTATAAAAGTCATCCAATGTTAACAAAATCCGAGGCAACACAATCAGTGGAAACCTTCCTTGCCCTTGCAAAAGACTCACTTATCAGCGGACAGGATTTACTGCTCAGTGGATTTGGCAAGTTCAACATCAAGGATAAAAACCCCCGGCGAGGGAGAAATCCCCAGACCGGCAGCGAACTTATTCTTGATGCACGCAGAGTTGTCACCTTCAAGCCCTCCGGAATCCTGCGCACCAGGATTAATGACGCATAGGAGCCGGGGAAAAAATATGTCTTTGGAATGTACGCCCTGATTCAGGTCATGTTCACTGTCCGAGTACACGAAACCGCAAGCGTCGTTGCGCTGCGTTGAGGACTGGGTGATGAAGGATCAACTGAAGATGACCTGAAGCAGGGAGGCAAAACAATGAGTTATTCATTGCCATCTCCACAGGTAACTGCTCACAGCTCACCCCTCTTCGGGCGGGTCGTGATCGCCCGAAGAGGGGTGAGCTGTGAGCAGTTACCATCTGTCTTTGAACAGATGTCCAGATAAAAGACATCGTCACGAGCGAATCATCACACCTCAAGGCCTGCATCAAACATATCCACTTGCCCAGATCGAAAGAGTAAGTATCGATCTGTCAGGATATCCTTTCCTGCCCGCAGCTGCCAGCCAGCAGAAACGAAATAATCAGAGCAGCTTATTATCGTATGGCGTCATTCATCCTCCCCTTCTGGTACGTAAACTTACAACAGATAGACATGGGCTTCTCAATGGCTTAGATCTGTTGACTATGGCTGAACGCTTTCACCTGACAACTGTTCCGGCATATGTTCTTCCTCAAAATATTGCCCCGCAAAAGCTATTTTGTCTCATTTATCTCTATAAGCAGCAAGATGCTGACAAAAGCAGTATTATAGATGACGCCTTGTTGCTTCAGCAGGCAAGCAGGGCTGCGGCCGGACAGGGTACTGATCTTTTACTTGAGTGCATGGGGTACAGCAGGCATCAGGGTGAGAGCTTGATGCAGCTTCTTGAACTGGAAGACTCAGTGATTGCGTCGCTGCATAGCGGCATGATTCAACCGAGGGCGGGAACTAAACTGTTGCGGTTTTCCCGTAAGGAGCAAAAGTTCCTCAACAACATCATAGCGGCCTTCAGATTTGGCGCTTCCAAGCAAAGTAAACTGATCGACCTGACTTATGAGCTGGGCAAAAGAGAGCAGATATCTGCAATTGCATTGCTTGAGGCCTGGCAGCCATCTCTTGCGGACAAGGCAAACAAGCCTCAGCTTGGCGCCCAATTATTAAACCACCTTAAGACCCTTTGTTCTCCGCAGTTAAGCCGGGCAAAAATGGAGTTCCAGCACTATGTAAACAGCCTGCAGCTTGGTTCGAATATGACAGTTACAGCAAGCCCGTCATTTGAGCGAGATGAATTGACCCTAAGCCTCACCTTCGCGAACAAGGCTGCCTTTGAAGAGGTGCTTCCTCTGCTCAAAAAAATCACCTGAATTATACCAGCTCGTCTCATGTCAACGCTGAAATGTCAGGATATTGCGCCGGATTTTTCCTGTCCTTATGGAGTCTTGTCCTGCGTTGCATAGTAGTGCCAGGTGACACAGGGCAAGGCTGGATAAGGGCTGAAAAAGACAAGCAGGAGACGACAGAGCAGCGATGACAGGACACGAGCCCGGATTTCTCATCAGCTCAGGCGGTGCCAGGTTCGGTAGTTTTTGGTAACTCATTATACTCAGTGACTTACTCCTCAATTCCTGTCATAAAAAACAAGAAATTATTTGAGGCCTAAGGTCTCCTGGGTTGCGGGTTTCCCGCCATAGGTATATGTGCTGCCAGAATACTGGCGAAGATGGTGCCGCCCGGGCTGATGAGATATCGAAAAATCGGTTGGGCCGAAGCGTGTCTTCAACGTAACTGCTCTCAGGCTGGCCCCTATCTGGACAAGCACGACGGGCAGCTATAGCCCCTCTATGCGGCGGGTCGTGATCGTGCAAAGAGGGGTGAGCTGTGAGCAGTTACAGGCAAATACCATAAAGAGGGTACATGCCCTGTGAGCGTTACTTTTTTAAGGTGAGGCGGGTGCGGAGCAGGGAAAGGCAAGGCAGGCCTATTGAAAAGAGA
>PDTE01000061.1 GCA_002747135.1 Desulfobulbus propionicus | reverse complement strand
TAATGGCGGTAGTTTTCAGGTTGTTTTTTACTGGTTTCAAAACAGGGGGCGGATTATCGGCTCAGAATATTGGGAGAAGATATATCTGATCTGGGATGCTCTGACAAAGGGACGGCGCGATGGTGCCTTCGTCAGAATTATCAGCATGGTGGATGGCGATGGCATTTCTGCAGCTGAACAGCGAGTGGCGGCTTTTGCCGAGATGGTAATTCCGGAACTTGAACAATTTCTGCCGGGAGAGTTTTTGTGATAGAGCCAAAACACAATTTCAGCTCTGTGCTGGTAGTAATGACTTTGATTGTGCCACTGGTTGTGGCATTTCTTGTTTTGTATTACCCCATTCTACAGGGGCTTCGCCTGGATTGGCGGACCAATCCAGATTACAGTCATGGTTATTTTATCCCGTTTGTTTGCCTTTTCATGTTATACTACAGCTATAGACAGTGGCGACAGTTGAAACCTGCTCCCTGTAATACGGGAGGGGTTGTTTTGTTGCTTGGACTTGGAATGTTGGTGATTGGCAAAATAGGAAGCGAATTTTTTCTCCAGCGTCTCTCTATTATAGTCGTGCTGGCAGGAATCTGTTTGTTCCTGCTGGGATGGACATACTTAAGGAGTTTCGCCTTTCCTCTCGGCTACCTGTTTTTTATGATCCCGCTTCCGGCTATTATCTGGAACAAGATAGCTTTTCCTCTCCAGCTTTTTGGCTCTTCGCTCACAGAAAATGTTGTGCGAATGATGGGAATTCCTGTTTTTCGGGAAGGGAATGTGCTTCATCTTGTGGAAACAAGATTGGAGGTTGTGGCTGCCTGCTCGGGGCTTCGTTCATTAATGACAATGTTCGCCCTTGCTGCATTACTTGTCTTTATCTCGATACTTCCGCCCTGGAAAAAATGGGTACTGTTTTTTTCGGCTGCTCCGGTTGCCATTTTGGCCAATATTGTTCGTTTAAGCGGGACGGCTCTTCTGGCCTCAAAATATGGGGCTGAGGTTGCCCATGGTTTTTTACATGATTTTTCTGGTTTGGTTGTTTTTGCGTTAGGATTTTCCCTGCTTTTGGCAATTAACAGATTATTGGCAAAAGAGTAGTCTGGGGTTAATTCCGGTTATTACAGGCGAGGCCTTTTT
>PDTE01000060.1 GCA_002747135.1 Desulfobulbus propionicus | reverse complement strand
GAAAAAGGAGAAAGGAGCCGGAATCTCCATGAATAAGTCCGATAAGGTGGTGTTGCAGCCGGATACAAGGGTTGTTGCTCAGGCGTTGCGCAATATAGGGTGGAGCAATACCAAAGGACGTGACATAAGAAGCGGTAACTTGGGAAAAAGAAAAGCCTTGAAGCAGCGCAGCAGTTCACCCTATCAGTGGTGGATTCGATTTGCTGGTTTACCCCCAAGAAAGGTGCGCTATCCTGTCCGGCCTGAGAAAATTCTTGTTCCTTTGTCCGGCCAGGTTGTGGAGCAGGTTGCAGCTCTGGGGAGAAAAGCAGTGAAAATCTTTCCCAATCTTGTATGGGCCTTACCTCCTGTCATTCATGAAAAAAATCTAAACTGGTTTGAACAGGCAGTGAATACATTGCTTAGCTTGGGGTTTTGCAGCTTCCAGCTCTGTCATATCTCGCAAAAGCTGCTCTTTGAAAAGCAGGAGCAGGTCGTTCTATATGGCGATTATACCAATAACTGCCTTAACAGCGCTGCTCTGGGACTTTTTAAGCAGCATGATTTTGATGGGGTACAGTTCTCTCTTGAAACAGATCGTGATACACTGCAACATGCGCTTAAGGCTTGGCAGATGCAGCTCGAGCAGGGAAAGAGAAGGGAAGAAATGGGAGTTGGTATGTATGTATATGGTAAGCTCCCTCTCTTTACTGCAAAACTTGACGCTGCTCATCTCCAAACCAGAAAGCAGATTATCAGCCCTAAAGGAGAACAGTTCCACATTAAACGTCAGGATGAGCTTACCTATGTTCGCTCAAATCAACCTTTTGTCTTGTTAGAGCATTTGGGTGAATTGGCTGATGCTGGGGTTGGCTATTTTATCATGGATCTCAGCGGTGGCCCCCTCCATAGAGAGCTGAAGGAAACTGGAGATTGGTTACGGGGTGAAAGCCGGATGAGTAAACCACTTTTAGGGAATTATAACAAGTTGTTGGCTTGATTTCAGAGAGTGTTCATAAAGGGTAAAAGTGAAGCTGAACACAAATTTCTGAAAAGGTAAGCGCCAAACGACCTACACCTTGCAGGAGTCTTTCTCAAGGGTTACGTTCCACGGCAGCAGCGCGGTATAATCGGCCAAAGTATTTGCTGTAGG
>PDTE01000059.1 GCA_002747135.1 Desulfobulbus propionicus | reverse complement strand
TACGCAGATCACCACCACATCCACATGGCGGATCATCTCTTCAGGTCGCAGCGAGGTAGAGCGACCACTCATGAAAATCGTATACCCTTCGCTTTCCAGACGATCAGCAAACCATTGCCCCATTGCCCCGGTACCGATAAATCCAAAGGATTTAATATGCTTTGTTCGCATATCGATTCGCGGGAAGCTGCCAAGCACCCGTATTGCCCCTGACTGCTGTATGACTCGTTGCTCTATATGCTCAACGGCACTTTGAAGAGCTTCATTTTGGATATGCCCCTCTGCTTCAATGTAGATTTGCAGTTTCTGGGTTTTGATGTCATTTTCAGAGCGCATATCCAGGATATTGATCCCGCGTAGAGAGAGCTCCTGGAGCAAATCAACCAACAAGCCAACCCGGTCATCCAAAGGGACTGTGACAAAGGTGGTTGCATCATAACCGGTTGGTTGTGCAAGCTCGTGGGAAAGTACCGCAAAACGGGTTCTGTTATGGGGAGCGACTTCTCGCTCTAAAAGAGTAAGCCCGTTATTTTTCAGTTTTTCCAGGGTATCAACAAAGGCGACGCCCTTTGTATCTGTGTGCTTGTATCCACTGAGAGCCTTATCAATATCAGAAACAATCATCTGATCTACTGTTGGCAAGTATGCATCAATGAACTCTGCGCACTGGCCAAACATTTCCTTACGTCCAACAAGTAAGGTGATGTCGTCAAGAGTAAATGGATCGTATACCCCAAGGGAGAGATCAGAATAGACAATAACGTTATCCACCCAGTAACCGGAACTGAGCTGATCAAAAAAACGAAAATACTGTTTGTTCTCCCCTTCCCTGGTGTTATACACCGGGATAATTGCGCAATGGACGTCACGGTTGGTAAAGGACTCGATAACTTTTGGGACGCTGGCGTGCAGGTGTAACTCAGCATCATTGGCATAGCGTTTGGCAGCGCTACAGGCAAGCGATTCTTCAGGGCCCAGGGTCGCAATGGTCAGCATAACATTCCTCTAGAAAAACGGGTTCTGCAAAAATAGAGCAATCATAAAGGATATGAGGAAAATAACAAATACAATCTACACGGGCTTTAGCCTGTAAAACTGCAGGGAGATGCTCTGGAGTACCTCCAGGCTTTACAGGGATCAGAAC
>PDTE01000006.1 GCA_002747135.1 Desulfobulbus propionicus | reverse complement strand
AATCTGCTTTGCAATGCCGCGTTTGTGGCATTTTTCCAAAACAGTTTTCTGCTGTTCAGCACGGCCAAACAGTATCGTTGCCGGGAAAACAAGCCTCTCTGTTATGGGCATCATGCGATTCCCCTCATATCCTGGTGTCCTGTCAACGCTGCTCTGTCGTATCCTGCTTGTCTTTTTCAGCTCTTATGCAGCCTTGCCCTGGGTCACACAGCCCTACTATGCAACGCAGGACAAGGCTGCATAAGGACAAGAAAAATCCGGCGCAATATCCTGACATTTCATCGTTGACATGACACTGGTTACTGACTAACCCGGATTTCTCATGAACACCTTGTCTGATTTGAGAAGAAATACATAAAAACACATGTCTGTGATGTCAGTGAACAGACTCATATTTTGCCAAAAATGTTCACCAAAGGTCAGCTCAGGCAGGCACCATCTTCGCCAGTATTCTGGCAACACATATACCAAGCTATAACGAGTTACCAGAAACTACCAAACCTGGCACCGCCTGAGCTGATGAGAAATCCGGGCTAACAGCTTTTATCCCGTATATGACTTTAAAAAATCCAGCACCTCGTCGGTGTTACCGGTAAACAGACAAGCTCGCTGCTTGTTCTTTATGGAATAATCATAGAGCGGATCGTAATAGTCTTTCAGCAGGATAGCTATCCATTTTTTATGCTCCTCGGCAGAACCGCTCTTCAGCTGGTGGTCGCTGGCCTGTTGTTGAAGCAGGGTTATGGTGCGAGCCCGCTCATGTCCCAGCCTGTTCCGGATACGCTCTGTCGCGCTTTGCATGGCAGTCAACCATAAGGTCATTCCTTCCTCTTGCCCGAAAACATCTCGAAACGCTGCCTGCTCGTGGAGCACATACTCTTCATAGGTAGCCTGAATTCGTTCTTCCAACGCCGCTTCCAGTACCACATAGGGGCTCTGCGCAAAAAACGCGGCCAATGCTTTGGGCAAAAAACAACGCCCTACATTGGAGCCTTCCGCCTCAAGCACCAGAGTCGAATAGCCGCAATGGGAGTGCTTGACAAGAGCCCAGGCGAGTCGATTCTCAAAGGTTGCCTGGGATGGCTGTGGCTTTATATGTCGACCAAAGGAAGAGCCACGGTGATTTGCCAGACCTTCAAGATCTATACTGTTTTCCAGTTGGTTGAGCAAAATGGTTTTACCGCATCCAGTACGGCCTCCCAGTATAACAGGCCTGCTCTGAATCTGCTCCGGCATAAGCTGCTCAAGAAGATATCCCCTGAAAGCTTTGTATCCCCCCTTCACGCGGGAAACAGTAATACCGCACTGCTGCCTGATCCACTCACAGGAGACAGCAGAGCGCATCCCGCCCCGGGCGCAATAGACAACAGCCTGTCTATACTCGCGCAGGTATGCACACCACTTGTTTATACGTCGCTGCCTGACTTCACCACTGACGAGTTGATGGCCAAGACGGATGGCGGCATCACTGCCACGCTGCCGGTAACAAAGGCCGACCTGATGACGTTCCTCATCATTTAGCAAAGGAAGATTAACTGCCCCGCACAAGGTGCCGCGCCTGAATTCTACTGGGGCCCGGACGTCAAGTAAAGGGGTTCCTGAAGTGACAATTTCGTAAAAATTACTGACGGTCTGCACCTTTCCTGCCAAATCTGAAATGCCAGAAATCGGGGTGGGTCATGGCAAGGATGGGAATCAGCTCCAATCTGCCGGCAATCATGTTGAAGATAAATATAATTTTAGTTAACGGGCTCAAATCACCAAAAGTGCCCATGGGCCCAATTTCACCAAAACCAGGGCCAATATTGCCTATTGTGGCAGCCGTTCCCACCAGGCCGACACCTGCGTCACCTTCTATCACTGTGACGACAAGAGAGGAACACGTCATAAGGACAAAGTAAAACAATAAAAAACCCAGGATCTGGCGGCTTATTATTTCATCAATTGATTTACGGTCGATCTTGACAGGCAGCACGGCCTGCGGGTGAAGTATCTGCATAATCTCGCGCTTAAGGTATTTGGCACCAAAAAGCACACGAACCACCTTTACTCCACCGCCCGCAGAGCCGGCGCAGCCGCCAACCAGCATAACCATAAAGATGAGCACCTGGGCGGTGATGCCCCACAGGGCAAAATCTGCTGAAGAAAAACCAGCAGTGGTTATAATGGAGACTATCTGAAAAATACTGTCTCGCAGGGAAGCGGAGAGCCCTTTACCCTTGTCCATGAGCACCAGAAACAGAAAAAAAGAGGTAACCAGCACAATGATAAAATAGAAACGAAATTCTTCACTTTTTACCAACACCAGTGGTTTTCCCTGGATCAGAACCCGGTAGAGCAGGGCAAAGTTACTCCCGGCCAGAAACATGAAAAGGGTTATAATCCAGACTACCCCGGGATTTTCGTACCCCATTATCGACTGTGGATGCGGCGAAAAACCACCGGCTGCCATTGTAGACAGTGCGTTGCACACAGCGTCAAAGAAAGGCATGTCAGAGGCATAAAGCAGACCTGTTTCTGCAATCGTCAGCAGCACATATACCATCCAGAGTGCTTTGGCCGTCTGGGCAATACGGGGAGTCATCTTTTCTTCAGTCGGCCCAGGTGCCTCGGCAAAAAACATCTGCCTTCCGGCCACAGAGAATTGCGGCAGGATTGCTACAAATAAAACGATAATGCCCATACCGCCCAGCCATTGGGTAAGGCTTCGCCAGAAAAAGAAATCTTTGGGATATCTGGAAAAATCTACGAGGATTGTAGCCCCGGTGGTGGTGATGCCGGAAACTGACTCAAAATAAGCGTCAAGGGGGCTCAGTTCAAAAAACAAATAGGGAATAGCACCCATGGCCGCCGTCACTACCCAGGAAAGGGTAACGATCAATAAGCCCTCGTTTCTCTTGAGTTCATCAAAATTTCTTGAAAAACCACCATACTTCTGAAACCCAAGGCCCACAAGGACAGACACTGAAGAAGCTGTAATAAATGGAAGAACTGAAGAATATTCCTGCTCAACAAGGGCAATAATGATCGGACTAAGCAGTATCCCGCCAAAGGCAACCAGAACGATGCCAAGAGCATTTAAAACACGATTAACTTTCATCAGGCGAACAGCGTTTTGATCTGGTCGGAATGATCGGCCATGGTAAAGATTTCAAGCTCATCACCGGCTTTCAAAATGGTCTCTCCATGTGGTATCAGCAGCTGCCTGCCCCTGGTCACCACGCCGATAATTGCCTGGGCCTGGAAAGGTATGTCCACGACCCTGGTGTCGGGAAACTGCTCTGCAATGCGTAAACGCAGCACCTGGCCCTGTCCTCTTTCAACAAGGGCCAGAATATTGACATAGCTTGCCTGCATCCGGTTGAGCAGCTCTTTCAACGCTGATTCTCTGGGAGAGACAACGACATCTACCCCTACCTTTTCAAAAAGCTGGGCTGTTCTGGAATTACTGACCCGGGTGATAATGCGGCTTTCAGCACCAAGCTGTTTGACCAGCAGGGAACAAAGTAAATTCTTTTCATCATTGTCAGTGACACTGACGATAACATCAGCGTTACCCACTGACTCTTCCTCCAGAAGTTCCAGATCAGTGCCGTCTCCATGCAGGATCAGGCTGTCTTTCAATTTATCGGCGAGAAAGGTGCACCGCTCTTTGTTATGTTCAATAATTTTAACCTTGATTCCAGCTTCTTCAAGCTGACTGGCAAGCATTGAACCTACGCTCCCGCCACCGATGAGAACGGCTGTTCTCGTGCGATTGGAGGTCTGAAAAATATTTGCCGATAACTGATCAAGCCCTGGCCCCGTACCGATAAAAATGACCTTGTCCTGTTCATGGATAACTGTTGAACCGTTGGGAATGAAAAGTTCTCCTTCACGGGTGATGCCAACGATGAGAACGTCTTCAGGAAAGAGACAGTCCATCACTTTGCAATCTTTTAAAACAGAATCCTTGTCGATGCGATATTCAAATAATTTTGCCCGGCCATCAGCAAAGTAAACAACATCTATGGCTTTGGGGACAAGAATAATGCGAAATATATCCTGGGTGAGCAGCTGTTCCGGCCAGATAACCATATCAATATCATACGGGGTTCGATATTTATTATGTTTTGGGGATATCAGGTTCCGGTAGAGTGCCACCTCTCTGACAAAACAAACCGTTTCAATATCAAGCAGTTTTTTTGCTGTCCAGCAGGCTACTATATTTGCTTCATCCCGCTTTGCACAGGCAATGAACAGCTCGCAATTATTAATCCCTGTGGATTCAAGCACCTCCAGGTCGGCGCCTAACCCGTTCACAAAGCTGATATCAAGATTATTAAACCGTTCAGGGAGCTTTTCTATGTCATCAACCAGGATAATACTGTGCTTTTGATACAGATTCACGGCAATCATGTACCCTATATCGGTTGCACCGTATATCATAACATTCATCATTTACCGTCCATATTCATCGTCAAAACGAACTATATCATCTTCCCCCAGATAACTTCCGATCTGCACTTCAATTAATTCGAGCGGGATTACACCTGGATTTTCCAGTCTATGCTTTGTGCCAGAAGGGATGTAGGCAGACTGATTTTCATGCAGTAAAATGCTTTTTTCACCATTTACCACCCGGGCTGTGCCGGAAACCACCACCCAGTGCTCATGGCGATGGTGATGCATCTGCAGCGAAAGCCTTGCTCCCGGATTAACTGTTATCCGTTTTATCTGAAAACGATCCTGTATTTCCAGGCTCGTATAAGAACCCCAGGGCCGATATACAGTCCTGTGTGCATGGAATTCAGCCCGGTTTTCTTTTTTCAGGCGGTTGACAATCTTTTTCACATCCTGGGATTTTTCCATTGGTGCCACCAGGAGGGCATCAGCAGTTTCCACTATCATGGTATCCTTCAGGCCAACCGCCGTTACCAGGGTGTGTTCAGAGCGCACCAGCGAGTTTGTCACATCTTCAAGCAGCACATCCCCGCTGATCACATTACCTTCCCCGTCCTTATCGGCAATTTCCCATAATGCCTTCCAGGAACCAATGTCACTCCAACCGATTTCAGCATCTATCACTGCTGCGTTGCCGGTTTTTTCCATCAGGGCGTAGTCAATGGAATCAGAGGGGCACTGAAGCATTAACTCTCTGTCAAAACGAAAAAAAACACCATCAAAGGAGCCTGATTGTACACTTTTTGTCATACAGGCAGTAATGTCGGGGGCATGCTCTTCCATCTCTTTGAGCAGTGTCTGCGCCGTGAAAGCAAACATGCCGCTGTTCCAGAGATAATTACCTTGAGCCAGATACTCCTCTGCTTTCTTTTGGTCCGGCTTCTCAATAAAATTCTTGACTTCATGGCCCTCTCCCCTGGCAATATAACCATACCCTGTCTCCGGGGAAGTCGGCACAATGCCAAAGGTCACCAGCTTTTCCAATTGGGCCAGAGCAACAGCCTTAGCCACTGCTTCAGCAAAGAGCTCCGGCTTAACAATCAGGTGATCAGCTGGAAGAACCAGTAAAACATCTTGCGGATTGCCATGAGTCACAACAAATTGAGCTGCCCCACAGATCGCCGGAGCCGTATTTTTGCCTAAAGGCTCAAGAAGCAGATGATAGGAGTCAAAAAGAGAAAGCACTTCTATCTGTGACTTGGTCATAAAACGATGTTCCTCGCCGACTACAAGAATAGGAGCCAGTGCTTCAGGCAGCGCTGCGATACGCTGTAAGGTCGTCTGCAAGAGAGAGTACTCACCTGTCAGGTTAATCAACTGCTTGGGATACAACTCGCGGGAAAGGGGCCACAATCTTGTACCGGTTCCACCGGCAAGAATAATTGGCTGAAGAGCCATAATTCACCTCAAATTATTACGAATCACCTTAAGTATTTCTTCTGTTTTACTGCGGAGCAGGGCTTTATCTCCTCTTGTCTCTACATTAAGGCGGAGAAGCGGTTCGGTGTTAGACTTTCGTACGTTAAACCGATAGTCAGCAAAGCTGACCGAAAGGCCATCCGTACGATCGATTTCCCCTTGCTGATACTTTTCTTCCAGAAGCCTGATGACCTCATCCGGGTCATGCACCGATGAGTTGATTTCACCACTCACCGGAAAAGCCCGCATCATATCATCAACAAGGGTTGAAAGAGGCTGCTGCCTTGAGCTTATCAGCTGCGTGACCAAAAGCCAGGGGATCATACCGGAGTCACAGTAACCAAATGATCGGAAATAATGATGAGCCGACATTTCACCGCCATATACCGCATCACATTCCCGCATCTTTTCTTTAATCAGAGCATGACCGGTACGTGTCATTATCGGTTTTCCCCCGGCAGCGCGAACAGTCTCAATTGTGTTCCAGATTGACCGCGGGTCGTGCAGGATCAAAGCCCCCGGATGCCGTCTCAATATTGCTGCTGCAAGCAGAGCGACAATATATACGCCCTCAATAAACCGGCCCTGTTCATCATACAAAAAACAACGGTCAAAATCTCCGTCCCAGGCAACACCCATATCGGCTTCAGCCTGCTGCACCATCTCAGCAGTTGCAACTCTTTTTTCTGGTAACAAGGGGTTGGGCACCCCATTTGGAAACGACCCATCAGGCTGATCATATATTTTGATAAAGGTGAAGGGAAGGTGCGGTTCCAACAGGTCAATAATCGGTCCGGCGCAGCCATTTCCGGGATTAACGACTATGGTAAAGGGCTGCATCTTTTCCGGGTCAACATATGAGAGGAGGTGGTCAATATAGGGTTGCTTTTTGTCAAGCCTGACATGCGTCCCTGCCGAATTGACTTTCTTCTTTTCATACCTGGCAATCCACCTGGCATCGTTTATCCTGGCTTTAATGGCGTTGAGTCCACTGGCTCCCGCTACAGGCTGTGCTCCCCGCCCGACCAGTTTCATGCCGTTATATTCAGCTGGATTGTGACTTGCCGTAATCATTATACCGCCGTCTACGCCTTCATTGATGCCACTGAAGACCTTGTAATACACCTCCTCGGTACCGCATAAACCAATATCAATGACCTCGCTCCCCTGTTCAGTCAGCGAGCTGATCAACGCGGAAGCAAGTGCCTTGCTGGTCAGGCGCATATCATAGCCGACAACGATTTTTCTGGCACCAGTCTCCTCAACATATGCAGCACCAATACGGGCTGCCAGTTTCTCATTGAGCTGCTCCGGTACTTTCCCGCGTATATCATAAGCGGTAAAGCAGGATGCCTGGTCACTCATTATTTGCTCCAGGAATTGCTGTTTGAAAGAAAAATATAAATACAGTAAGTAGTATTCTGACACAGGGCATATTTTTACCATAACTACTCAGAAGGCGTATAACTGTAACCAATCACGGGGGGGCATACTTCTTCATAATTCTCTGCCTCTGACGTGTAACTGGTCACAGGTGCAACAGAATTGGACAGGCACCATTTCCCGCTATACAAGAGTATGCGGGCAATCGTGATCGCCCGAAGACAGGTGAGCCGGGAGCAGTTACCCTGAATCCGGGCTAGACATTATCACACTCTGGCTGCTTCAGGCAACGAGTTGTTATAAAATTTCAACGTAACTCCTCACAGCTCACCCCTCTTTGCACGATCACGACCCGCCGCATAGAGGGGCTATAGCTGCCAATCGTGCTTGTCCAAAGATGGGCAGCCTGAGAGCAGTTACACCTTTGAGGCAGGTAGAATCAGAGCGTTACACACCCAGTGAGTCGTTACATTTCAACACACTAATCAGGGAGAAGGCTACTTGAAAGGCATTATTCTGGCTGGCGGCTCAGGAACCCGCCTCTATCCTCTTACCCGGGCAATCAGCAAGCAGCTGATTCCTGTCTACGATAAACCTATGATTTACTACCCTCTCTCTGTCTTGATGCTGGCAGGGATACGGGACATTCTCATCATTTCGACACCCCGTGATCTGCCCAGGTTTCAGGAACTGTTTGGGAGCGGCGAACACCTGGGGCTGAATATGCAATATGCTGAGCAGCCCAGCCCGGAAGGGCTGGCTCAGGCCTTCCTCATAGGAAAAAAATTTATTGCTGACGATGCTGTTTGCCTGGTTCTGGGGGATAATATTTTTTTTGGTCCCGGTTTTCGTACTATTGTTACCCGTTGCAGTGCCTTAAAAGATGGCGGCACCATTTTCGGTTATCTGGTAAAAGATCCAGAGCGTTATGGAGTCGTCGCATTTGACCAAAATAACAAGGTCACCAGCATAGAGGAAAAACCACAGCAGCCAAAATCAAAATACGCGGTTCCCGGCCTGTATTTTTATGATAATCAGGTAGTTGATATCGCTGAAACCATCAAACCATCAGCCAGGGGTGAGCTGGAAATAACGGATATTAACATGCGATACCTGGAACAGGGGAAATTAACGGTTGAACTCCTTGGCCGGGGATTCTGCTGGCTCGACACCGGTACCCATGAATCACTGCAGCAGGCATCCAGCTATGTGCAGGCGGTTCAGGAGCGTCAGGGGTTAAAGATTGCCTGCATCGAAGAAATTGCATTGCTGCTGGGCTACATTGACAGGGAACAGGTGGAAAAACTTGCCGCCCCTATGATCAAAAATCAATACGGCAGTTATCTCATGGACATTGCCGCTGATATCTCGCGAGGATACTCATGAAACTTCTTCTAATCGGGTCCAACGGGCAATTAGGTCAGGATTGCCGGCACATTCTTTCTCCCAGACATACCATTTGCGGTCTTGATGTTCCAGATATTGATATAACCAGCGAACAACAGCTGACAGAACTGTTTTTTCGAGAAAAACCGGATGGAGTAATCAACTGTGCCGCCTATACCGCAGTGGACCAGGGCGAGAATGATCAAAAGCAATGCCTGGCAGTAAATGCCTGCGGCCCTGAACTGCTTGCCAGACTCTGTGATCGTTATACCTGCCGCCTCATTCATATCTCCACCGATTACGTGTACGACGGTAAAAAGCCTGTTCCACAGTCGTATAATGAAGATGATATCACCGAGCCCGTTTCCATGTACGGCAAGAGTAAATTGCTTGGTGACCAGGCTGTAATAAATAATACCAATAATTACCTTATTCTTCGTACTGCCTGGCTTTATGGTATGGGAGGCGGTAATTTCCTTAAAACCATGCTGCGCCTCGCCCTGACTGACCCAGAACGAACTATCCGGGTAGTCAATGACCAATACGGTTCGCTCACATGGTCATGGCGGCTTGCCAGACAGATAGATGCCGTCCTGGAACAGGATATTACTGGAATTTGCCATGCCAGCGCTGAAAACTATTCCACCTGGTATGAAGGAGCCAGGTTTTTTCTTGACTGCATGGATGTTCCTTACTCCCTGGAACCATGCACCACGGATGAATACCCTACTCCGGCTGCTCGGCCGGCAAATTCAATTCTTGCAAATAATCGACTTAAAGAGGCAGGGTTAAATGTAATGGTAGACTGGCAGGAAGATATTCGCGCCTTTGTCAGGGCCAACAGAGAAGCACTGCTTGCCGAGGCTCTGTAAAAACGCCAGCCCGGCAGCGAGACCAGCATTACAGGACATAAATATTTTTTCTCAAAGCCTGATGAGAAATTCGGGGCAAATCCGGGCAGCCTGAGAGCAGTTACGCGGCGGCTTCTTTTGTCAAGCTGGTACAGGAGAACGGCTATTTTCTTTTGTTTTTCTGTGGATCCTGAATAGCCGGCTTTTTAGGGGCAAAGTATTCTCGCAGACGGGGATCGTTTATCCACCTCTGCAGGTACTCTGCTCCAAGCTGCAGGTAAGGTGCGCTCATGGAACTTTTAAGCATGGTATTTGATGCAGACAGGCTGGAGGCAACAAACATATAAAGCAGGGAGGCAATAATAATCGCTTTTATTACTCCCAACACCCCGCCCAAAAGGTGATCAAACCAGCCCATGAGGGTGATGGTCATGACCAGTCGCAGCAATTTACCCAGCAGGGTAAACACAAGGACTGATGCCAAAAAGATAAGAACAACACTGACGAGAAATATCAGTTTGGGATTATCGATGAAGCGTTCTACAAAGGGAGAAATTTTTCCATGGTAATGGGCTGCCAGCCAGTAGCCGCCTATGAGGGCAAACAGAGCCGCCAGCTGGCGAAAAAAACCTATCCAGAGCCCCCGTGCCAGAAAAAAAAGCACAATCACCACAACGATAACATCAAACCAGGAAAAACCGGGTACTAAAGACATGGCTGCCTCCTCATCAATATGACTTAAGAGAGCGAGCACCTACTCACAGGATATGTAACCTCTTTATTTTACGTGCTTCAAGTTTGTAACTGCTCAATACTATTAATCCACGTTAGACTATACCTCAACCAGTGAAGAGTACAACCCATACCTTTAACAAAACGGACCCGCCTTACCGCAGTCTCTTTTTCGCGACGCTGGCAGCTGTCCTTTATCCATAGGAATACCATGCCTGAATTGCCAGAAGTAGAGGTGACAAGGCTGGGCTTGCTGCAGCAACTAACCGGGGGAACAGTCTGCGATGTGTGGTGGAGCGGTAAACGTCTGCGCACAGAAATTAAGACAGCAGTTTTGAAGAACTCCCTGTGCACACAACAGCTGGTTACCATCGACCGCCGGGCGAAATATCTTCTTTTCCGGTTCTCACAAAAAGCAGTGCTTGTCATTCATCTCGGCATGACCGGTAAACTGAGCCTTGTTTCTTTCACAAGGCCCAGGGATAAACATGACCATCTGGGGCTGACATTATCAAACGGCATGGAGCTGCGATTCAACGATTGCAGAAGATTTGGCAGCATCATCCTCTGGCCGCATGATACTGCCGAGAAACAGGAGTACCTGCTTTCGCAGCATGAAGGCATTGAACCTTTCAGCAGAGAATTCAATGGACCTGCCCTGCAGCATCTTGCCCGTAAGCGGACAGCTGCGGTGAAAACATTTTTGATGAACGGCAGAATTATTGCAGGGATCGGCAATATTTACGCCAACGAAATCCTCTTTGCAGCCAGGGTACATCCGGCCCAGCCAGCAGGTACACTCGTTCTGGAACAATGGCAACAGATTGCAGATGTCAGCAGGAATATTCTGCAGAAAGCTATTGCTGCCGGCGGCACCACCATTGCTGATTTCCTTGGAGCAAACGGTAATCCTGGATATTTCCAGCTGCAGCTCAGTGTTTATGGCAAAAAAGGGCAGCCATGCCCTCTGTGCAGCACCCCGATAACCAGAACTGTACTGGGGGGTCGGGCCACCTTTCTGTGCTCTTCCTGTCAACAGCAAAGGCACTGATCTCTCGTAATGAGGTCCGGAAAAAATATTTGATTGCTTGTAACTCCTCACAGCTCACCCCTCTTTGAACGATCACGACCCGCCGCATAGAGGGGCTATAGCTGCCAATCGTGCTTGTCCAGATATGGGCAGCCTGAGAGCAGCTACCCGTTTGAGGCATGTACAATCAGAGCGTTACACACCCTGTGAGTAGTTACGTTTTTGTAACGGCAACACACCGTCATCGAAAGTAATTTCTTCCCCATTAAAATCTGTTGCAATTTCTTGTTTTCCAGGAACTTGAAAATCATTATCAAGTTGAGTACAGTCTGTTGTTCTCACAGGTCATAGTTATTGTCAAAGTTATCGTACTGGAATCACTCTGCTTCACAACATTTCAGGCCTGCTGGCCTGTAAAATCCGAGACTGCTTGCGGACATCACATACATCTGTTTTTATGTGTTTCTTTTCAAGTTGTCCTGGAATGTAGCAGGGTTGTTGTTGTATTTTCTCCACATGGCCATGGACCAGTTTCCAGAGAACATTGAAGCCGAAAAACTAAAAAACAGCTGGCTCCAGACAACATCGTGTACTCGTGCCCTGTCAACGCTGCTCTGTCGTATCCTGCTTGTCTTTTTCAGTCCTTATGCAGCCTTCCCTGGGTCACACAGCACTACTATGCAACGCAGGACAAGACTCCATAAGGACAAGAAAAATCCGGCGCAATATCCTGACATTTCAGCGTTGACATGACACGAGTGACCATGGACAGCCTGCTTCAGGCCTTCTCCTGTTTGGAAATGATGCAGGAACTTGCATGACAGAAAAACTCTCTCCTTTCTCATTACAAAACATCAGGCTTTTTATACTCTTTCGGGTTTTTTTCAATGCCCGGTTTTATTATCCTGTTTTTACCATTCTTTTCCTTGATTACGGGTTGAGCATTGAACAGTTCTCCCTGCTTAATACGGTGTGGGCCTTTACCATTGTTTTGGCAGAGGTTCCTTCCGGGGCTTTGGCGGATCTCATCGGGCGAAAACGACTGATGATAAGCACAGCCTGGCTTATGTTGTTTGAGATGGCGACCATAGCCTTTGTCCCATTGGGAAATTCAACCATTATTTTCACGGCATTTTTCATCAACCGGGTACTCAGCGGCCTGGCAGAGGCCATGGCCAGTGGTGCTGATGAGGCTATGGCCTATGACACCCTGGTGGAGACGGGGTTGGAGAAACAGTGGCCCAAGGTGCTTGATTACCAGATGCGTGCTCAACATCTTGGCTATATAATTGCCATGACCATTGGGGCCATGGCCTATGATGCCGGCATGGTCAACCGTCTACTTGGCTGGCTGGGGAGTGATGTGCAGTTGAGCCAGCAGATAACCATGCGTTTTCCTGTCTATTTGACGCTGGTGCTGGCGTTTTTTTCCATGCTGATCACCACCCGGATGCGTGACCCGCTGGTCCAGGCCGACCATGCTGCCCCAAAAGAGAAGGCATCCATACTGCAGGTGTTTACAATGGTACTTAGAGCCGGCGGGTGGATTGTGCGGACACCCTTTGTCCTGGCAGTTATCCTTTTTGCCATGGTCATTGATCATGTCATGCGGATGCTTGTCACCATGACCAGCCAGTATTTTCGGCTTATCTCTCTTCCTGAAGCCAGTTTTGGTGTGATCGGGTCGGCGGTTGCAGTACTTGGTCTCTTTGTTCCGGGTATTGCCCGCGTTATGGCCAATCGTTTTTCAGCTGGTATCAATGCCGCTGTACTCATCATTTTTTCGCTGATTGCGCTTTTCCTTCTGACCCTTTTTATACCATTTTGGGGAATTCTCCCGGTTATGATGCTGTTTATCTGTCTGACCATGACCTCATTTTTTACCAGTCATTACCTCAATGAGCTGACCTCTTCCGAGAAACGGGCAACAGTTCTCAGTTTTAAAGGGATGGCTTATAATGTTGCTTACGGGATGACAGGCGTTCTCTACGCTGGACTCATTACCCATCTTAAAGCCAAGTATGCCCAGCTGTATCCGCAGTGGACAGGTGACATGCTGGGTGACGCGGCTTTTCAGGCCTCTATCTCCTGGTTCCCGTGGTACATGACAGGCGCCCTTGTCCTGGTTTTTCTGGTTTGTCTGCCCAGGATGCTTGTTCGTAACTGACCAGGATGACAGGAGCTGGTTTTCCGTAACTGCCTCCGTGATTCTTGATTATGCCACAAGATGAAGCCACCCCAGGCCAGTCTCTCCTGTTTTTCCGGTCATTGCATCGATTCGCTCACTATCGTGAAACACTCCAGTAATCTTGTATCAAAGCAAACGAAATAAACGGTCAACTCTGATCCCTGCTGAATGTGCGCTGCAACTTCGTCGTATGCGATCCGACAGGCCTGCTCAATGGGAAAAGCATAGACCCCGCAGCTTATTGCTGAAAAAGCGATGGATGCAAGGCCTTTTTCTTCAGCAAGAGCAAGTGATTTGCGGTAACACGAGGCCAGCTGTTCATGCTCATTATTGTTTCCCCCCTGCCAGACAGGGCCGACAGTATGGATCACGTATCGTGCCTTCAGTCTGAAACCTTTGGTAATTTTGGCGTCTCCGGTTTCGCACCAGCCTAGCGATTGACAGGCCTTCAACAGCTCAGGCCCGGCTGCCCGGTGAATTGCTCCGTCAACCCCGCCCCCGCCCTGAAGTGAATTGTTGGCTGCATTGACTATGGCATCGACGTCCATGGCAGTGATATCACCGCTTACAATTTCTATGGTTCCCATAGCTTTCTCCGATGGTAACTACTCACAGGGTATGTATCGCCCTGGTTTTATTTACTTTACGCCTGTAACTGCTCTCAGGCTGCCCGGATTTGGGCAAGCACGATTGGCCGCTATAGCCCCTCTATGCGGCGGGTCGTGATCGTGCAAAGAGGGGTGAGCTGTGAGGAGTTACAGCAGCAGTATTATTTCTTGCAGTTCAGCAAGGTATCTTCGTCGTTGAACACTCATGGTTTTCTCCTGCCAATTTTCATACTATTGGCTTAACCATGTACCTACCTTTTTATAGCAGGATTAGATTAATGAGATCAACAGTAAGGTTAATCTTGTCCGCATACGCGTCATTATTTTTCATGAATAGTTTGCCGAAGGTTGAAGTTGCCCGCTGGCATCATCTGAAGGCAGCACTCCAAGGCTTTCTTCTTGACTTTTTTCCCCCAATTTGTTCTTGTTAGGCAGTTTCAGGTGTCCTTAATGGATGAAAACGGGAACTCCGTGAAAGTCGGAGACGGGCCCGCCGCTGTAACCGGGGACGAAAACTGCATGATGTCACTTGCGTAGAAAAAGCTACGCTGGGAAGACGCAGTAACTAGAACGATCCGGAAGTCAGAAGACCTGCCTGGGATACGGCTATCTTTGCGAGGCACCTGAAGATAGGCAGATACGAGGAAAAACAGGGCATTCCCGGATCATTCATTGGTTCGGGTTTTTTTATACCCGGATGAGCAAGAGCAGAAAAGGTAAAGGGAAGGTGGACTGAGCTGAAAGTGCTGCGTCAGCAAACTTTTTTCTTCCACAATTGCCGCAATGATTCTGTTTAATGCTCCCTTTCAATAGATGAAAGGCTCTGTGCCTATTCCACCCGGACATCATGACAGCACCGAGATACACAAGGCCTGCCATGTCCGTTATTTTTTTGATGCCGATTGCCGGCGGCATGAAAAGAATAATTTCCTTGATGATTTCGAGATGCCGGGCTGGAATATTTCCATTTTTTTGCCTCACGATTTTTCGCAGTGAACCACTCATCTTCTTCAACAGTTACCTTTGTTGATGCGTAACTGATCACGGGTACTTCATCTTTGCACGATCACTCTTTCCCGCATACTCTTGTACACGCAAGTCTCACTTCGCTTGCTTACCTGCGGAAAAGAGGGCTTGCCCAATTGTGTTGCACCCGTGACCAGTTACACATCAGAAACAGAGCATAACACAGGAGTACAGACCCCGTGATTGGGTACGTTGATGCTCATATTCATCTTCAAGATGCTCGTTACTCAGGTTTGGAAAAGCAGGTTATTGACCGGGCAAAAAAGCATGGGGTAAAGCGTTTTTTCTGCAACGGAACCAGAGAGTCAGACTGGCCAGCGGTACTTGACCTGGCGGCAAAATATCCTGAGGTCGTACCTTTTATTGGTATACATCCCTGGTACGCGAATACGGTAAAAACAGGCTGGGTTGAACGCCTCAGGCAGTTTATCCTGCTTCATGGCTGCGGCATAGGTGAGACAGGACTTGATCGGCTTTCCCCAGTATCATTGAAACAGCAGGAAGATGTTTTTCTTGTTCAACTGGAAATGGCCTGCACCCATAACTGCCCTCTGGTGATTCATTGCGTTCGTATGTGGGGAAGATTACTGGAAATCCTTGAGGAGTATGCAGAAGCAGCCAAGGCTCCTCCTCTTATGCTGCATTCTTTTTCCGGTACCACGGAGGTCATGATGAGGCTGGCAAGAATTGGGGCGTTTTTTTCTTATTCTTGCGCTTTGCCTGCCCCCGGAAGAGATAAAATGCGGCAAGTGTTTGCAAAGACGCCGCTGGATCAGCTTCTTCTGGAAACAGATTCCCCTGATCAGTGCTACGGGTATCAGGGGGAAAAGTTTTCGGCGTCTTGTAATGAGCCCATGAATATTATCAGGCTGTATAAAAAAGCAGCACAGCTACGCAACATGGAACTTGAGCAGTTTACCGGTATCGTATGGTATAATGGATCGGTTTTCACGCACCAAAACACTGTTGGGAAGTAACCGGTTTCACCAGTTGTCAACCAGCTACGTGGTTGTGGTCGGGCTGGGCGCAGTGGGTGGATACGTCGTTGAAGGGCTTGTTCGGGGTGGAATTGGCCGGCTCAAGCTGGTCGACTTTGACCTCGTTTCCAGAACCAATATTAACCGCCAGCTTTTGGCGCTGGAAACGACTTTGCATCGGCCCAAGTCCGAGGTTGCGCTGGAAAGAGCTCAGGACATAAATCCAGCCTGCCAGGTTCAGACAAGCCAGGTCTTTGTCGATGAGGAAACAGTGCAGGCTGTCCTCGATCCTGTACCAGATCTTCTCATTGATGCCATTGATGCCCTGAATCCCAAGGTGCAGTTGCTCACAGCAGCATTCAGGCAAGGCATTCCCATACTGTCTTCCATGGGAGCCGCACTCAGGACAGACCCAGGCAAGATCACTTTTGCTGATATTTCAAAAACGTATGGGTGCCCGCTGGCTAAAAGGGTCCGCAAGCGTCTTCGGAAGCAAGGGATTGAGCAGGGGATAGGCTGTGTCTATTCATCAGAATCTGTTGATTTCATCTACGAAGGGCCGATGGTAGACATGGAGTCGCCGCAAAAATGGCGGGGACGTCAGCGCAACGTACTAGGCAGTTTACCGACCATAACCGGTATATTTGGTCTGGTTCTGGCAAATCAGGCTATTTTGCACCTGGCTGGAGCAGCTGATTCATGGTAACCCGAAAGCAGGTGCTTTTTTATAAAGCAAAACCTGCCTCCCTTAGCTGCCGCACTATATCCTCGGCGTTCTGCCGGACATACAAAGAGGGATCGTTGAGACAACGTTTGAGGTTTTCTGCCATAGATGAGGATATTTCTTTTTCCGGTCTCCAGGTAAATAAACCATGAGTCCGATCGTAGATGTAATAACTTAAGCCAGACAAGGCATGGATGCGCACGGGTTCTGATTCAATGGCTAAACATTGAAACCAGAAAGGGAGCAGTTTCTTGCTGCGAATCTGACTGACGGCAATCAGCCCGTTGGAAAGGGTATATTCATCATCCGGGTCGATCCGTTCGGTTACATAGGATATAATACGTTTTCTTGCCTTGCCTCCGATCCCGCTGACACGATAATGCAGGTCAATGATGACCAGTGCCTGAATCGTCGTGGCCGCTCTAAGTCCAATGGTTTGTATATCTTTGAGATACTTGCCTACTCCGGAAATTGCCCCCGGCGAAGATTGGAGGCGTTGTACTATCTTCCGGGCAATCTCGTCCGGTACACGTCGCTCGTCACCCAGTAACAAAAGGATATAGGGGATCAGCTTATGTCCCCTGGCCATTCCCAGCGTATCGGTTTCCAGAAGAGCCTGGGCAATGGTGGCGGGATCGTCGGACTGAAGTGCGGCGATGGTTTCATCAAGTTTTGGGTTGTGGTAGTAGATACGGTCATGCATCCAAAAGGCCAAGACTACGATGCCGACAACAAGGATTGCACCTTTCCAGCCTGTTACTGGAATTGTTGTTTCCATTGGATACACCTCTATTCACAGGGTGCGTACCACCCTGATTTTACTTGCATTCTCTGCTTCTGACGTGTAACTGGTCACGGGTGCAGCAGAATTGGGCAGGCACTCTTTCGAGCAGGTAAGCAGGCGAAGTGAGACGTTCGTGATCAGTTACGGGGAGTTCAATCCGTACCTCAATTCTCCAGGGCAGGTATTCGCCTTTGTATCTCTTCACTTATTTCACGGGCGGTAAGGCAAATATTGTCCAGAATTTGTCTTATCTCACGCCGTCCAATACTGGTATTCGTTACAAGCAACCGTAAAGCCAGGGTACCGTCAACATACCCGATACCAATAAGTCCTCTTTTGCCTGTTTGCATACGTGTACGCAGTGCGCGTATAAATGCTTCATCGTCCTGTCCCTCTGGTATAATATGACGAAAACAAACATTGTACGACTCCCTTGGAGCTACCATTTCCAGCAGAGGGTTATCAATAATACATTGTTCTGCGTATGTACAAAGCTCCAGATAATGTTCCACTCTTCGCGCCAGTCCTTTTCGGCCAAAAAACTTCCAGTCAAGAAACCATTTCAGCGAATCGACACGTCTGCCGCATTGCAGTGACAAGGTGCCCAGGTCACGTACTGTCCCATCTTCTCCTTCCCGGAAAATATAACTCTCGTCGCCAGCGCTGCATATCTCTTTAAACAGGGCAGAACTGTTATTAAAAAGCAAGATGTTACACATAAGGGCAGTACCAGGCATCTTGTGGAAATCCAGGGTAAAGGAGTCAACCTGTTCGAGCAAAGGAAGAAATTGCTGTCTCAGGCGTTCGCTGAGCACTACCGCTCCACCCCAGGCCCCGTCTACATGAAGCCAGAAATCGTACTGATCCCGCAGAGCCAGGAGTGGTGCCAGCTGATCAAAGGCCCCGCGTACTGTTGTCCCTGCAGTTGCGGCGACAAAGAAAGGAAGAGTTCCTGCTGCCTGAGCCTCAGCAAGTTTTCCGGCCAGATTCCTGGCATCCATCCTGCCATGGTTGTCTGTCGGCACCTTGATCAGGTTGTCTGTGCCAATCCCAAGGATGACAGCTGCCCGATCCATGGAATAGTGGGCATCTTTATTGACAAAGCCACGCAGCGGCCTGGCATTACAGAGCCCCTGAGATTTACTTTCAGGACAGGCCCGGTAACGTGCCGCCATCATGGCAATCATATTGGCGTTGCTGGAACCGGTAGTCATCTGACCGCTGCCGTTTTCAAAACCCACCAGGCTGAGCATCTCCTGGATCATAAACTGCTCCATCAGCGTTGACACAGGAGCTGTCTCAAATGTGCAGGCCGAAGTATTGGATACTGCTGCGACCATCTCCCCAATGATGGAAGGCAGATTAGCTCCTGCCCACATACGGTTGCAATAGCCAGGATTACCTGTCCTTACGGCATAATAAAGATATTTCTTGACCCATCCCAGCAAGGATTCCAGATCACCCGGCTTATCTTCTTCATCAAGCTTGAGCAGCTTTCTCAGTTCATCAGGCTCATGATAAGCAACAAAATCCCCCTCTTTTCTGTTGACATGATAGCGCGCCAGCATATCAACAACCCGTAAAAAAACGTTTTCTGTTTCCATGGCCGTTCCGCCCTCTCCTTCCCCGTACAAGTGTTAACAGCTGCTCTTTGTTTACTGCAAACACCTCACCCAATGAGCAAAAAACACAAGATGGCGTTACGCTATACTATAGTGTGGCATAATTATCTAATAGAAATACAGAATCAGTAACAAGCAAGGGTAAAAATAACCTCTCGGGACAGATACTGCCCTGGTGCCTTACCCCCTGTAACTGCTTTCAGCTTGCCCGGATCCGGACAAAGGCGATTGGCAGCTATAGTCCCTCTATGCGGCCAGTCGTGACAACCCGAAGATGGTAAGCTGGAAGCAGGCAGGTAAAAAAACAATACCGGATAACAAACCATCCTGTCAGGCGTTTTTACTATCAAGCCGCACCATACTCTGCAGCAGCAGGGAGTTAATCCTTTCGTTCAGTAACATATTCTGTTCCATTGGTTTTTTGTTTGAATGAAACAGAAAAGATCCCCTGTTCCAGGTTAATGTTTCAAAAAAAGCCTCTCTTATCTGCGTGGCTAACGCCTCTGTGAGCATGTTGGGCTGGAGATACCCTTTCCTGATGAGAATATTACCGAGTTTCTCCTGGCCATTATTATCTCGATGTTCCTCAAGACATTCGTCCAGCTGTTCCGGGGTTATGATCCGCTCCTTCAGGAGTCGTTGACCAACTCTTTCCTGATTGCTTTCGAGAAGGCCGAAGACAAGGTTGCCATTGTCAAAATAAAAAATCCCGGCATTGTTTGAGGTTATCACCTCCAGCACGCCGGTAAGCTGAGCCAGGTCAAGGAGTTGAGCCAGGTCAGAGAGTGCTATTTGGGACAAATCGCCCTGGAAGGCAGGAGTTTGGCTGACAGTAGAGTCGGGAGGCACACCGGATATCTTCTTTTCACCTTTCCCTGAAGTTTTTGCGATAAACAGATTATGAAACTTGTACTCCATGACCATCTTCGTTCTCCACAGTGTAACCGATCACAGGGTCTGTACTTCCTCGTTATTCTCTCCCCAGTATATAGTATTATTTCAAGCCGACATCTTATTATCCAGCGTACCTTGTTCAGAAGACGAATTCCAGTAAAACCTCAATTGACTGATAACGAACCTTTTCTGTGAAGGATCTGCCAACAGTGTCATTTTTTCTTGCTGTTCACACGTAAATACACTAATATATTATCAATATTTTTTTGCAGTTACTCGCAGGCCGCATAACTCCCTGGCTTCACTTGATTTACGCCTGCAGCTGCTTTCAGTTTTCCCGGATCTGGACAAGCGCGACTGGCAGTTATGGTATCTCTGTGCGGTCAATCGTGATCGTCTGAAGGCAGGTGGCCTGAGAGCGGCTGCCCGTTGCCGGGAAATCATTGACATGGTACTAAGGCGGAAAATCCGCAACCCAAGAGGCATTACACCTCAAATAATTTTTTGTTTTTTATGACAGAAATTGAGGAGTAAGCCACTAACATCGCATAGAATGATATACAAAAGGTATTTTCACTGGCTGGCTGCCCGTACATTTTTCATTTTTTACCAGTTGTAACAAAGGAGTTTTTCATGAAACAAAACGTCATGCGCTCGTCTCTGCTGAAAGGAGGAATAACCCTCTTGTCATTTGCTATATTGGTATACCTCATCACCACATCAGCCCATGGGCAGGCATGGGATGCCATCGGCATGTTCATCACTGGCATCGCCCAGCTTATCCTGTGGGCCATCGGAATGACCATCGGCATAACCTTTTGTCTCGCTGTTTTATTTGGAATTTTTCTTGGTGCTGTGGCCATGGTGAATAAGGAAAGCAGTGCTGCCATGTACCAGGCCCTTAAAGTGAAACTTGTTACCTTCAGCAAATATCTCATTGACAGATATACCTGTCCCTGCCGTGACAACACCCTCACCCCTCAGGAATTCATGAATGATCCGGCTCCATCAGTCAGTGCTGCCCAGCTGGATCAGGTTACGCTCACACTCGACGCCCAGGAGACTCAACTCGCCGGATTAACTGCAAGAATAAATACCCTTGAGCAAACATTGACCTCACTGATCTCAACTGACAGGATGGAGGAAGTTGCTGAAAAAGTGGAAAATTCTGTAGATATGCTGAGTAACCTTCAGGCTCTTGTTGGCGGAATCGAAGCCAAAGCAGAAAATACAGAAGAAAAGCTCAAGGCAATAACCCCTGACAAGCTTTTAGGAGATATTCCTTCACGTATAGCCAGCATTGAGCAAAAGGCAACAGACCCTGAGGAAGCAAGGGCCACTGTCGAGGCAATGGAAAAATTCCAGAAACATCTCGATGAACTGACAACCAGGCTTGGGACTACTGAAGAAAACCTGAAGAAAATGAATCCTGACACTCTTTTAGGCGATATCTCTGCACGCATTGACAGCATAGAAAAAATGGGAAAAGCCAACGAGGAAGAAATCAAACCATTAGCAGAAATGGTTGAGAAACTGCAGAGAGAAACACGGGAAGATCAAAGCCAGGACAGCCAGAAAGAACAGGCCGAGGTGCAAGACGAAGCACCGTCTTCTGCAGAAACAAAGACCGCTCACCGGCTCTTCGTCTATTTTGAGGACAGCAAAGACAGGGAAAAAATTGAATCACTGGTGACCGAAACCCTGAAAAAAGATATGACCTATGCCCAGGTGATGAACCATGTGGCCAAGGAGATGGGCAACGAGAAGGGACAGGTAATCACTGACCATCCTTCGCTGGCCAAGGACTATATACGTCTGCGCCGAAGAGACGGGTAGTCGCTGATTACGTTATCCTGAAAGGTAACTACTCACTGGGTGTGTAACTCTCTGGTTTTACCTACCTCAAACGTGTAACTGCTCTCAGGCTGCCCCTATTTGGACAAGCACGATTGGCAGCTATAGCCCCTCTATGCGGCGGGTCGTGATCGCCCGAAGACGGGTGACCTGGAAGCAGTTACTTTTCACCTACTATTTTCTTGGCAGCAGTTCCTTAAAATACTCAATTGAGGGGAAATGACAGGAATACTGTACTCGTTGTCTGCTGCTTGGTCGGGCAATGTAAAGCAGGTAACCCATTCCATGTTTCTGGGCCGAAAAGAGAACCTTTTCACTGTCATCCACCAGGATTGCCCTGTCCTTGTCATAATCCAGCAATTTTTCAAGGCGTTCCCAGAAAAGAGGCTCCTCCTTTGCAAAACCAATTTCTTCTGCACAGACAACCCGGTCAAACCAGGGACCGATCCCGGTCTGATCAAGCTTTATTCTCAGAGTTGAAGAATGAGCGTTGGTCACCAGATAGAGTTTTTTTCGTTTGGCCAGACACCATTCAAGAAATTCTATAACGTAGGGATGAACGCCGATCAGGTGGTTGATACGCAATTTCAGCTCCGGGATGTCAAGTCCCAGCTCAGCAGACCAGAAGTTCACATCTGCCCAGGCAAGAGTTGACTCCACTTTTCTATATCTGACAAGCAGCTGTTTTTTTGCCTCTTCAAGAGAGATGTCATGCACCAGGCTATAATGCTCAGGCAGATACTGTTCCCAGAAATAATCGTCAAAGTGTTTATCCAGCAGGGTGCCATCCATATCCAGCAGAACCGTATCTATTGTTTCCCACTTAAGGACAGGAAAAATTTTTTCGCAATACTTCTTCATTCACTTTCCTCCAGCCGAAGCTTGTCCAGAACAACATCTGCCTGGGAAAAGATATCCTGCCCCCCAATCAGCGGCACAATGAGCCGGTTGTCCGGAGTCAGCCTCATCTCTTCACCTCTCTTGTTTCTGCGTGTTTTTCCTTGAACCAGAGACAGCAAGGTCTCAATATCTATTGGCGATTGTTCTCCAAAAGTAAATACCATTGAAGCAGGAGCCTGTTCAAGTTTATTTATTCCAAATGTTCGCAGGCGCATTTTCAAGGCAATAATCTGCAGCAGATTCTTCGTTTCCCGAGGCAATTGGCCATAGCGTTCACGCAGCTCCTCCCGCATGTCGTCAAGTTCTGCAGCAGTAGCCGAACTTAACGCGGAAATGCGGCGATATGCCTGGTAGCGCTGCCCTGTATCAGCGATATAGTCATCAGGGATATAGGCACTGAGCTGCACTTTTACTTCAGGATCAACCACAGGCATCCGCTGCTCTTTCTCATCTGCAAGTGCCTTCTGTTTCAAGTCAGAGACCGTTGCCTGTAATAGTTCCAGATACAGGTCATAACCTACTGCGGCAATATGACCAGACTGTGATACCCCCAGCAGGTTGCCTCCCCCGCGAATCTGAAGATCGTTCATCGCCAGTTTGAACCCGGCACCAAGATCAGCGTTATCGATGATGGCCCGAAGCCGTTTTTTTGCGTCCCCGCTTAACTGGTCAAGTGAAGGGACAAAAAGATACGCGTATGCCTGACGGGGAGATCGACCGACACGACCACGGAGTTGATAAATATCGGCCAGTCCAAGATGATCTGCCCGGTTGATAAGAATGGTGTTAGCGTTAGGGATATCCAGGCCAGACTCCACAATGGTGGTGCAGACCAGAATGTCAATCTCGTGATTGACAAACCTGACCATTACTTCTTCCAGTTGTTGTCCGGTCATTTGGCCATGAGCGATGCCCACCCTTGCATGAGGCACCAGTGAGGCAATATTCTCGGCGATACGGTTAATGGTGCGGACCCGGTTATGCACAAAAAACAGCTGTCCTCCACGGTGCAGCTCCCTGAGTACAGCTTCTCTAATTACCAGCTGGTCATTTTTTGCCAAAAAAGTTTTTACTGAGCGACGCCTTTGCGGGGGAGTGGAAATAACAGAAAGATCCCGAATCCCCAGAAGAGACATCTGCAGGGTTCGCGGTATAGGTGTTGCTGTCAGGGTAAGTACATCGACCTCGGCCTTCAGTTTTTTTATCTTCTCCTTGTGGCTGACTCCGAAACGATGCTCCTCGTCTATAATAAGCAGGCCCAGACGATTAAAAGTGATATCCCGGGAAAGAAGGCGATGGGTACCAACTACCAGGTCGATACTGCCCTCACTCACCTTTTTTCTGATTTCCCGCTGCTCTTTTGCGCTGCGGAAACGATTCAGACAGGCTGTTTCAACCGGAAAAGAGGAAAAACGGTCGCGAAATGTTGCGGCATGCTGTTCGGCTAAAACCGTAGTTGGCACCAGCAGGGCCACCTGAAAACCATCTTCGATCACCTTGAAGGCGGCTCGAGCTGCGACTTCGGTCTTGCCATAGCCTACATCACCACAGACAAGCCTGTCCATGGGGCGGGCACTGGTGAGGTCTCCAAGGGTGTCATCAATTGCCTTTGCCTGGCCAGGGGTTTCATCAAAAGGAAATGATTCCTCTAACTCCCGGTACAACTCACCTGGCGGGGAAAACCGGTGCCCTTTTCGAAGTGCTCTCCGGGCATAGATTTCCAGCAATTCCCTGGCAACTTTCCAGACCTCCTCGGTTACTTTCTTCTTGGTAGCCTGCCATTTTTGCGATCCCAGGCTGTCAAGCCTTGGCTGCTGATCTGACAACCCCTGATAGCGACTTACCCAGTGTAATTTGTCAACAGGAACATAGAGTTTGTCATCATTACGGTAGGTAATGAGCATAAAGTCACCTCGATGACCGGCAATGTCAATGTTTACCAGTTCCTGGAAGACACCGACGCCATGTTCTCTGTGAACCACTACATCTCCTGAATGAAGTTGATCAAGCTGTACCGGTTCTCCTTTTGGCGCGGCCTGTGATCGGCGCTTTTTCTGGAGCCGTTTGTCTCCAAACAGCTCGTTGGCTGAAAGAACATGCAGCTTTTCCAGGTTTAGATCAAACCCTTTGGACAAAGAATGATCAACCAGATAGATACAATGCGTATCAGTGAGGTTTTCTGGATACAGAGGGGCCTGTAAAGGCTTTACCTTAAGCTGGTAATTGTTGAAGATTTCAGCTAAATGGTTTGCCTGCCTCTCTGAGCGGCAGGCAATGACAGTCACCTCCTTTTTTTCCTGCCATTTTTTTATCCGGTCAGCAAGCGGTGCCAGCAGGCCGCGTTTTTTCCGCTGCATTTCGATCTCCTGGCAGAGCAGGCTGTGGTCTCCAGTCTGGATGACACAGGGCTCACCAGGAGTATCGGGATCAGGCAGACTGATCAGCCTGGCTAATGTTTTTTTGTCAAGGATCGCCTCAACCTGTCCCCTGTCCAGAAAGAGATTGTTCGGCATAAAAACGGGAGAAGCCCCTGCCACAGCTTCTCTGTAATTCGCCTCTGCCCTGTCCAGCACCAAAGCAAATTTCTGGTTGACAGCAAACGGGTCAAAAACGACTATAGAAGTTTTTTCCGGCAGGTAGTCAAAAAAAGACTGAAGCCTCTCGGCACCGTAAAAAAGAGGGGCCAGTAAATCAATGCCCGGAAAACGATGGTGCTGATGCAAATCTACTTTAAGTTGCTGCACCTGTTTCTCTGACCACCCCTGCATCTCTGCCGCCGGGTAGAGATGCTTTTCCCATAACGGCTCAGCTTCCTTGCGGGTAAAAAGAATATCAGATACCGGTAACAATACCGCCTCTTCGATCTCATCTCCGCTTCGTTGGGTGAAAGGATTAAAAAGCCGGATAGATTCAATGGTGTCGCCAAAAAAATCCAGCCTTACAGGGCCCAGCCCTCCTGAGTCCCAGGCAGGAGGATAGAGATCGATAATCCCGCCCCGCACAGTGAGATCACCTTCCTGCCGTACCATTTCACAGAGTTGATATCCCCGGCAGATAAGGTCAACCACCAGATTTTCACGATCAATCTCTTCTCCTGACAGCAGAAGCTCGCAATTATGAAAAAGGATATCTTTTGGTAACAAACGGCGCAATACTGCCTCAGCTGAGGCAAAGATTATACATGGCTGCCCTGACTCACTGACCTGGTACAGTGTTGAGAGTCTGCCTGCTACAGTCTTTGGATCAGGTGAAAGAGGGGTGTAGGGAGGTGTTTCCAGGCTGGGATACAGCAAAACACGGGCAGAAGAAAACAGCCCGAAATCATAGGCAAAAACTTCAAGCTGCTCATCTGAGGGAAGGATACAGCAGATTGATTGTCGACGTTTCTCCATCATCCGGGCGAGAAAAAGAGCGGAAGCGGAGGTATTAAGGCCTGCTATATCCTGGTGGACAGAGGAAATTTCACCAAACCGGCTAAGTATTGACTGCATAAAGTAACTAATGCGGAAAACCCGCAACCCAAGAGGCCTGACACCTCAAATAATTTCTTGTTTTTTATGACAGGAATTGAGGAGTACGTCACTCATGACAATTAGAACAGGAATTGAGGAGTACGTCACTCATGACAATTAGCCCGGATTTCTCACTTTCCTGTTGTGTATGCCCTCAGGGACACTCGCCCGCCTTCGAGCGAGCACGATTGGCCGGATACAAGGGCTGCAGCTGCCTTTTACGCTGACCTGAATCTGGGCGAGTTTAAGGCAGGTACAGACTTGAAGCAGGTGAAACCAGAGCGATACATGCCCTGCGAAAAGTTACGTTTTTTTAACAGAGGCTGAGAAATCCGGGTTAAAAAGACCCCCCCATACTAAAATCCCAGTTGGACTGATCTTCATCATCCTGTTTGTCGAGGTTATACCCCCAGGCCAGTCGAAGCGGTCCGAGAGGAGACATCCATAAAATGGCAAATCCTGCGCTTTTCTTGTACTCACCAAAATCCCAGTCCTCATCGGTCGCGTACACATTGCCAAAATCAGTAAACAGCTCACCCCGCATACCGATATCCTTGAAAACAGGGAATATAACAGCTACCGTACCATACCACATTTTGTCGCCACCGATCTTCTCGCCGGTTTCCTCGTCGAGCGGACTGATGGAATATGAATCAAATCCCCGGATAGAGTTCATACCGCCCAGATAAAAATGTTCATATACCGGCAGTCTGTCTTCTTCGTTTTCAAAAGCCTGACCAGCTACAGCCTTGACACGAAAAACCGTATCCCAGATCATCGGGATCCACCATCCTGTCTTTGCTTCTACCTTGGTAAAAGAGGCATCACCTCCAAGGGGGCCGCCCGCATATTCGATTTTTACTGAATTTCGAGATCCCTTGCTGGGTATGTACCTGTTATCTCTGCTGTCTCGAACCAGAGCAAGGTTGGCTGCACTGGTCCAGTGAATATCTTTTGATCGCACGATGACCACAGAGGCATCATCAGAGATATCAGATAATTCAGTGTCCTTAAGGGTATAGCCGTAATAAATATTCCATTTTCCGAAAAAAGGGTGGCCAAACCGTACACTGCCGCCAGTGGTGTTTTTCGTATAATCATTATACTCTTTTTCCCAGCTGTACAGATCAAAGCCGACAGAGACTTTTGAGTCAAAAAGCCGGGGGTCGGTGTAGTTGATATTATACTTGGTCGTCGAGCTGCTCACCTTGCCGGAAAGGGATACTTCCTTGCCGGTACCTAAAAAATTATCCTCCTTGACCTGTCCCATTAGCATGAAATTCTCGGAGGTGGAATAGCCAGCACCAACACTGAACTGACCGGTGGACTTTTCCTTGACCTCTACCAGTACATCCATTTGATCCTTGCTCAACGAAGGCCTAGGTGTAACCCTGACGTCCTCAAAAAAGCCAAGATATTGCAGGTTCCTGGTTGATTCACGGATAGCCTTTGAATTAAACAGGCCGCCCTCTTCAACGGCAAGATCACGGCGAATTACATTGTCACGGGTACGGGTATTGCCCTCTATCTCTATCCTGTTAAAATATACCAGGGAGCCTTTGGTGATATGCAGCGTGATGTTTACCCTTTTTTCAACGTCGCGCTTTTCCACCTTGGGCATGATTTCTGCAAAAGCGTATCCGTGCTCTGCGTAAAGATCTGCAAGACGCCTGTTGTCTTCGCGCAAAACCTGCCGGTTTAAAAATTCTTCTTTCCTGATTTTCAACAGGGTCAGCATGCTCTGTTTATCTTCAATCAGGTCTCCAGTAATATCAACGGTACCGACCCGAAAACGAGGGCCTTCTTCAATGGGAAAAATGACGGTCAGCTTGTCTCCATCTTCCTCAATCCTCGGTGCCCCTACTCTGGCCTCAATAAAACCATGATTCTGGTAAAAAGCGGCGATTCTGGACACATCCTGTTCAAGGATGTCCATCTTCAACGTGCCGGCTGAAGTCAGCCAGGAATACCACCATTTATAACTACTTGTTTTTATGATGTCTTCCAGGTCGTCGTCATCATAAGAGATATTCCCCTGAAAGACTATCTCCCTGATGGAAACCTTTTCTCCTTCCCTGAGCACAAAGCGTACCTCTGCCTTTTCAGGCGTGGGATAACTGATGACTGATTCAATGCTGGCATTGTAATATCCTTTTGATTTGTAGAGTTCTTTAATTCGACGTCTCCCTTCATTTACCCTGGCGGGGTTAAGGATGGTGTTTTCATTTATATTAGCTGCCTCTCGTACATCCTCTTCTTTTACTTTGTCTGCACCAGTAAAAATGACCTTGCTGACAAGTGGTTTTTCCTGTACCCGGAAAATAATTTTTTTGCCGCTCTCCGTGTCTTCAGCCTCAATCTCGACATTATCAAAATACCCCATGCTGAAAACATTTTTCAGGTCCTGGCGCAAAACTTCCGGATCATACCTGTCTCCTGGCTTAGTAGATATTTTGCGTATTATAGCCCCGGTATCAATGCGAACATTGCCTGCTGCTGTAATGGAGGCAACGATAATGTGCTGATTGATATACCCAAGGATATTGTCAACAGCGGTTTCAACACTCTCCTTGAGCATATCAACAGAATCAGCTTCACCATAATAGGTATAGGGTGTATCTGGCTGGAGGGCGTTAAAAACCGATATATCAAGACTGTAGCGAACGCCAAGCTGCGTCAGTGTTCCGACAGCTACATAATTACGGCCTGTTTTCTCGGCTATCTGGCCAATCTCCTCTGCTGAAGGCGGCCAGCTGGAATACCTGGCAAAGGGGCTGGAAACCAGTTCACACCCTTTTTCAACAACTGTCTTTTCCAGTATAAGATGAATGTTTTTATCCAGAGCATCCGGCTCAGGGGCATTAACCTTAAAAGGCAGAAACACGGTGTTCTGTTCAGTGGCGCAGGCAGTTCCACTGCACCACAACAACAGCAGTAATAAAAGAAGAGAAAGCAAACAGGAAAGAGGAGAAAGCGCAACTCGCATTTGTGGCAGCATCTGGAAACATTCCTTTAAATAAAATAGTACGTAACCTGAAACAGATCTATATACCCGGTAACTTCTCCCGTCTCACCCATCTTCAGGCGATCAGCATTGACCGCTGAAAGAGGCGATACCTGACAAGTGGCTTGCCCAAATCCGGGCAACCTGAAAGCAGATACAGGCTTAAGGCGGGTACAACCAAGGTGGTATATATCCCGGAAGTGGTTACTACACCCGGTAATATGGGAAAAAGGTACCTGCTCACTGGGTGTGTACCTCTCTGATTGTACCTACCTCAAACGTGTACCTGCTCTCAGGTTGCCCATGTCTGGACAAGCACGATTGGCAGCTATAGCCCCTCTATGCGGCGGGTCGTGATCGTTCAAAGAGGGGTGAGCTGTGAGGAGTTACGGAAAAAGAAAAACCTCATGCCCTCGAAACATATAAAATTCTATTATGCCATGTTCCCCTTTTTTTGCAATGAATAAGAAGTACAAGAGCTTGAATCCCTCAGGCAGCAATTGCTCACGGGAACTCAATTTTGAGAAAGGGGTGATTGCGCCAGGGTACCTGCTCCCAGCTCATCCATCTTCGGGCAGTCACCAATGGCCGCATAAAGGGGCTGCAGCTGCCAGGCGGCTTGCCCAAATATGGGCCGGATAAAAGCAGATACAGACGTAAAGCAAGTGAAACCAGGGTGGTATATACCTCGTGTCCTGTCAACGCTGCTCTGTCGTATCCTGCTTGTCTTTTTCAGCCCTTATGCAGCCTTGCCCTGGGTCACATAGCCCTACTATGCACCCCAGGACAAGGCTGCATAAGGACAGGAAAAATCCGGCGCAATATCCTGACGTTTCAGCGTTGACAGGACACGAGGGAGCAAGTATCTGCACAGCTGAAATCCGTAACCTGTTATCTCAACCAGGCTTATTTTCTCCAGTAAAAGAAGCCGTTACTTCTGATCGTTGACGTGGTTCAAGCAATTTTTCTACTTCCAGGTGCAAGGCCCTGGCCAGCTTCTGTTTATCTTTTGCAGTATAATGATCTGTCGGCACCGGCTTTCCTATATTGACAACAATCTTACCAGAGTCGGCCAACAGCCTGCCCTTGGGAAGGATAGTATCAGAGCCGTTAATTCCAAGAGGAATAACTGGCACACCTGCCTTTATAGCCAGGATTATGGCTCCGGTTTTAAATTCTTGCAGCCTGCCTGTTTGACTACGGGTGCCTTCAGGAAAAATCAGCACAGAGTCTCCCTGGGCTATCTGTCTTGCCGCCTCCTCCAGGCTCTTCAAGGCCTTTCTCCCCCTTGACCGATCAATAGCTATATAGCCAACCTTTTTCATGGCAGCTCCAAACACAGGGATCCGAAACAGTTCTTTTTTGGCTATCCACCTGAAGTTGTATGGAAAAAAGCCCTGAAAACAAAAGATATCAAACTGGCTGCAATGGTTACCGGCAAAGATATATGTGCGGTCTGGTTGGATATGGTCAAGTCCTTTAAACTCAACCGTTACCCCTGCCAGACGGCACAAAAAAACGCCCCAGAAACGGGGAAAGGCCAGGGCCTTTTTTTTTGACCTGCGAACACAACACATATCGAACCAAGCCATAAAAGAAACTGTAATGGTCAAAAACGGAGCGACAATAAGAAGGGTAATCGCTCTTATTCGTTGAAAAAAACTCATGGCAATTCCATAGTCAAGTTAAAGAAAAAGGTAACTGCTCACAGGGTATGTACCGCCCTGGCTTCACGTGTCTTAAAGTTGTACCAGCTTTCCAGGTTGCCCAGATTCAGGCTGGCACGACGGGCCGCTACAGCCTTCTCTGCAGCCAATCGTGATCGACTGAAGGGGAGTCGGCCTGGGAGCTGCTGCTGAAAAAGTATTCCTGAAAAAATTTGTGAACCTGTCATAAAATAATTTATATTGAGTAACGACTTACAGGGTATGCAGCCTCTTTATTTCACTTGCTTTTAAGCCTGTAACTGCTTTCAGCTTGCCCAGATCTGGGCAAGCACGATTGGCAGCTACAGCCCCTCTGTGCGGCGGGTCGTGATCGTTCAAAGAGGGGTGAGCTGTGAGGAGTTACTTGAAATCATATAATCCGGTTAAGGTCCATGCCATGGCAATACATTCAATCATTGGGGCTCTCAATGATCTGTTCTTTCCCCCGCGCTGCCTGACGTGTGCAGCTACCCTGGAAAACTCAAGACCGCCGCTTCTCTGTCCACGCTGCCAGGAAAAAATCGAACCAATTTCCTCACCCTTGTGCGTATGTTGTGGTGCCCCTTTTGCCACAGGCAGGAATCATCTCTGCGGGGTATGCCTGCAGGGTAACTATTTTTTTGATCTTGCCCGCTCTTCATATGTGTACAACCGGCAGCTAAGCCCACTGATTCATTCCCTCAAATTCAATTTCACCACCAAAAGTGCCTCTTCACTCGGAGCCTTGACCAAGATATCCGGTGTTTACAGTCAATTCAGCATACCAGATATTATTGTTCCGGTTCCTCTCCATATTACCCGACTGCGCAAACGAGGATATAACCAGGCCCTGATCCTGGCTCGTTCCTGTTTTTCAACATGGAGAGACAGAATTCATGTACGCGCCATACAGCGCCACCGGCTGACACCTCCTCAAACTGGGCTTTCCGGGAAAGAGAGAAAAAATAAGCTGCGAGGCTGTTTCAGCCTTAGGCAACCTGACCTGCTTGCAGGTAAGCGCATTCTTCTTGTTGACGATGTATTTACCACCGGAACAACGGTAAACGAATGTGCCAAAACTATCCGCCAGGCCCATCCAGCCGGCATAGAAGTCTTCACTCTGGCCAGAAGTATCCTCAAAAACAGGTAAACACCCAGCACATCCTTTGTAACCAATCACGGGGTCTGTGATTGGTTACAAAGGATGTGCTGGGAACAGGTATAAAACAAGATCTAATATTTTTTTTAAATCTCCGCCCATGTGCTCTCCCTTTAATGTTGGGCAACAAGAGTCACCTAATGCTTTCCATCCTCATTTTCTAGCATTAAAGAGTTATATGTAGTATTTTCGAGAAAAACAAACTTAATATTTTGTCAACAATTTGTTAACAAGTTACTTAGGCAAGACTAAACTGTTGTCCAGCCGAATTTTCTGTGATATGCGCAGCTAAAAAAGAGGTTCCGGTAAAATATGCTCCTAATCCCCTATACTGCGAAGAAATCAGGGCATTGTTTTTTTTCACTTCTATTTCTGAATTTACCTGCCAAATCACCTCAGGTTGCCCCTATCTGGACAAGCACGATTGGCAGCTATAGCCCCTCTATGCGGCGGGTCGTGATCGTTCAAAGAGGGGTGAGCTGTGAGGAGTTACGAAATATTTATTAATTATAACTCCACTTCCTCCAAAATAAAAAGGTTGACTCATGGTGTGGGACTCTATCAAATCATCACTTCTAGCTTCCCTGTCTGAAAGCGAATTTTCCCTGTGGATCAAGCCGCTGGAGTGCAGACATCAAGGTAAACAGTCCCTTGAGCTGTATGGCCCTGACCGTTTTTTCTGCGCCTATGTTGAACAGAAATACCTTGGGCTGATAACTGATATTATCCAATCAATGAAACTGGATCTATCTGTTCGGTTTATTGTTTCAGACAAGACTCCGGTCATCATGGACAGCAACATCAGCGGGCAGATGCGCCTTCCAGGAACAACTGCACCAGCCCCCAGGTTCCGTTCACTCCACCCGGCCTACACCTTTGATCAGTTCATGGTGGGTCGGTCCAACGTGCTCGCCCAGTCCGCCTGCAGCGCCCTTGCTAAAGGTGAACGTACCTTTGGTACGTGTCTGTTTATGAGCAGCTCAACCGGTCTTGGCAAAAGCCACTTGACCCAGGCGGTTGTTCATTCAATTTTTAATTCAGCACCATCGACCAGGCTGCAGTACTTAACAGCTCAACAATTCAGTGCCGAAATGGTTCAAAACCTGCGAACCAGATCCATGGAACAGTTTTCCAAAAAATATATCAACAGTTGCGACATATTGCTTATTGAAGATATCCATACCCTGACCGGCAAGAACAAAACCCAGGAAGAATTAAACACCATTCTGGACTACCTGATCAAGTCAGGCAGACGGGTTATACTTACCTCAGCTGTCCAGCCCAACAAACTGCAAGGACTGGATACTGACTTTTTAAGCCGGATGACCTCAGGCCTGGTGACGGATATTCAGTCACCAGACTACGAAACCAGAGTACGCATTATCAGGCACAAACTACGAGTCAATCAGGTGCGGATGGAAGATAACCTGGTCGATTACCTGGCCCAGACCCTCAAGGGAGATGTACGCAGGATTGAAAGTGCAATCTTGGGAATCAAGGCAAAATGCTGCCTGCGCGGCGAAGCACCATCCATGGACGTGGTCAAGGAGGTTGTTTCCAGATTTGTCTGCACCGAAAATAACCTCTCCTCTTCCTCTATTCTTGATTTTGTTGGCGATCAATTCAATGTATCAGTGGAAGACCTGAAGTCAAGATCACGCAAGCGCTCTATCTCTCATCCTCGCCAGGTTGCCATGTATCTCTCCAGAAAGTTTACCAAAGAATCCTTGGCTGACATCGGCGGAATCTATAATCGCGACCACTCCACCGTGCTCCACGCCATCAAGGTCATCACCAAGGAAATGGCCAGACAGGGCAGCACGCGGGAACAGATCGAATTGCTCAGCTCAAGGCTCCAGCAATAATACTAAAAATATACGCCCTTGACCTCAGCCTTCCCGCTTCCATGTTTTTGGGTCAGTATACGCTCGGCAGTTTTCTTTGCTTCACTGGTCATATCGTATATGCCAATCCCTTTCCAGCCAAAGCCGCTGATAAAAAGAGTTGGTTCAAGCTCCATAATCTGGTCACGCCAGGCAAGCAAGCTGGTATACCCCTGCTCAAGCTGCGGTAAACTACCCGCTGATCGGAGCACCTTGCTGAATACCGGTGCTTTTGGCAGAGCAACAAGTTCCTTAAGATCACGACAGACTGCACTGACGAGAGCCGCATCATCCAGTTCCAGCCGTTTTTCATGACGTCTTCCTCCGACCATAACTTCAACAAGCTGTCTTCCTTCTGGAGCCCTGCCCGGGTACATATGTGAAGAAAAAAGTCCTCCCAGGGCAAAGCGTTTTTCCTGCTCCGGGGCCAGATATCCAAAACCAAAGGGAATTTCAGCAGACGTATCAAATCCAAGGAGGACATTGACCAGCCTCGTCTCCGGGATTTTCCTGACAGGCGGCAGCGGCATTTTTGCCTGCTCACTTTCCATCTTTTGCAAAAGCTCAAGACAGGTATTCACAGGCAGAGCAAGAACAAGATGAGACGTCTGACAAGAATTTTCGCCATAATAAACCAGCCAGCCAGAGCTGGTTCGTTTAATGCCTGTAACCTCCGTATTACAGGATATCTCTGCCTGTTGGCTTACCTTTTCCGCCAGAGCCAGAGGGAACTGCTCCATGCCGTGGACAAAAGAAGTCATTGAGGGAAGCCCCTTTCGCCTGTGACCGCTTCCCCTCTTTTGCATCATGCGCCTGACAAGTCCTTTGATTATCGAGCCATATTCCAGCTCAAGTCTTCGGGCACCCGGCATTACCGCGTCCATCTTCAAGCGGTGGATATCTCCGGCATAGGTTCCGGTAAACACAGCATCAGCAAAAGGTAACATGGCCGAGCCAAACCGATGTTCGACCCATTGGGCAATGGTAGGTTCGCCCTCAAGCGGTTTTTTCCATACCTCACCCAGCACTCGTAATTTGGCAGGAACGGAGATAAGCGGACGTGTAATGATTTTATGCGGCTGTTGTGCAATTTCGTTTAGTTTTCCATTCAGGCAGATATAGCGCACATACTTACCAAGTGGCGCGAAGAGCCGGTCTTCTTCAAGACCAGCCCATTCCACCAGCTCCATACACTCTTCATAGGTATCCAGAAAGCCGTGCGGCCCCCATTCGGCGAGATACCCATCCTGCTGAAAGGTGCTGATAACTCCTCCTGGAACAGCCCCCTTGTCCAGCAGGAAAATCCGCTTCTGCGCCGCCCCTTTCAGGAGAAAAGCAGCCGTACTCAGGCCAGAAAGTCCTGCGCCGATAATACAGACATCATAATGTTTCATAGTCACTACTCACAGGGCATGTACCACCCTGGTTTCACTTGCTTTACGTTTCACAATGGTTCGCTTTGTAAAAATCAGAAGTCATGTCCGGTCTGACCTGATACAGTCAGTTGACAGCGCATGAATCGTGCTTACCATGTTGGCCGAATAAATAAAACATTACTAAGCAACAGTCATTTAAAAAAGAGGATCACGCCCATGACGGAAACACAGGTCGAAACCAAACAGTTCCAGGCAGAGACCAGGAAAGTTCTTGATATTGTCATAAATTCACTTTACACCGAAAAAGACATCTTTATTCGGGAGCTGGTTTCTAACGCTGCTGACGCCCTGGAAAAATACCGCCATCAGAGCCTGGTTGAGCAGCCAGAATTTGACGCACATGTCCCCCTTGAAATAACCATCGACTGCGATGACAAAAAACACCTTCTCACCATTAGCGACACCGGAATCGGTATGACCAGGGAAGAGCTGGAGACCAATCTTGGCACCATTGCCCACTCCGGTTCCAGTAAATTTTTCGAGGAGCTGGCCGAAGCAGTAAAAAAGGATATCAATCTCATCGGGCAATTCGGTGTAGGTTTCTATTCGGTATTCATGGCTGCCAAAAACGTACGAGTCCAGACTCGTTCCTGGGATGGCAGTGAAGGCTTTGAATGGGAATCGGACGGCGGCGGGACCTACACTGTTAAGCCCTGCCCGGGCCTGCATCGTGGCACCAAAATAATTATTGAACTAAAAGAAGATGCTGAGACCTATGCCACCAAGTTTACGGTTGAGCATATCATCAAGCAGTATTCCACCTTTGTGCCTTTCCCGGTCAAGGTGGAAGGCAAGACCGTCAATACCGTACAGGCCATCTGGGCCCGCTCAAAAAACGAGATAACCGATGAAGAATACACTGAATTCTACAAATTTGTCGGTAATGCGGCAGATGACCCCATGTATCGCCTTCATTTTTCCGCTGATGCACCTCTTGCTATCAACGCCCTGGTTTATGTCCCTGCAGAGAACTTTGAAGTTGCCGGTATGGGCAGAATGCAGCCAGGTGTTAATCTCTACTGCCAGAAAATCCTTATTGATCAGCACAGTGAGAATATCCTGCCTGAATGGCTTCGCTTTGTCAAAGGTGTAGTGGATTCGGAAGATCTTCCGCTTAATATCTCTCGACAGTCCCTCCAGGATAACGCGCTGGTCTACAAGCTGCGCAAGGTGCTGACCAAACGCTTTATAAAATTCCTGAACGAAGAAGCAAGCAAAGATGCTGAAAAATATCAACAGTTCTGGAAAACCTTTGGTATCTTTATCAAAGAAGGTATTACCTCTGATTTTGAATTTCGTGACGACCTGGGCAAGCTGCTGCGCTTCGAATCCTCTGCCAGTGAACCAGGGGAAATGATCTCGCTTGATAAATATATTGGCCGCATGAAAGACGGCCAGGATTCGATCTATTTCATTAATGGCCCAAGCAGGGGAGCGGTGGAGCATGGCCCCTATGTTGAAATGTTCAGGAAAAGGGGAGTTGAAATTATTTATACCCTTGAACCCATTGATGATTTTGTCCTCAACCACTTACGGGAATATGACGGTAAAAAACTGATTTCCGCCGATGCCGCCGACGTAAAACTTCCCGAGTCAACAGAAGGGGGTAAGGAAAACGAAGAAGCATCCCAACAGGAGGCCTTGCCCAAAGACCAGATCGAAGCCCTCTGTACATGGATAAAAAACAGACTTGGTGACAAGGTCGGAGAAGTGAAGAGTTCTTCCAGGCTGGTTGACAGTCCGGCCATGATCGTCAATGTGGATGGATTCATGACCTCTTCCATGGAGCGTATACTTCAGGCATCTGGCCAGGAGGGTGGGCCAATGATGGCTTCTAAAAAGGATATGGAGATCAACGGTTCCAGCCCGCTTATAAAGCAGCTGGCCAGCACCAGGGAAACCGACGAAGAATTTGCCGGTATCATCGTGGACCAGATCTATGATAACGCTCTTATCCAGGCGGGACTGATCATTGATCCTATGGAGATGGTCAACCGCAACTACCGTATCCTGGAGCGGGCAACATCGGGCAAATAGGTAGCTATAGCCCCTCTATGAGGCCGATCGCGATCGTCCAAAGATGGGTGAGCTGGAAGCAGTGACGAAAAAAAGGGTGTGTTCACAATATATAGTCATACCCTTTTTTCGTCTGGAAAAGGCGATAATAATTGTGTAGAGTATCCATCGTACGTTTTTATGGGTACTCGCTGTTACAGGGAGGAATTGATGCGATATGCACTGGCCATCCTCATGACCGCTATTTTTTTACAAAGCTGTTCGTACAAGCCGACCAGACACCTCGCTTCCGAAGCTACCCTGATCAAGCCGGGCCTTTCTACTGTTGACGATGTTCGATCCTGTCTGGGGGAACCTGAAGACAAGCGAATCATTGCTCCTGGAGTTGTGGAATATATCTACTACGAAGACAGACCTTCCTCATTTGCTTCCGCTCCGATCTTCGGCTCATGGCTGGATAATAAAGGGTCTGAGATGATAATTGTCACACTGCGGGATTCTCTGGTGACAGGCTGCGAATTTCGCACCTTTTATGAGGATGATCAGGAATGGGTCGACGATTATACCTGGGAAGATATTAAGTGACTGAATCATCCTCTTTTACCATCAACCGCGACCGGATGGTGGAGGAACAGCTTATTCCCCGGGGGATACACGACGAAAAAGTTCTAGAAGTAATGCGCCATATTCCGCGCCACCTCTTTGTTGAAGATGCCATGCAGGCCAAGGCATATGGTGATCATCCCTTACCCATCGGCAGTGGCCAGACTATTTCCCAGCCTTTTATCGTCGCCCTCATGACCCAGGCCCTCGACATCAAGGGCCATGAAAAAGGACTGGAGATCGGTACTGGTTCCGGTTACCAGGCAGCGGTACTTTCTCGACTATGTGCACGGGTCTATACGGTGGAGCGTATAGACAACCTCCTTGGCCGCGCTCGCAAGGTGTTTGATCGTCTCCATTACCACAATATCATCTCCCGGATCGACGACGGCACCACCGGCTGGCAGGACGAGGCTCCCTTTGCCTTTATTGTTGTTACTGCAGGGGGTCCCTGTATCCCGCAACCCCTGCTGGATCAACTAGACAATCCTGGGCGTATGATTATCCCGGTTGGAGAACAGGGAGCTCAGGAACTGCAGCTTGTCCGCAAAGAGAATAACAACATTACTATCCAGGTCATAGAACAGGTTCGTTTTGTCAACCTGATAGGAGCCCATGCCTGGAGTGACTGATACACCTGAAAAAAAGATGTCTCTTCTCCAGCAGTTGTACACCCGCTGCATGGAATGGATTCAGACCCCGGCAGGCATTTGGGTTCTCTTTCTGACAGCAGTGGCGGAATCCTCTTTTTTCCCCATCCCTCCCGATGTCTTTCTCCTTGCCCTGTGCATCGCCTCTCCTCAAAAATCTTTAAAATATGCCTTCATCTGCACAGCAGGCTCTGTAATCGGCGGGGCCATTGGCTATGGCCTGGGACTGGGCTTCATGGATACGGTTGGCCAGCCCATCCTTGACATGTACGATCTCCACGAAAAATATGGTACTGTCCAGGCTCTCTATCAACAATATGACGCTCTGGCAATCGGTGCGGCCGCCTTCACCCCTCTTCCCTATAAGCTTTTTACTATCACCTCCGGCGCTTTTCACATCAATTTCCTCACCTTTTTCCTGGTCTCCATTGCAGCCAGAGGTGCTCGTTTTTTTCTGGTTGCAGGGCTCATATACAAATTTGGCGCGTCAGTGCAGTCGTTTATCAACAAATACTTCAATATTCTCTCTGTTGCCTTTTTCCTTCTGCTGATAGGCGGATTTGTCGTGGTTAAACTTGTGCTCTAGGGTTATGTCAACGCTGAAATGTCAGTATATTACGCCGGATTTTTTTGTTCTTATGCAGCCTTGTCCTTGCGCTGCATAGTAGTGCCATGTGACCCAGGGCAAGGCTGCATAAGGGCTGAAAAAGACAAGCAGGATACGACAGGGCAGCGTTGACAGGACACTAGCCCGGCTTTGAACATTTTGTCTACCTTGAGAAAGGGAGAAAGAGGAAAATATTTTAGTAACTACTCACTGGATGGGTAACGCTCTGATTGTACCTGCCTCAAACGTGTAACTGCTCTCAGGTTGACCCTATCTGGACAAGCACGATTGGCAGCTATAGCCCCTCTATGCGGCGGGTCGTGATCGTTCAAAGAGGGGTGAGCTGTGAGGAGTTACATATTTTAAAAAAAACTGGCCTTAAAAATCTCAGTATACTTTTCCACACCCTGCTCTACACAAGATATCTCTATGGACCAACTTATAAGCCAGCTTGAAACCGCCTTGCAGACTTCATTGCTGCTCAGCTCCATCATCGCCTATGCCGGCGGTGTTTTGACCAGCCTGACTCCGTGTGTATACCCTATGATTCCTGTGACAGCAGGTATTGTAGGGCACTCCAACATAGGCGGTTCAAAAAAACGGGGCTTCCTCCTTTCCCTGACCTATGTTTGCGGTATGGCCATCGCTTATGCCGGGCTCGGTGTCTTTGCCGCAGCAACCGGTCATTTTTTTGGCGCCATTAACAGTAACCCGTTAACTTACCTCATTATCGGTAACTGTATGCTCGTTTTTGCGCTGGCCATGCTCGACGTCTTTGCGCTGCCTTCATTTTCGCACCGCTTGACAACAAAAAAAGCAGGGCTTACCGGTGTATTTGTGGCCGGGATTTTATCAGCGTTCATTGCCGGTCCATGCACAGCACCGGTATTAGGTGTCTTGCTCGCTTATGTGGCGACTTCAGGGGCGTTGCTGCTTGGCGGACTCATGCTTTTTCTTTTTTCATTTGGCATGGGAACTATATTGATAGCAGTCGGTACTTTTTCAGGTTTTCTGACTGCTTTGCCCCGATCCGGAAATTGGATGACACGAATCAAGCAGGGCATGGGCTTTTTTATGATTATTCTGGCTGAATATTTCTTTTATAAAGCGGGAACATTTATTATATAGCAATAAGACGCAGACAGTTAAAGCAGGTAATGCCTGCACTTCTTACGGGAAAAAAATGAATCTATTTAGAAACCTTGCTATCCTTACACTCTTCATCTGCCTGGTGCCCATGACTTCTTTTGCTGTGCAGCCTGGCGACCAGCTCCCTTATTTTTCAGCAGAAAACATGGAAGGAAATACTTATGATCTTTCCCGATATATCGGTAAGAAGCCAATAATGCTTGTTTTTTGGGCATCATGGTGTCCGAACTGTATAACTGAAGTTCCTAAAGTGAACAAGCTGGTGGCACAATTTCAAAAAAAGGGAATGGAGTTTATAGCGATTAATATTGGTGTTAATGACTCAAAGAAAAGAGCGGCTTCATTTATCAAAAAAAACAAAATTAACTATCCGGTGATATTTGATACAAAACAGGCGATAACGAATAAGTACAAAGTAATTGGGGTACCTACCATTATTGTTGCCGACAGTAAGGGGGTGGTGCAGTTTGCAGGTCATGGAACACCTGAAATTACGGATTCGGACTTCAAAAAATTACGCAGCAGGTAAAAATTGCCCTGCATAAGGGTAACACCTCGTGTGGCATGTGTCCTCTGGTTTCACTTATTTACGCCTGTAGCCGCCTTCAGCTTGCCCGGATTTCTCATCAACGCAGGCGGTGCCAGGTTCGGTAATTTTTGGTAAGTCAGTAACTGATCACGGGCAAAGATGAAGTGCCCGTGATCAGTTACGTTACTCCTGTCCTGCACTGACAATACCCGACAGATTGCGGCCAGTTACGCTGTCCAGGTTCTGCCTTGCCCTGAAATATCCCACAAGAGCCTGCGCCAGCCTCCCATATGTTGTAGTCAGATCACGTTGCGCTTCATTTAGACGAACAAGTGAGGTCTCGCCTGCTTCATACTCATTTTTTGCCAATTCCCTGTTTTCCTCAACCAGGATGACCGTCTCTCGCTGTAGACGAACCTGATCTTCGAACGCTCTCAGCCGGGCTATCCCCTGACGCACTTCAGACGCTATCTGGTTACGCAGACTGTTTAAAAAATACTGTCCCTCACGCTTTGCCTGTCTTGCCTCAGCAAGAAGTGCCCTGTCTGCCCCACCTGAAAAAATGTTCCAGGCAATATTCAGTGAAATCTGATTACCAAAATCATCATTGGTGAAGGCCGGATCATCTCCCCGCGCAGCGGCAATATACCCCTGAAGCTGTGCGGTGGGATAGAATGAAGCTTTTGCAAGCCCAACCTCTGATTCGGCCTGCCTGGCCTGCTCCCTTGCCTGCTGGAGATCAGGGCGTGATTCCAGGGCTTCATCAATCAAGGCAGCAACGTCTTCCCTAAAGGGATGTATCTCTGTATCCTTATCAAGGACCTGCAAACGCATTTTTTCTGGCAGCCTTGCTTCTGGAACCCCAAGCAGGGCAGCCAAACCATAGCAGGAAGCTTCCAGTTCACGTTTATTGAGGATGAAACTGGTTTCAGCGGAATTAAGCTGAACCTTGATATTAATAACATCACCCCAGGTACCGGCACCTATATCAAACCGACTTTGCGCATCTTCCAGCTGTCTCTTGTAAAATTTTTTATCGGCCAGCGCGATATCAATCTTGGTTTGAGCGAGCTGGGCATTAAAATATGCCTCGGCTACCGCCTGCACCAGCAGGCGTTGGGCGTTGATGAAGGCGAAGCGATACGCCTGTTCGCCACATTCAGCCTGTTGTTTTTGAAAATGCCTGGCAAACCCGTCAAACAAAAGCCAGGTGGCCTGAATACCTGCGCTGAACTGATTGGAATCCTGCTCAGCTTCTCCGCCATACAGTGATGCTAGCAATGAATTATAGGCATGGGTATTGTCTGATACCCTCTCATTTTCTGCGGCTGCAGACAGATCAAGACTTGGCCACCAGGCTGCGATCACCTGTTGTATCCTGGCGCGGGCCTGGGCGATTCTGGTCCGGGCTGCCGCCATATTCGGATTACCTTGCAGGGCATATTGCTGAGCAGTGTGCAGATCAAGTGTTTCAACTGTATCAAGATCCAGCTGACCCTGCTCTCTCTCTTCAGCATATCCCAGGGGTATGCATACAATTAGACTCAACAGCAGTAACGCCACAACTGCTCTCATTTTGTCACCTCAAAAAATATAATGGAAGAGTAACTCCTGTTATGCTGATGCACCGGCTCTCAATAAAGCCCTGCCATCACCTCAAGGCACATATCCGCCTTATTCAAGGTATACAGATGAACACCCGGAGCACCACCTTGCAGCAATTCCTTAATCTGTTGTCGTGCATAGGAAACTCCTGTTGCGTACACAGCTTTGCTTCCCCCCTCTTCGTCTGCCTTGAGGAGAGCATTTATCAACTGTCCTGGAATCCGTGCATTGCAAAGCTGCAGAATAAATCTCAAGGAAGCGAGGTTGCGAACAGGCAGTATTCCAGGAATTATCGGCAACCTGATGCCGCGACACCGAAGCCGCTCGACATAATCAAAGTACACCCTGTTGTCAAAATAAAGCTGGGTTATCACAAATGAGGCACCGCTTTCAACCTTTTCCCGCATGACCTCCAGATCTTTGGCAATGGATGAACACTCTGCATGGCCTTCAGGAAAACCGGCAACGCCAACGGCCATTTCCGGCTGACTGCTATGTACATATGACACCAGATCGGAAGCATGAGGAAAATGGGCAAAAAGCTCTTGGTCATCTCCAGAAAATCCCTGTGGCCTGTCGCCCCGCAGGGCAAGAACGTTATCTACCCCCAGCGCTTTCAGCGTAGCTAAAAACTGATCAATTTTGTCAGTATCTGCGGCAACTCCGGTCAAATGCGGCATTACCTCATAGCTGCAATGATCCATCAGCTGTCTGCAGATCTCCAGGGTCGCATCCTGAGTAGAGCCCCCTGCTCCATAGGTTACCGAGACAAAAGATGGGGCCAAAACTTTCAGCTGCCCTGCTGTTTCAAGAAAATCTGGCCAGTCATCCTGTTTTTTTGGAGGAAAAAATTCAAGCGACAGAGATTGTCCGCCACGGTTTAAAAGTTCGGGGATGCGCATACCTTCTCTCTTTACGGGTAATCACAAGGCAAGTACTACCCTGGTCTCATTTGCTTTATGTCTGTAACTGCTCCTTGTGTCATGTCCACACTGAAATGTCAGTATATTTCGCCGGATTTTCTTGTCCTTACGCAGCCCTGTCCCGCGCTGCACAGTAGTGCCGTGTGACCCGGGGCAGACTGCATAAGGGCTGAAGGCAGGATACGACAGAACAGCGTTGACAGGACACCTGGTCACCTGGTCACCTGGTTGTCTTTTTGCCCCAGACAGGCTCCTCTCCGAACCGGGCCTTCCACCATTCTTCAGGGTCATAAATCTCCAGGGGCTCATTTTCAGGAGGTTCAAGAGGAAAGCGATATTGAGTACAATACTTCATGAGCAGTTCATAGGCCTCGGTCAAGTGATACATCTGCTCGCCTTCCCGGTCACCATCACCTCGGCTCACACGATCTGGATGATACTTCTTGGACAGGGCATGATAAGCTTGCTTGATTTCTGACAATGTAGCATCTTCGCCAAGGCAGAGAATATTTTTAGCTCTTTGCACTTGTTGCCAGTATTTTCTGTTCATCTGTCAATCACGTTTTTTGTTATAGTACTTCTGGTATACCCTAGTGTCCTGTCAACGCTGCTCTGTAACCATTCATACGGTACTCTGGATGTAACCTGATCACGTGTAATTGATCAACGATTACCGCTTTTTCCAGCTTTTCTCTGTTCCACTCAACAACCTTTGTATATTCTGATAATGCTTCATCCAGATCATTGCCACTATAAAAACTGCCAGTCCAATTTTCCAAACAGGTTCCTGCATCACGAGTAAAATGACTATCATGGAGGCGGAACCTGCAAGTGAGCCAAGCGAGACAAAGCCGGAAAAGGCAACCACTGCAACAAATATCGCCAGACATGCTATAACAGCCGGAAGAGAGAGATAGAAAAATACACCCAGTGCCGTTGCCACACCCTTTCCTCCCTTAAAGCCAAGAAACATGGAATACATATGCCCCAGAACAGTGGCACAGCCGCATAAGGCGACAACAACAGGGGCATGTTCACGGACAAGGACAGCACAGACAAAAAGAGGGAAGTACCCTTTGGCTATATCCAGAAAAAGGGTCAACAAACCCCATTTTTTCCCAAGAAGCCTGGCGACATTGGTTGCTCCGATATTTCCACTTCCCCCTGTCCTGATATCGATTCCTGAATGGCGTGTCACCAGGATACCAAAAGGGACAGCCCCCAACGTATATGACATAAGTATACAGAAAAAAGACAACCAAAACATATAGATTTATTCCTTGTTGCGACTAAAAACTATGTCTAATTCACAGGCCGCAGCATAGGCTGCGATTTCACTCTGCAAAAGAGACACATACGGACAATCTATGACAGCAAGCACTGACTGGCGTAAGCGATAGACAGGCTTGTCGGCCAGCCTGCCGGCCACAGGTTCAAGAATATAGGGAAAAATCTGGGGTCTGCGGCAAACGGCTGGCCGGTCAGCATACACTAAACAGCGTCCCGATTCAGGCTCCAGATTCGGGCATGACGCTTTTTTGGGAAGGATCAGGCTCCAGCCGTTATGCCAACAAATACAAACGGGATGTTCTCTGGCGTAAAACGGGAAACCATCACACTCCAGAGCCGGTTCATTCATGGCTGCTGTGCTAACAGACTCAGGCGTACTAATTTTTTCGACTGGAAACAGTTCTGTTTCCTTCTCTGCAAGAGGAATTTCAAAAAAAGCCTGCTTCATCTCCTCATCTGGCCCAACGCAGCAGAGCCTGCAATCGCAAGGGGTACACATTTTACTGTTTATCTGTTCTAATTCAGCAGTAAGCACGTGCTGTCTCATCATGGACAGGCGTGCTGTCCAGCTGTCCAGCTCTTTTCCTTCCGGAGTAATGACAGAGAACGCCGGCTCTGCAACGGGTTTCTCAAACACCTCCTGCAGGTATTCTATATACGGGACAATAAGTTCTGCTGGCATATCATAACAGGTATAATCGGTCTCAATGGGGGCAGGCAGTTCATTAATCACCTGCATCACAGAAGAAAAGTCCCCTGTAAGTAAAAAAAATTCAACCATAGACAGCAACGGGAGCACAGGCTGCTGTAACAGGACTGTCCCCTTTTTTAGCTGTGTTTTCTGTACCTGCTTTGTCACCAGCGTTTTTCCTCAAAATGAGCCATAAGGTGCTCGTAACCCTACACAAAAAAGACAAGGAAGACAAGCCGCTCTGTTGCCATACCTGTATCGCTTACAGCTCCGAGCTTTACAGGTACCAGAAAAAGAATTACATATAAGAAGATACAGACAACGCTGATCAAACTATTTTGCTGCCTGCTCCCAGTTCACTCATCTTCAGGCAAGCACGACTGGTCGCATAAAGGGGTTAAAGCGAGTGTCCTGTCCAGAGACGGGCGGCTTGAAAACAGGTCCAGATTTGAAGAAAGTGAAACCAGGGTGAGGCCTGCTCCGCGCGTAATTCGTGTTGTGTTAAAGTATCGTGTTATTCGCTGGATGCACTCAGACATAGGGTGGAAAAAATACTATTATGGCTCTGCGAGAAATCATTACTTATCCTCATCCGGTATTGCGTAAAGTGTCCCGGAGAGTTACGGCCTTTGATGATGAATTAAAACAACTCGTCCTTGATATGGGCGAAACAATGTTTGCAGCTCCTGGAGTTGGGCTGGCAGCTAATCAGGTTGCCGTAGCCCTTCAGGTGGTTGTTATTAATCAGTCGGAAAACCAGGAAGAAAAAAAATTTATTTCCCTTGTTAACCCTGTTATCTCGGCTGGAGAAGGGGCTATAATTGATGAAGAAGGATGCCTGAGTGTCATTGAGTGTCAGGCAAAGGTTACCCGGTTTAAAAAGATACATGTCCAGGCTCAGGATATTGAGGGCAACCATCTGGAGTTTGATGCCCAGGACCGTTTTGCCCGGATCATTCAACATGAAGTTGATCATCTCAACGGAACCCTGTTTATTGACAGGCTCTCTTCCCTGAAGCGGGGACTCTACAAAAAAAAGCTGAAAAAGATCCTTAAACAGCAAAAGATGCCGGCATGACCAGGCTTTTCGCCCTTATCGCCTGTATGTTCAGGCAGCCCTGAGTTCTGAAGCACCCGTGACCAGTTCACGTCAGAACCAGAGAAGATACTTAAAGTACAGACCCCGTGACTGGTTACGGATTATTTTTTCAAGTTCAAGGAATATCAGAAAAATTACTCCTCTCTTTTGGGGATAAATTTTTGAGTATAACCGAGAGACTTCGGGGAAAAAGCAACTATACAAAATACCCTGCCCATGCCAACAATATCAGCTGCTCTACGGATAGTATTCATGGGAACTCCGGACTTTGCCGTTCCCTCTTTACGCGTCCTGATCAATGGTCCGGACAGGGTCGTTGGCGTTGTCTGTCAACCGGACAGAAAAAGGGGAAGAGGCCGTAAACTGGCCCACCCACCGATAAAAGTACTGGCCCTGGAACATAAGATCTCTGTCCTGCAACCGGAACGTATTACAACATCAGATTTTTTCAACACAGTGCAAACACTGGCTCCTGACCTTATAGTTGTGGTGGCGTATGGCAAAATGCTGCCTGGCTCCCTCCTGAATCTTCCCCGCTACGGGGCAATCAATGTCCACGGCTCTCTGCTGCCGAAATACAGAGGCGCTGCACCTGTACAATGGGCAATCCTCAATGGTGAGCAGGAAACCGGCGTGACTGTTATGCAAATGGACGAGGGCATGGATACCGGAGACATTCTTTATCCTGTCTCCATTGCCATAGAGGAGACTGATACAACCGGCTCACTTTGTCTCAAGCTGGCAGAAGCAGGAGCCACAGCACTTATTGAGGCCGTGGATCTGCTCAAGCAGAGGAAACTTGCTCCTCTCCCGCAGGACAATACCCTGGCCACGTCTGCACCCATGCTCACCAAGGAGCAGGGGCACATTGACTGGTCACAATCAGCACAGTCTATCCACTGCACAATCCGAGGCCTTGATCCCTGGCCTTCTGCATACAGTTTTCTTGATGGCAAACGTTTTCGTTTCTTTCACCCGGAACGGGTTGCAAAGCCAGCTTTAGAGGTGCCTGGTTCTGTCTGCCAGGCTGACGCCAATGGCCTGCTTATAGCCACGGGCACAGAGTATCTTCGAATACTCGAACTGCAGCCAGAAGGTAAAAAACGCATGGACGTGCAGGCCTGCCTGTGCGGTAACCGAATTACACCAGGCAGCATATTTTCATGAAACCTCACCGCCTCTATCCCGTGATCTGACCGCCAGCCATGGATCGTTTGTACATGTTTATTGCCACCGGTGCCTGCAGTGGCTATCTTCCCTGGGCTCCAGGCACCTGGGGCTCAGCCGCAGGTATTCTGATCTGGCTTGTCTTTCTTCAGTGGTTTTCTCTTCCTGTCTACCTGCTTTTTGTGGCTGCGCTCTTTATCCTTGGTATTTTCAGCGCAGGGGCTGCAGAAAAGATAGTTGACAAGGGCGATCCCGGCCTTGTGGTAATTGACGAAATTGTGGGGCAACTTATCGCGTTGTCGTGCATATCTTCCGAACCCCTGCCTGTTCTGCTTGCATTTCTTTTTTTCAGGCTGTTTGATATAAGCAAGCCTTTTCCAGTTGGCTGGTGCGATAAACACCTTCACGGCGGGCTGGGCATAATGCTTGATGACGTTGTTGCCGGTTTTTATGCGCTCCTGACAACGCAGGCGTTTCTATACATCATGTAACCATTCTTTGCGCTTCCGGTGCAAAACAGCCATGACCAGGATACTCGACTTTCATCCCCATGCTCTTCCTGATACTATGGCAAGACCTCTCACAGGTATGCTTGAAAAAACAGACAATATCAAGGTTTATCGCAAAAGGCAGCATTGATGATCTGACTGCATCCAGGGATAAGGCGGGGGTTGAAATAGCTGTGGTTTCCTCGATCGCAACCAGGCCGGAACAATTTCAAGCCATCATGGGCTGGTCCATCTCCATAACGTCTCCAAGGATAGTACACCTTACAGACTACTTTATAAAGAGTCTTTGATTCGTCCCATCGCTTCTATAACCTTATCTCTTGAATTAAAGGCAGAAATACGTATATACCCCTGGCCGCATCGACCAAAGCCTGCACCTGGCGTACAAACAACCCCCGCCTTATTCAGGAGCAGATCAAAAAAATCCCATGAATCCCGATTTCCCCAAACCCAGATATAGGGAGAATTCCCGCCGCCCACAAATTCAAATCCTGACTCTCTCATAGCAGCAGCGATAATTGTGGCATTATCCAGGTACCCGTCTATCATTTTTTTCGTCTGTGCCTTTCCTTCAGGTGTAAAAACCGCTTCAGCCGCTCTTTGCACAGGATAGCTTACTCCGTTAAACTTAGTACAATGCCGCCGGTTCCACAAATCGTGCAGAAAATGCTCTCCTCCATTTCGGTCATAGGCGATACAATCTCGTGGAACAACGGTATAAGCACAGCGGGTCCCGGTGAAGCCCGCTGTTTTTGACAGGCTTCTAAATTCCACGGCTACCTTGCTCGCTCCTTCAATCTCATAGATTGAGTGAGGCAGACTCTCGTCACGGATAAAGGCTTCATAGGCGGCATCAAATAAAAGAAGTGCCCTGTTCTCCACGGCATACTCCACCCACATCTTCAACTGTTTACTGGTGGCAGTTGCACCCGTTGGATTATTAGGGAAACACAGGTAGACTATATCAACCGGTTCTTGCGGCGTATCAGGGATGAAATGATTCTCCCTGGTTGATTCCAGATAGACAACTCCATCGTAACGTCCATTAGAATATTTCCCTGTTCTTCCCGCCATAACATTAGTATCCAGGTAAACAGGGTAGACCGGATCAGGGATAGCGACCCGGGCGGCAGTGGCAAATATTTCCTGGATATTGCCGCAATCGCACTTTGCTCCATCTGAGACAAAAATCTCATCAGCTTTAATATCAGCTCCTCGAGCCTGAAAATCATTTACGGCAATGGCTTCACGCAGAAAATCATACCCTTGTTCCGGTCCGTATCCCCGAAATCCTTTTACCGTACCCATTTCATCTATTGCTGCATGCATCGCTTCAATACAGGCTGGCGGCAACGGATTTGTAACATCACCGATTCCAAGCTTTATTACATCACTGCCAGGGTTCGCCTCCTGAAAGGCAGCAACTCGTCTGGCGATATCTGAAAAAAGATAAGAGGCCTGGAGCTTTAGATAATTCTCATTGATTGTTATCATAGAAAAGTCCCTGTTATTGATACATCTTTCGCAACGACTCGCAGGGCATGTATCACCCTGGTTTCACTTGCTTTTAAGCCTGTAGCTGCTTTCGGGTTACCATCTTTGAATATTTCAACACATCTTACAGGTCAACAATGACCCGATCACTAAAATCATACCCATCAGTGGCAAGATCATAATCCATTCTTCCGCCCCGCAATTGAAAATTTGGACTCTTAAAAAAAACCTGACCCGGGCTTACGACCATTTTGGTTGCATCATAATAATGCAGCAGGTCAGTATACAACACCTCGTTGGCCTGTGGTTTTTCGATAACGACATCTTCAATTAAAACCAGGTGCCGCTTGTCAACATAATACTTGCCCTGTCTGCTTGTAATATTGGTTGGGGGTTTCTCCTGACCTATATATCTGGCAAAAACATTTTCCATTAATATCTCCTGATCGCTTTTGCCTGTATATGCTTTTTCAGCGTTTATCTGCCATTCTTTCTGTCCATCGCTGGTGAGCGTAATTTCTACACTGTCCATCTTGAAGTGCTTGCTGCCCTGCGATTTCTGCATCTTCTGCAGCTGCGCATTTTCCTCAAAATTCCCTCCTGGATCAAGAAATGCTGACAATGCAGGCTTCCACAAAGGGCTGGTCAAGAAAAACGCCAGAGGTATGGCCCAGAGAAGATCACGCGTTTTTTTTATCATCTGTCAAAATGTCGCAGCATTTTCGTATATTGTCCCTGAGCATCCATTATCAATTCACAGACCTCACGAACAGCACCATTTCCTCCCTGTCTGGTCGTGACATAATGGGCTCTCTGTTTCAGCTCGGTTGTGCCGTTACCTGGGGCAACCGCAAACCCGGCTCTATTGAGCAGGGGCAGGTCAATCCAGTCATCCCCCATACAGGCAGTCTGCAGTGGCCTGAGCCCGCTTTTCTTCAGTAATGCCTCGTAGGCAGTCAGCTTGTTCTTACAGCCCTGATACACATGGATCAACCCCAACTCTTCAGCCCTTCTTGCTACCACGGGAGATATCCTGGCAGTGATAAGACCTATTTCAATGCCGCATTGGCGAAGCATACTCATGCCGAGCCCATCCTGGGCATTAAAACTTTTTAACTCATCACCACTGCTGGTAAAGGTCAGTTTGCCGTCTGTGAGTACCCCGTCCACATCGAGTACAAGTATTTTTACCTTTCTGGCATATTGCAGGGCATTCCGCCAGGCTTTACTGCGTTCTACTGAAAGAGTCCTGTTCATGGCGCGTTCCCGCAATGCTTCTGTGAGCCGACAATCCGATGGATATGCTCCATTTTCATCTGAACACATTTCACTGACCATCTGCTTCTCCTGTTGCAGCACGTATAGCCAGTACTCTTTGTAACAGGGGTTCCACCTGTTTCAGTGGCAGCGAATTAGGCCCATCACACCGGGCCTTGTCAGGAGCAGGGTGTACCTCCATAAAGATTCCATCGACCCCGGTGGCCACAGCAGCCCTGGTCAAAGGCGCAATAAACTCACGCTGTCCACCGGAACAGCTGCCACTTCCGCCTGGAAGCTGGACAGAATGGGTAGCGTCAAAAACGACCGGGCAGCCAAACGAACGTAAAACCGGAAGCGAGCGCATATCCACAACAAGATTATTATAACCGAAACTGGCTCCTCGTTCTGTCAGCACAATTCTCTCGCAGCCCGCCCCTCGTAACTTGTTGACAACATTTTTCATATCCCATGGACTAACAAACTGCCCTTTTTTGACATTAACCACCTTACCGGTTTTGGCGGCAGCCAGAAGAAGATCAGTCTGCCTGCAAAGAAAAGCAGGTATCTGGATGACATCCAGGTACTCTGCTGCTGCCTCAGCCTGGGCAGGCTCATGAATATCTGAAATAATGGCAACCCCTATATCTTCCCTGATCCTTCCAAGCTGTCTCAAGCCCTTTTCCAGCCCTGGCCCGCGATATGACTGAAGAGAGGTGCGATTAGCCTTATCAAAGGAAGCCTTGAACACGTAGGAAAAGCCAAGTCTGCTGGCAATCTGTTTCATTTCTCCGGCGATTTCCCGCGATAATTCACCGGATTCAAGTACACAGGGCCCGGCAATCACCACAAGAGGATTCCCCCTTCCCATTGCTATGGGCTGGCCCGATGGCGTTTCAACAGTAACCATGTTCATCTGATCAAGTTCAAACATAAATATGCATACAATGCAGCTACTCGCAGAGCATGTACCAGCTTGGCCTCACTCGATTTACGCCTGTAACGGCTTTCAGGTTGCCCAGAGCTGGGCAGGCGCGATTGCCAGCTATAGTTCCTCTGTGCGGTCAAGCGTGATCGCCCGAAGATGGGTGACCTGGAAGCAGTTACCATGAAATTATCCTTTGTTCCCAAGTGCTGCCTTAATATACTCCCTGAACAGGGGGTGCGGCTTCATGGGTTTGGATTGAAATTCAGGATGAAACTGACAGCCAAGAAACCAGGGATGATCTTTCAACTCTACTATTTCAACCAGTGTATTATCTGGCGAAGCACCGCTGATAACCAGTCCGGCCTCCTCCAGCTGCTGACGGTAATTATTGTTAAACTCATAGCGGTGACGGTGTCGCTCGCTTATCTCTTCCTGTTGATATGCCTCTGAGGCCTTTGTTCCCGGGACAATGACGCAAGGATAAGCACCAAGTCTGAGTGTTCCCCCCATCTCAGAATCTTCATTGCGCGTTTCTATTTTTCCGCTTCGAAAATCAAACCATTCCGTCATCAGGTAAATAACGGGGTGATCGGTTTCTGCGTCAAATTCCACAGAGTGCGCACCGGGTATGCCTGCAACATTTCTTGAAAATTCAACCACGGCAAGTTGAAGCCCCAGACAGATACCGAAAAACGGTACCTTGTTCTCGCGCGCATGCTGTATTGCCCTGATTTTTCCCTCCATGCCCCGACTGCCAAAGCCTCCGGGCACAAGAATGCCGTCACATTCTTTAAGGCAATCCAGGGTCGTCTCAGTTTCCAGGTCATCTGCACTGATGTATTTAAATTCCACCCGGGCATTATTAGCTGTGCCACCATGAACCAAGGCCTCATGCAGGCTTTTATAGGACTCGGTCAGGTCCACATATTTTCCTGTAATACCAATGGTTACAGTGTGCCTGGGATGGTTGATCTTATAAATCAGCTCTTTCCATGGCTGAATATTAGGTGCTCCCGTCCAGATGCCGAGCTTCTCGAGTATCCTGGCGTCAACCCCTTCATCGTGAAATCGTATCGGTACCTCATAAATAGTATCAACATCAACAGCCGAGATGACACAGCCCGGCTCAACATTACAAAACAGTGCTATCTTTTCCTTTAAATCAGCACTTAAATTTGACTCTGTACGGCATATGAGCATATCAGGCTGAATACCCGAAGCCAGTAATTCCTTCACCGAATGTTGGGTTGGCTTGGTTTTTACTTCCCCTGCGGCCTTGATATAGGGTACAAGGGTCAAATGTATAAACAGGGTGAACTCTCTGCCCAGATCTGTGCGAAGCTGCCGAATCGCCTCAATAAAAGGTAACCCTTCTATATCACCAACAGTGCCGCCAATTTCGATAATGGCAATATCGGCCTGGCCGTCAAGCTGAAGAACAGCTTCCTTAATTTCATCGGTTATATGAGGAATAACCTGAACAGTGCCTCCCAGATATTCTCCACGGCGCTCTTTCATTATCACTGAATAGTAGATGCGACCGGAAGTGTAATTATTGCGCTGAGACATGACCGCATGAGTGTAGCGCTCATAGTGCCCCATATCCAAATCTGTTTCAGCACCGTCATTGGTGACATAGACTTCACCATGCTGAAAGGGATTCATGGTACCGGGATCAACATTTATATACGGATCAAGTTTTTGAAAAGTAACGGTCATCCCCCTGGACTCAAGCAGGGAGCCAATGGCGGCCGCAGCCAGTCCTTTTCCCAAAGAGGAGAGGACACCGCCGGTTATAAAAATAAACTTCGTCTTTTTGCTAAGATTTTGCTTCATTCTTGTCACCTGATTACACAGATCGGGGAGAGGTTCGGCAGCCGACGGCTGTCATTTTTTGGCTGGAAGAAAACTATACACGATATGTACCTGAATGACAACATGGGCAGTTGATTACGGGCACGTAACTGCTCGCATGCAGTGTATCACTATGATTTCACATGCTTTTAAGGCTATCGCCGCTTTCGGGTTGCCCAGGTTTGGGCAAGCACGATTGGCAGCGACAGCCCCTCTATGCGGCCTGTCGCGATCGACCGAAGCTGGGTGAGCAGAGAGCAGTTACGAATAAATTGTTGAGAGTGAGGTAATATATGTTTCTTTCAATGTCCTTGTACTAAACACATTATTCCTGTATAAAAATAACTATATAGTAAAATTACTGTAACCACTCACTGGGTGTGTACCTCTCTGATTGTACATACCTCAAACGTGTAACTGCTCTCAGGCTGCCCATCTTTGGACAAGCACGATTGGCAGCTATAGCCCCTCTATGCGGCGGATCGTGATCGTTCAAAGAGGGATGAGCTGTGAGGAGTTACAAATTACTCGTAATTGACTACGGGTTCCTCATCCTTGCGCAAGCACTCTTTTCCACATGCTTTTTGTATAGTGAAAAATCGTGCCTGCACGAATCTCAAGCCTCGCAGCCAACTGTACCTTAGAAGGAGAGAATGACGGGGAGGTACAGGGTAAGAGGGAATAACAGGGAAACACAGACCCCTAGATCGGTTACAATTACTTTTCAAAGGATAATACTATGAATATTTTTAAATTTTTGCTCACAGCTTGTTGTCTGGTATGTATCGTGGCCGGAAATACTTCTGCCGCTCTTAAGCCTACAGAAGAACTTCGTCCTTACATCGACAAGGTAATTGCTATCTTGCAAGAGGGAGATAAGACAGAGTCCAGGATAGACAAGGTTAATCGTATCATGAAAGCGGTCCAGGAAGGGTTTGACTTTTCCCTCATGTCAAAATGGGTACTCCGTGGTCAGTGGAAAAAAATATCAGCTGACGAACAAGACAAGTTTACCAAATTGTTTACAGAATTACTGAAATATACCTATGTATCCCAAATTTCTGACTATGGGAATGAAAGGGTAAAATATGTCAAGGAAACTGTTCGTCATGGGGAGAAAGGAAGCAAAGCAAAGGTGTATACTTTATTATTTAAGAATGAAGAACAACTTGAGGTTATATATTCAATGTATTTAATGGATGAACATTGGCGGGTGTATGATGTCAATGTGCAGGGAATGAGTCTGATAGGCAATTATCAGAAGCAATTCGAGGCCATTCTCCAGAAAAACTCATTTCAGGATTTGACTAACAAGATCCAGGAAAAGATTACTGAGCTGAAACAGTAAAAACAGAAATGGAGACTACTTTAAACCGGGGAACATTCAGGTATAAAAAGTGGTTGAAAGTGACAAATAAGCAGGCAACTGCGCACATTTCATCTAACCTGTCTTTTTCATATGCCTTGCTCCTTCAACTGTTTTCAGGTCGCCCAGATTCAGGCAGGCGTGATTGGTAGCCATGGCCTCTCTGTGCGGGCAATGGTGATCGTGCAAAGATGAAGTGTCCGTGATCAGTTACGGTCAATCGTAACCAGTCACGGGGGGGGGGTGTACTGTAAGTGTTACTCTCTGTTTCTGACGTGTAACTGGTCACGGGTGCTTCAGATTTGGACAAGCACCATTTTCCGCTATACAAGAGTATGCGGGCAATGGTGATCGTGCAAAGATGAAGTGTCCGTGATCAGTTACGGTCAATCGCGATCGTTTTTGTTGCGACAGGAGCTGATAAAGCGGTAACAGCGAGTTGATTGTAACAAACCACCACCCTGTAACGATTTGGCTTGACCCTGTTTGCCAAGGTTAGGTAGAATAGCAGGCAATTATCTAACCAAAGGCAAAGGGGAGAATAAATGGAAAAAATAAAATTGTTCCAAGTGGTTATCTGTACTTTAGGTTTGGCTTTTGTCGCATGTTGTTCCGGGTGCGCGAAAGAGACGACCTATGGTGCTGTTAAATTTGTTACCACTCCGGGCGGTGCTGAGGTAATAAATCTCAAGGATGATACTATACTTGGGACTTCGCCAGCTGTTGTCACCTGGGAATCATTAGATGGAAAGCCAGAATATGTCACCGTGGAAATGAGAAAAACGGGATACAAGGAAAAAATAACCTCCCTGTGGGTGAATATGCGGCATGCGTCCAGAGAAGACGCCGAGGCCGAAGCTCAGGAAGTAAATATTGACATGGAAAAAAGGTGACAATAATGAGGGGAAGAAAAGCCTCATTTTCATGGGGAAAGCTCTGTGTTTCTGCTCTGGCTGTACTGACCATGAGCGGCTGCTCAGCAAAGGTGGTAAGTGTCAATTTCAAAATCAATTCCCAGCCGGAAGGGGCGCATATTGTGTATCAGGCAACCGGTCAGGAACTGCCCGGCGGAGACAGGTGGATTTATCTGGGTACTACACCGCTGGTAGGTGTGCATCAGTTTTCTAAAAAGCAGTTCAAAAAAACAGAAAAAATTACAATGAAAGTAATGCACTACGGTTACCTTGACCAGAAGAGAGAATGGAACGGGGATACTTTTCGGGAAGAAGCAGAAGAGCGAGGCGTTATTTTCTGGACACCAAAACTGATCCCTAATTCAACAAAGTAGCGAAACAGGTGCAGAAGTGGAGGTAAACGGCAGATCGTTTAGGTCCATATGGCTGGCTGACGATGGGGAAAGTGTTGAAATTATAGACCAGACAAGGCTTCCCCATCAATTTGTTACTGCAACAATGCAGACGGTCGATGATGCGGCTGTTGCCATACGCGATATGCTGGTCCGCGGTGCACCGCTCATTGGTGCAACTGCTGCCTATGGTATTTGTCTTGGCCTGCGGGAGAAATGCACTGTCGAGCACCTGCACAAAATTGGCGAAAAGCTCAATAACTGTAGGCCCACCGCAGTGAATCTGCACTGGGCCGTTGAGAGAATGACGGCCATGTTAAGGCTGCATCCCCCCCGGCACTGGCTTGAGCTGGCTTACAGTGAAGCTGCCCGTATCTGCGATGAGGACTGCCGGACCAACGAAGCCATCGGGAACCATGGCTGCTTGCTCATCAAGCGTATTGCGGAAGAAAATGGCGGGAGAAGACCGGTAAACATCCTCACCCATTGCAACGCCGGCTGGCTGGCGACCGTTGACTGGGGGACGGCTCTGGCACCAGTCTATAAAGCCCATGCAGCTGGTGTTCCTCTCCATGTCTGGGTTGATGAAACCAGACCGCGTAACCAGGGCGCGCATCTCACAGCCTGGGAACTGGCATCTGCCGGGATAGATCATCGTCTGATCGTTGATAATGCCGGCGGCCACCTGATGCAGCAGGGAATGGTCGATATCTGCATTGTCGGTACAGATCGAACTGCAGCCAATGGTGATGTCTGCAACAAGATCGGAACCTACCTTAAAGCCCTGGCAGCCGCTGATAACGGGATCCCTTTTTATGTCGCGCTACCTGGTTCAACCATAGACTGGACCATAACAGACGGTTTGCGGGATATTCCCATTGAAGAGCGCAGTCAGGAGGAAGTTCTTCTGGTTCAGGGAAGAAACAAGGCAGGGCAGGTGAGTCTGGTAAGCATTGCCGGGGAGAAGACACAGGCCGCGAATCCTGCTTTTGACGTGACTCCCGCCTCACTGGTCACAGGGCTGATTACCGAGCGGGGTATTACCGAGGCTGACTGTAACGGACTGCAGGCATTATATCCTGAAAGATGCGGCAGCAATGAAGGTGTTTAAGAAAAATAACTTTTTGTAATTGTAACTACTCACTGGGTGTGTAAGGCTCTGATTTTACCTGCCTCAAACGTGTAACTGCTCCAAACGTGTAACTGCTCCAAACGTGTACCTGCTCTCAGGTTGCCCATATCTGGACAAGCACGATGGGCAGCTATAGCCCCTCTATGCGGCGGGTCGTGATCGTTTAAAGAGGGGTGAGCTGTGAGGAGCTACTTGTAATTTAAGTTATTATTTAACTGTTTATACTTGCTTTTCTTCCCTGAAAAACAAGAAAAAGGGCTCAGGGAGGGGGGCGGGTTTTCCACCTTAGCTCGTTTGTTTGTTAAGTTTTGCCCAGCTGTCCCGCAAGGTGACAATACGATTGAATACCATGTGTTCCGGGCTGCTGTCTTTAGCGTCAAGCACAAAATATCCCTGCCGCTCAAACTGAAATCGATCTTCAATTCCCGCATTTACAAGGCTGGGTTCTACCTGGGCGTTACGTAATATCGTCAAGGAATGGGGATTGAGAAATTCCTTGAAACTCTTTTTTTTCTCTGCGTCAGGAAACGCTGTTGTAAATAACCGGTCGTAGAGTCGAACCTCAGCCTGAACTGCATGGGCAACAGAGACCCAGTGAATGGTTCCCTTGACCTTGCGGCCGTCAGGTGCGTTACCGCCTCGGCTTTCCTTGTCGTAGGTGCAGTGAACTTCAATAATTTCACCCTTATCGTCCTTTACGATATCTGTGCAGGTTACCAGATAGGCATAGCGAAGCCGCACCTCTCGTCCTACCGAAAGACGAAAGAATTTTTTTGGTGCATCTTCCATAAAGTCTGCCCGTTCGATATACAGCTCTCTGGAAAAAGGAATTTTTCTGGTGCCGGCACCAGGATCTTTCGGGTGGTTTTTCGCATCCAGTTCTTCTGTCTCATCTTCGGGGTAATTGGTGATAACAACCTTTAAAGGGTCAAGTACACCCAAAACTCTGGGCGCATTGACGTTAAGGTCATCGCGAACGATATCTTCCAGGATGGACATGTCAATCCATGATTCACGTTTACCTATCCCAATGAAATCACAAAAGTTGCGGACGGCAGCAGGTGTATACCCACGACGCCTCATGCCGGAAATGGTCAACATGCGCGGATCATCCCAGCCAGAGACATGATTTTCTTCTACAAGTTGCAGCAGTTTCCTCTTGCTGGTAACAGTGAAATTGATATTGAGCCGGGCAAATTCAATCTGCCTGGGATGGCAGGGTGTCTGTAAAGTGTCGAGAACCCAGTCGTACAAAGTACGATTATTTTCAAACTCCAGGGTGCAGAGAGAGTGGGTAACCTGCTCATGCATATCGGAGAGGCAGTGGGTAAAATCATACATTGGATAGATGCACCACTTGTCTCCAGTGCGGTGGTGGCTGGTTTTTATAATGCGATAGAGGACGGGATCACGCATAATGATATTGGGTGAGGTCATGTCAATTTTTGCCCGGAGCACACATGTTCCTTCTTCCAGTTCGCCGTTTCGCATTTGCTCAAAAAGCTTGAGATTCTCTTCCACGCTCCGCTCCCGGTAAGGGCTTTTCTTCCCCGGTTCGGTCAGGGTGCCCCGGTATTCGCGTATTTCATCCCCGCTGAGATGGCAGACATACGCCTTGCCCATTTTTATAAGCTGCACGGCATGATCATGGAGCTGGTCAAAATAATCAGAGGCATAATAAAGGTGTCCGTTCCAGTCGAATCCAAGCCACCTCACGTCCTTTTTAATGGCTTCAACATACTCGTCGGACTCCTTCTCCGGATTAGTGTCATCAAAGCGGAGGTGGCATACGCCGTTATATTCTTTTGCTGCACCAAAATTAAGACAGATAGATTTGGCATGACCTATATGGAGGAAACCATTTGGTTCCGGCGGAAAGCGGGTAACAATAGCCTGGTGCTTACCTCTGGCCAGATCCTCTGCGATTATCTGACGGATAAAATCAAGGGGCCTGCCTGCTGGTGTTATGTTCTCAGTACTCATAGGAAATGAAATATTCAGCTATTCAGGATGCCTGGTAGAGGCGGGATATATCTTTCAGGCGGGCGACAACCTTCTCCTTGCCAAGGGCTGCGGTAATATCAAACATGGAGGGGCCGGCAGCCTGTCCTGTCAGGACGGTCCGCATTCCGTTGATAAGTATCCCCGGCTTCACTGCAAGCTCGGAGGCAAGATCATGGGCCGTCTGTTCAACCAGTTCAGGTTCAAAGGAATCCAGTGCCTCGTAACGCTTGCCTAACATTGGCAACCATTGCCTCAGGTCAGGATGCTTGAGCACATTTTTTTTGAGCGGCTTTTCCGCAACCGGATACGTATCACTGAAATAGGCCCGCCCCAGAGTGGTGAAATCCTCAATGGTGTGGAAACGGTCTCTGATAAGGTTAAGGGTATCCAGGTACCATTGCTTTTTGTTACCGTTATAGGCTTCATTCCACAGATCTTCAGCTCTGAGCCGTTTTTCAACCATTTTGCCAAGCTCTTCAACAGGCATGGTGCGCAGGTAATGCTCATTCATGGCAATGAGTTTTGGGTCAGTAAAGAATTTCTGGTTTCCAGGTTGATAGTTGAATACTGAATTGACCCTGCTGATATCTTCCAGGGTAAAGATATTGATCAGTTCATCGCGTGAAAAGAATTCCTGGTCAGTGCCAGGGTTCCAGCCAAGCAGACAAAGGAAGTTGCATAAGGCCCAGGGAATAAAACCTTTATCTCGATAAAATTGTACCGTCACCACATCACCGTGGCTGCGTTTGGATATTTTTTTCTTTTTAGTGTCCAGATTAAGAGGAATATGGGCAAATACCGGCACCGGCTTATCAAGTGCCTCATAAAGCAGTACCTGCTTGATGGTGTTCGTCATGTGATCCTGACCACGGATGACATGGGAGATGCGGTCACGGATGTCATCAACAACATTGCATAGCAGGTAGAGGGGGGTGCCGTTGGAGCGAACAATGACAAAATCTTCAATTTCACTGTAGGCTCGTTCAACGGTCCCAAGCACCTTGTCTTCGTAAGTGAGCCTGCCCTCCCGCTGCGGCACCTTAAAGCGGATGACATAGGGCGTTGTCAGCTCTTTTGCCGCTATCTCCTCTTTATTTAAATTCCGGCAGGTGCCGTCATAGCCAACATGGTTCAATTTCCTGGCCTTTGCCTGCTCCCGTTTTGCTTCGAGTTCTTCCTTGGTGCAGAAGCATTTATAGGCTCGACCCTTTGCAAGGAGCAGTTGAGCTGCCCTGGCGTGTTCGTCAGCACATTCAGACTGAAAATAGGGGCCTTCGTCCCAACTGATATCAAGCCAGCGTAAACCATCCAGGATACCATCAATTGACTCCTGGGTGGAACGTTCAGTATCGGTATCCTCAATGCGAAGGATCAGTTTGCCATTATGTTTTTTGGCAAACAGCCAGTTGAGCAGGGCGGTCCTCGCTCCGCCTATATGAAGGTAGCCCGTGGGGCTGGGTGGAAAACGAACTCGAACTTCAGTCATAGCTAATCTCCGGGAAGCAGGTTCTGGCAAGCCTGATGCTGGGTTAAAAATTTCTTCTCCAGGAAATCTTTGTTAACGGATTTTTTCTTTGCAGTAAACTAAAAATACACAGTGCTTGCCTTGAGAATATTCAATCATACGTCAGCTTCATGGTGCTTCTACTGGAAGCACCTAGCCCGCATTGCTCACGAGCACCCTGGTTTATCTGATAAAAAAATAAATAAAAAACAAACATATGTAATGCAAGAGAGAGGGGGTAGTCTCAAGTTTTGCCAAAATGGTAACTACTCACAGGAAACGTATCACCCTGGTTTAACTTAATTTTAATCCTGTAACTGCTTTCAGGTTGTCCAGATTCGGGCAAGCACGACTGGCAGCTATAGCCCCTCTATGCGGCCTGTCGTGATCGCCCGAAGATGGGTGGCCTGAGAGCAGTTACATGTTCACCAAAGGTCAGCTCGGGCGGCACCATCTCCGGCAGCATTTTGGCAACACATATGCGCAAGTATAATGAGTTACCAAAAACTACCGACCCTGACACCGCCTGAGCTGATAAGAAATCCGGGCTAACGAACCCCATCTATCGCCGCCAGGGATTCTTTGCCATGATACCCTGTCACAACCAACAATCATAACCCACTTTTGCAGGAAAATTGCAAGGATTAGTTCAAGTTTAGCTGTCTTTTGTTGCCAGATTACAAAAACACAACATATTGATATATTTTTCTTGATAGGTGCCATATATTGTGATAGATTCAGGTGCTTCTCATAATAATTGATACCATTGGAGAGTTAAATAGACATGACCAAAGATATGCCGCAACGTCAACTTACCAAGACCGCAGAAACCGTCCTTAACAGGCGCTATTATCTCAAGGATCTGCAGGGCAATCCCATTGAAAACTGGGAAATGCTCTGTCATCGCGTAGCAGGTGCTGTTGCCCTGGTTGACCAGGAACAGGAAGATCATGAACAGCTTCGTGACGACTTTTTTCACATGATCTATCACCTTGATTTTTTACCAAACTCTCCGTGTCTTATGAACGCCGGTACTGATCTTGGCCAGTTATCGGCTTGTTTTGTCCTGCCGGTGGAAGACTCCATGGACGGTATTTTTACATCTATCAGAAACGGGGCTCTGGTCCATAAAACTGGTGGTGGAACTGGATATTCATTCTCCCGTCTTCGTCCAAGAAACTCAGCTGTCAAATCAACGCAGGGAGTTGCTTCCGGGCCGCTTAGTTTTGCGGCTGTTTTTGACGCCGCTACTGAAACGATAAAACAGGGGGGGAAAAGAAGAGGAGCCAACATGGGGGTTCTTCGGGTAGATCACCCTGATATTCTAGAGTTTATTGAAGCCAAACAAGACCAGACCAGGTATACCAATTTTAATTTTAGTGTTGCTGTAACTGATCTATTCATGCATGCGGTGAAAAACGAGCTTAATTATGACTTGATTGATCCTGCCACAGGTACTGTTGTTGACTCACTTTACGCTCCAGATGTTTTCGGCAAAATCATTGACTTTGCCTGGCATAACGGCGAACCAGGAGTCCTCTTCATTGATGCTGCCAACCGTGATAACTCAACGCCTCAGCTTGGAGATTTTGAGGCGACCAACCCATGCGGTGAACAGTGGCTGCTTCCCTATGAATCCTGTAATTTGGGTTCCATCAATCTTGGTCAGTTTGTCATGGAAAAAAAGATCGATTATGAGCGGCTTGGCAAGATAGTACACCTTGCAACCCGTTTTCTGGACAATGTCATTGACTGCAACCGTTTTCCAATTCCTGAAATTGAAGAAATGACGTTAAAAACGCGCAAGATAGGGTTGGGGATTATGGGGCTGCATGATATGCTTATCCAGCTGGAGCTGCCTTACTCCTCTGAAGAAGGACGACAGGTATCGGCCGAAGTTATGCAATTCATTCGCAAGAAGGCAGAAGATGCCTCCGTTGCCATTGCTGAGATAAAAGGGCCTTTTCCCGCTTATAATGACAAGATCAACACCTATCCGCCACGACGTAATGCCGCTCTTACTTCTATCCAGCCGACGGGGACAGTCTCAATGATAGCTGATTGCGCTTCTGGTTGTGAACCGTATTTTTCCATTGTCATGGTAAAAAATGTCATGGACAACGATCAGCTGCTCATGGTGAACAAGCATTTTGAAACCATTGCCAGAGCTGAAGGTTTTTATTCCGATGCGCTTATGAAAAAGGTTGCCGAGGACGGAACTGTTTTAGGCCAGGATGAAATACCTCAAAAATGGCAGGATATTTTTTGTACTGCCCAGGATATTTCCCCGGATCAACATATACGTATGCAGGGCATTTTGCAGAAAAACGGTGTTGACGCTTCGATCAGTAAAACAATTAATTTACCCTCCAGTGCCACCCATGATGATGTCCGCACTGCATACCTGCGTGGCTTTGAACTGGGCTGCAAGGGGCTTACCGTTTACCGGGATGGATCACGAGATCACCAGGTGCTCAATGCCAAAGCAAAGGAGGATGATAAAACCGCCCTTGTCTCCTCGTCTGGCCCTGTCACCAAAAAGGTGTTACCTGATGAATTGAGCGCCAAGCGCTACCGTTTAAAAGATGCCAATCAGAACACCATTTACCTGATTGTCTGCTTTGATGATAATGAAAATCCCATGGAAGTCTTTGCCAAGTTCCCCTTTGACAACAGGGTTGATCTCAAGGATAAATCAACCATGTGGACAACAACCTGCCGACTGGTGTCACTTGCTCTGCGCTACCAGATTCCCATGGCTGAAATTATCAAACAACTTGACCGGTCAAGTGGACATATGCTTGATCTTCCTGCCCAATTAGGCAAACTTCTCAAATCATTTATGGCAGCTACCCAGCATGGTTTTGCCTCAACCTGCCCTGAATGCAAGGGCAGACTGGTCTTTGAGGAAGGATGCGAAACCTGTCGTGAATGCGGTTATTCCAAATGCTCCTGATATCCCGTCAACGATGAAATGTCAGGATATTGCGCCGGATTTTTCTTTCCTTATGGAGTCTTGCCCTGAGTTGCATAGTAATGCTGTGTGACCCAGGGCAAGGCTGCATAAAGGCTGAAAGACACGGAAGAGGCGACAAGCGTTGACAGGACACTACGTATTATGCCACGTTTCAAAAGGTAACTCCTCACCGCTCACCCCTCTTTGAACGATCACGACCCGCCGCATAGAGGGGCTATAGCTGCCAATCGTGTTTGTCCAAATATGGGCAGCCTGAGAGCAGTTACACGTTTGAGGTAGGTAAAACCAGAGAGTTACACACCCAGTGAGTAGTTACTCAAAAAGAGTATCAGAGGATAATGTATGGGAACAATTGGTAGAAACGATCCTTGTCCCTGTGGCTCAGGCAAAAAATTCAAACATTGCTGTCTTCATTCGGAAGAATCAAGCTCAGCCTGGCCAAAGGAGCAGGATATCCGACAGAGGCTGGCGGATCTGGTTGAAAGAATCCAGCAGACTGCAGGAAAGAAGGAACAGGTTTTTTTTGAACTTGGTGTGCTCTTGTTTTTCAGCACAAAAGAAGGGGATGCCTGGCTTCTTGAGGTAACAGATGCGGACTGCGTCCAGATTGCCAGGCAAGGGAAGGCAATTGATTGTGTTATCAAGGAAACAAGTGAGAAGAACATTGAAATCAACTGGACCCATACTTTCTCCTTCCGGGAAAAACGGGTGTATGTCACTCCTTACGATGAGCAATCCCTGGCTATGATGCTTGATACCGGGCTGTCAGGGCAAATTCATGCGGCTATACGAAGGATTAAGAAACGAGCCTCATCTGAGCTGCTGGAAAAAGTACATATCTTGTAACATAACCAATCACGGGGTTTGTACCTTAAGTGTTATTCTCTGGTTCTGACGTGTAACTGATCATGGGCACAGCAACATTGTGCAGGCATTCTTTTAAGCGGTAAGCAAGCGAAGTGAGACTTTCGTGCACAAGAAGTATGCGGGAAAGAGTGATCGGGCAAAGATGAAGTATCCCTGATCAGTTACCTTATAACTGCTCTCAGATCACCCCTCTTTGAACGATCACGACCCGCCGCATAGAGGGGCTATAGCTGCCAATCGTGCTTGTCCAAACAGGGGCAGCCTGAGAGCAGTTACACGTTTGAGGCAGGTACAATCAGAGCGTTACACACCCAGTGAGTAGTTACAGAAACAGATAAAAACAGATGGATGTGATGTCCGTAAGCAGTCTCAGATTTCGCCAGAATGTTCACCAGAGGTCAGCCCGGGCGGCACCATCTTCGGCAGTATTCTGGCAACACATTGAGAAATCCGGGCTAAAACTGCCTGTCGCACTTACCTGAAGCCGGGCAACCTGAAAGCAGTGACAGGAGTAAAGTAAACGGGGTGATGCACTCCCTGTAAAGTGTTGCCATGTCTTAAGGGTGTTGAAAAGATCAGCGTAACTCTTTGTAGTTCTGCGCAAACTCGACAAAAAAGGTTTTCTTTGTAAAGCAACACAGTTTCAAAGAGATAGATTGATCGTTTCAACACCCTTATCTTGTAATAAACAGGAGTTTCTCGCAGGTGATGTCGTCAATTCGTGCCTTACTCCCTTCCTTTCTGATCATGGCCGTTATTTTTTTTCTTTCCCATCAACAGGCCCAGGCCTTTCCCGTGCAGGAGATCAAGCACGTCGACAAAGCAGTACATGTCCTGCTGTATACCATACTTGGTCTCAGCTATTGTCATGCGTTGAAGAAGCGGATACATGTTGCAGCACAACCGGTATTGCTTTTGACCGGGATCGTTTTTCTTTGTGTTGTTTGTGGCATAACTGACGAATTCCACCAGCTCTATATTCCCGGTCGATGCTTCTCATGGGCAGATATCATCGCCGATGGAGCAGGGGGGCTGTGTGCTGTCTTTTTATATCGACGGCCACTAGTGTCCCAACGTTTAATCGAATAATTTCAATTGGATAGAGCTGGGTTGCTTGTTGTTTTTGCGGCTTGATCCAGTAACGGCCTGAATTAATAGCGTTTTTTCAAAGATTGTGATGCTTAAAACCTGTAGGATTGTGTAGAGATTTTCCTTAATCCCTAGTGTCATGACATTTCATCGTTGACAGGACACTAGCCCTAAGCGACGCAGTAATGTGCTCGTTATGGACAGAGGGTCTTCAGATGAAGCCATAGTAGGCGTAAAACTGGTAGCCGATGAGGATGCG
>PDTE01000058.1 GCA_002747135.1 Desulfobulbus propionicus | reverse complement strand
GAAGAGGCCGAGCTGCATGCAGGGACCATTTCCACACGAAATAGAATTCTTGTCATCGCATCATTTATCGTATTTATCGCCTGTGTCCTTAGCTTTTTTTTGGCCTCACGGCTGGTCAACCCCATTAATACGATGATGAAGGATCTTGCTGCCTTTGAGGGGGATCTCACCATGCGGTTCAAGGTACTAAGTCAAGATGAAATCGGCGAACTGACCAAGTGGTTCAACGTGTTTCTTGAGAAACTTCAAACATTATTGCGAGGCGTTCACGGTGAGACTGAAAACGTCAGCGATTCCACTGTTAATTTGGGCAACATCTCTGCAACGCTACTGGAAAATGCACAAGGGACGTCTAATCGTGCCAATGCAGTTGCGTCTGCGGCCCAAGAAATGACGCGGAATATTAACAATGTCGCCAAATCCATGAAGCAGTCCTCTGATAATGTTAACATGGTTGCCTCGGCGACTGAGGAGATGAGCACGAATCTTAGTGAAGTCGAAAACGTGATTCGCTCTGCTACTGAAATTTCCCAAACCGGAGTCGATCAAGCCCAACAGACCTCCTCACGCATGGCAGAATTGGACGCTGCTGCTAAATCCATCACCGAAGTAACGAACACCATCACTGAAATCAGTGAACAGACCAATCTTTTGGCACTCAACGCCACCATTGAGGCAGCACGTGCTGGCGAAGCCGGCAAAGGATTTGCCGTGGTCGCCAATGAAATCAAAGCCCTGGCTGGCCAGACAGCTGGGGCCACTGCCGATATCCGTGATAAGATCATCCGGATACAGAACACCTCCAACAGCTCCATCGGTACCATCAATGATATTGTCGAAATTATCAACAAAATAAATGCGATTGTGTCCCAAATTATGACGGCCTTCTATGAGCAGGCCGCCACTATCAAAGAAATCAACGAAAATATACAGTACGCCTCACTGGGACTGACTGAAATCAAAGAGAGTATCAACCAGAACACCATTGTCGCCTCATCCATCAACGATGAGATCGGCGGCGTTAATATGGCATCCAGCGAGATTTTTAATCGCAGCAAGGCCATAGAACAACAGTCAGAAGCCCTTAAAACAATGGCTGACAGCTTGAAAAAGCTGGTGGGTATATTTAAAATTTAAACGATGCCATGCCACATCGGTGTCGTGAACAGTATGAGGTAACAACAACATGTTTAAATCACTGCGTTGGAAACTCTTATTCATTGCGAAAGCAATGGTATTGGCCACAGCA
>PDTE01000005.1 GCA_002747135.1 Desulfobulbus propionicus | reverse complement strand
TACATAATACCGTCATTCCCTTCCCCATGTGATCGGCCCTACCGTCTCAGAGTACTATGGAATGATCTGACTCCCTTTTACCCTTCAGATGCTCTTCTTGTGGTTGATACATCTTACCTTTACAAAAGGAGGTAAAAGGGCCTCCCAGGTTCATGATACTTCTCTCATTGCATGCCACACTCTCGGACCCCGGCAGCCCCTCGGGAATCTCGCCTTTACCATTCCTCTGTTCTGGCTTCCGTCACGTTAAAAACGTTGCCAAGCTTTTTCCGCAAACGTTTTACAGATAGTGTTCGGATTTGACTTATTTTTACCCAGGATTTTTTGGGAAGTTTTGTTTCTTCAAGCCCAAGCGTCAGTGGAAAACCAGCACGCTGTGGCTGGCTTGTGATGGCGACGGCAATAACAGTACCAGAATTTTTATTAAATACTTCGTGGGTAACTACAGGTCACCCCTCTTTGAACGATCACGACCCGCCGCATAGAGGGGCTATAGCTGCCAATCGTGCTTGTCCAAATATGGGCAACCTGAGAGCAGTTACAAATTTGAGGTATGTAAAATCAGAGAGTTACACACCCAGTGAGTAGTTACCTTCGTGGCTTAATATAAGGACAGGCCGTAACCCAGCCGTTCATGTCCTACTGTAGGGTTAAGGTCAGCCAAGATATCACCTTTTAGTATTCTGGCCACTCATTTAAATCATACCATGGCAATTTTCAAAAACTTTCTACCTTTGGGGAAGGTTTAACTACTCATAGGGCATGTACCACCTTGGTTTCCCCTGCTTTCAGGTCGCCCGAAAAGTGGTGACTTTTATCCGAAAGTCTCTCGGTGGAAGTGATACCCACCCCTTGCCGAAGTGACGAGCTTTCATGGTTCGCTGGTAGCTGGCAAACCTATTCCAGCCATGCTGGTCAGGCCGTATTATTCAAAAGATTCTCCAGGGTAGTCAGCAGACTTTCGATCTCCTGCTCTGTGTTCACTTGAATCAGCCTGGCACCGGCAATGCTTTTTGGTATGTCAAAAGACTTAAGCTGATGCAGATAAATCTCCCAGCGTCCATCAGACACAGCCTCCGTATCCTTTGCCCTTAACTGCAACCTGCGCCTTACCTCCTCTTCGGAACAAACGCAAAAAACAAAAACAGGTTGTATCGACAGAGAAGATGCCAGGGCAACTACCTCTTCTCGCTGCTCACCCGAACTGTATGATCCGTCAAGCACAACACATGAATGTCCGTTATGAATATCAGCCATGGCACCCCCAAGCATAGTCCGGTAAGTCTTTCGGGTCAGCTCAGCAGTATAAATCCCCTGATTAATCCCGTCAGGGCGACGGGTAGATGGGGACAGGCCAGCCAGCTCTTTTCGTACTCTGTCTGTGTTGTAATATGGCAGTTCATGGACCTTGGCACAGGCCTGTGCCAAGGTCGATTTTCCGGAAGCTGTCAGCCCAAAAAAAACAAGCAGGCCAGGTAATGATAGATCGGTTTTCTGCATCGCTTTTTACCTGCATTATCTGAAGACAGCGTATTGTTCTGCCAGCTGGAAGTACCTGGCAGAATCGGTCAGGCATGCCTTGCGCACCTCTTCTGCCACGGCAGGATCACCTGCTGTAAAAAGCCCGATTTTACCACGAACATAGGCTCGGTAACACTTATAGAAGTCAAGTACATCCAGTAGTCCTGGATCTTCTGAAGCGTCACAGAAGCGTTCAATAAACCTGCGAGAAAAAGGCTCAAGCCCATGGAAATCAAGATCCATAGCCAGAAAAGCGACATCACTGGCTATATCGCTGTAGCGGAATCGATCATTAAACTCAATACAGTCGTAAATGTACACCTTGTCTGCAAGACATATATTGGCTGAGTACAGGTCACCATGACAGTCGCGTATTCTGCCTTCGTTGACCCGTCGGTCAAAAAGCTCTTTATCAGACAACATTTTTTGCGCATAGCTGACTATTGTCTCATATCTTTCCCTGGGTAATTCCTCCTGACCGACAAAACTCTCTGTCTGCTCAAAATTTTCCAGCACGTTTACAGACACAGCCTCAGCCCTGCCAAAGCTGTCTATTTCCTTTCCTCCTTGAGCTTTTTGATAAAAAGGAATCAGCACGTCAACAAGGCGGTCAAGCTGATCCAGAGTAAGCTGGCCTGCACGAATTACCTTTCCCATCATTCTCTCTTCCGGCATTCTGGCCATGCGCACACCATACTCAATCACAGCTCCTTCTCCGTTTAAAGCAAATTGCCCGTCAAGCTCAGTTACCTGAACAAGATCAAGATAGATGTCTGGACAGAGTCTCCTGTTCAAGACGAGTTCCCGCTGGCAGCAACTCTTTCGTTTTTCCAGCTCTGAGAAATCAAGAAAACCAAAATCCACCGGCTTTTTAAACTTATAGACAAAATCCCCGGCTAAGAGCACATAGGAAATATGGGTCTGCACCAGACTGACATCTTTAACCGGATGAGGATATTTCATTGGCTCCTGCAGAGCCCTGATAAATGCTGGAAGACTATTTTTTGTCATGTAATGCCTCATTTTTTAAATTTAGGGTACCCGTAACTACTCACAAGACATGCAACCTCTTTATTTTACTAGCTTTACGCCTGTAACTGCTTTCAGGCTGCCCAGATTCGGGTAAGCGCGATTGGCAGCTATAGTCCCTCTATGCGACAGGTCATGATCGCCCGAAGACAGGTGACCTGAGAGCAGTTACGGGTATCTTTGAATATAACAATTCACAGGCATGTATCACTCTGGTTCCAGTTGCTTCAAGCCGCCCAGAGTTGGGCAGGCACGATCTCAAACCGGTTACCCCGGATTTCACATGAACATTTTGGCGAAATTTGAGACAGCTTACGGATATCACATCCATCTGTTTTTATATGTTTCTTTTCAAATCCGCTGCTCTGTCGTATCCTGCTTGTCTTTTTCAGCCCTTATGCAGCCTTGCCCTGTGTCACATAGCACTACTATGCAACACAGGACAAGGCTGCATAAGGACAAGAAAAATCCGGCGCAATATCCTGACATTTCATCGTTGACAGGACACTAGAGTATGCGGAAAAGTGTAATCGTGCAAGGATGAAGTACCTGTGATCAGTTACACCTCGGAAACAGAGAATAACACTTAAAGTACAGACCCCGTGATTGGTTACGAAATCCAGGCCAGCCAGCATGTCCGGATCAGGTGCGCCAGCCACAAACGAACCATAAAAGCTCGTCACTTCGGCAAGAGATGGTGTCATTTCCAGTGAGAGGCTTGCATATAAACGAAAAATCTGGGCTGGAAAGCAAAAAACATGCAAATGGTCATTGCATGTAACGCTGTATCAGCGTATAATTTTAGGTTTTATACATTCAAAATTTTCACAATAAAGGCCTGCACTCATTATGAATACTTCCCTTAAACTCAAAATCGGGCTGGTTCTCACCCTCATCCTGTTTTCCCTGATGACTCTGGTCCCCTCATTCTACCCAAAAGCTCCACAATGGTGGAAAAAATATCTGGCTCCTGAAGGACTCAAGCTTGGTCTGGATTTACAGGGCGGTATGCACCTGGTCCTAAGGGTCGACCTGGAAAAGGCCATTGAAAATTCACTTGATCTTGCGGGTTCTGATTTTAAAAACGGCCTTACTGAAAAAAAGATATCTGCCGTTCGCATGAAGACCTCCAGTCCGGATATGGTTGTGTATACCCTGCCCAACACTGGTGCTGTTGATGAGGTTAAAAACATTGTTACCAATGATTTCCCCAATCTTGATATCCAGGTCGAAGCCGAACAGGGGAGTTTCCCTCGCATCACCTTGAAACTGAAACCAGAAGAAATTGAGTACATTCGCAAAAATGCGGTGAACCAGTCTCTTGAAATTATCCGCAACAGGATAGACCAGTTTGGCGTGGCCGAGCCGGTAATCGTCCGCCAGGGAGACAACGAAATCGTCATCCAGCTTCCAGGGGTGAAGGACCCTGACCGGGCGAAAGGGCTGATCGGAAAAACCGCCCAGCTTGAATTCAAACTGGTTTCAGATGAGCCGGGAATCGACCTCGGCAAACTGATCCGGGACGCAGAGGACGCAGGTCAATGGCAGCCTGGCGGCGACATGGACAAGCTTAACCTCGCCTTGCGCGGCCGACTGCCTCAAGATACGCAAATCTATTTTGAAAAAGAATTCGACCCACAGACCAAGGCGGAAATACAACGCCCGATCCTGCTGGAAGATCAGGTGCTTATGACCGGAGAAATGGTCAAAAACGCACAAGTACGCATAGGCGGCAATTTTAACGAACCCTATGTCAGCCTGGACCTAACCAGCCACGGCGGCAAGGTTTTTGCTGATATCACTGAAAAAAACGTACACAGAAGGCTTGCGATTGTCCTGGATAATGTTGTCCGCTCAGCACCGGTCATACGAGAACGTATTCTGGGAGGAAGTGCGCAGATTTCTGGCAGTTTTACCCATGAAGAGGCGACAGACCTGGCCATCATTCTCAGGGTCGGAGCCTTACCGGCCCCGGTTGAAATCATCCAGAACCTCACTGTTGGCGCCAGCCTTGGCCAGGACTCCATAAACAAGGGCCTGCTCTCTGGTCTCTTCGGGGCGTTACTGGTTCTGGGTTTCATGATCATCTACTATCGCCTTTCAGGGATTATTGCCGACATTTCCCTTGCCTTAAACATTCTCTTTCTCTTTGTCGGGCTCGCCATGCTCAGCGCCACTCTTACCCTGCCAGGTATTGCCGGTATTATCCTTTCCATCGGCATGGCGGTGGATGCCAATGTTCTGGTGTTTGAACGAATGCGGGAGGAATTCAGGCTGGGCAAGTCCATCAAGACGGGCGTGGACACGGGCTACAACAAGGCGTTCTGGAGCATTGTTGACTCTCAGGTCACCACCCTGATCACCGCGCTGGCGCTCTTTCTTTTTGGTACCGGCCCAATCAAAGGTTTTGCCGTCACCCTGTCTCTTGGTATTATTTTTAATCTCTTTGCTGTTCTCTTTTGCAGCAGGCTCGTCTATGAAACGCTCTATTCAACTCGTCTGCTGAAAAAGTTGAATTTCATGCAGCTCATAAAAAATCCAATCTTTGACTTTATGAAGGCCCGAAAATATGCCTTTACCATTTCTGCGATACTTGTACTTACTGGTATGATCGCCTTTGTCCAGATCCTGCGGGGGCAGGCAAATCTTGGCGTGGATTTTTCCGGAGGTTCACTGCTTCAGTACAAGGCCGAACAAGCCTTCACTCTTGACGAGGTGCGCTCCGTCCTCAGGGAAGGAGGCTTTCCCGATATAGATCTCCAGGAAGTTACCGGTGAGCATCGCCTGATTATAAAAATGAAAAAATCTGAGGAAACCGTTGGCAATTATGGGGAGCAGATTTCCGCCATCCTCAGCACGCAGCAACAGGATAAGGGCTTTTATCTGGAAAGCCAGTCGGAAATTGGCTCATCCATTTCCGAGGTGCTTCGAAACAAGGCTATCCAGGCCATTGCTATCTCATTATTTGGCGTGCTGTGCTATCTTGCCATTCGTTTTGATTTCAGTTTTGGTCTGGCAGCGGCAGCAGCTACATTTCATGATGTTCTGGTGGTACTGGGAATCTGCTGGCTTATGCAGATGGAAATCACCCTGCTGATTGTCACGGCCCTGCTTACCCTTGCCGGTTACTCTCTCAATGACTCGGTTGTTGTCTTTGACCGAATTCGTGAAAACCTTGGAAAAGAAGAAAAACCTGACCTTTTCAAGGTCATCAATACCAGTATCAACCAGGTGCTGGGACGTTCTGTCGTGACGTCACTCACCACTGCTCTGGTTCTCTGTTCATTGCTGGTACTCGGTGGATCATCCATCCATGATTTTTCACTGGCTTTGCTCATCGGGATCCTGGTCGGAACCTATTCTTCGATCTTCATCGCCAGTCCATTGCTTTCCCTTAAAACCAGGTAGCTGAAATTGACTGACTCCATGCCCCATACCTGCCGTCCGCTACACCCTGCAGAGCCTTTTCAGTTTCAGTGTTATCCCGGCGTTACCTGCTTTACTGATTGTTGCAGGGAGCTTGACCTGGCCTTAACCCCTTATGACACCCTTCGTCTGAAAAACAGGCTGAAAATGCATTCAGGCCATTTTTTGGAGCAATACGTCATCGTTGAGTGGGATGAACGTCAGCCTTTCCCGCTTTGCTACCTCACCATGGTTGATGATGGCAGGGCAAGCTGTGTTTTTGTCAGGGAAGACGGCTGCAGTGTCTACAGCGATCGCCCTGGAAGCTGCAGGGCCTATCCTGTAGGACGGGGAACAACGCGCCAGCCAGACGGAAAAATACTGGAGCAGTTTATTCTCCTTACTGAAGCGCATTGCAAGGGCTTTGCTGAAAACAATGAACAGGACATTGCCGGATATTTCACCAATCAGGAAATGACGGCTTATAACCGGGCCAATGATGCGCTTCTGCCGCTTCTACAGCATGAACGTATTCAAAGAGGATTCAAGCCGTCCCGAGAGCAGCTTGACCAGTATATGCTTGCCCTCTACAATCTGGATACATTCCGCCAGGAGATAGCTGACGGCAGAATCACCCTGCATCGTCCTTTCAATCCCCTTGAAATGCAAGGCATTGCTGGTGACGACGAGCACCTGCTCCAACTTGGCATAACCTGGCTTATACAGGAATTTTTTCAGAACTGATCACGGGTTTATTGGCTCCATTACCGATTTTTTCATGGAAACCCCTCCAGAGCTTGCACCATACCTTGAGGCATTACTTGCTGTCAGCCGACAATACGGTCAGGCAGAAGGTGGGCCGCATGATTTTGAGCACAGCTTGAGAGTGTTTCACACCGCCCTTGCCATAGGCAGGGAGATGCAGGCTGATCTACAGGTGCTTGGAAGTGCCGCTCTTCTGCACGACATAGGACGAAAAGCTGAAAGTGAGAGCAAGGGAAAAATTTGCCATGCCATCCATGGTGCAAAACTGGCAGCACCTTTACTCCGGGAACTGGAATACCCGGAACAGACTATTAAAGCGATCTGCCATTGCATCCGCAGTCACCGCTTCCGAGGCAAAGAAAAGCCCGAATCAATGGAAGCAAAAATACTTTTTGATGCCGATAAACTTGATTCCATTGGTGCTGTCGGTATTGGCCGGGCCTTTCTCTTTGCCGGGCAGGTTGGAGCCCGCCTGCATAACCCGGAAATTGATCCTGCTGCAACCAAGGCCTATTCAATTGAAGACAGCGCGTATCGGGAATACCAGGTCAAGATGTGCAAGGTCAAGGACAGTATGCTCACTCCGGTCGGCCGGAAAATTGCAAGACACAAACATCTGTTTATGGAAACTTTCTTTACCCAGCTCAATAATGAAATATTTGGCGGGCTTGCGAGCATCACTGGCAGCAACACATAACGTGCTGAGAAGGTGCCTGCTCCCAGACCGTAACTGATCACGGGCACTTCATCTTTGCCCGATCACCGTTTCCCGCATACTCTTGTACACGGAGTCTCACTTCGTTCGCTTACCTGCGGGAAATGATGCTTGTCCAATTCTGCTGCACCCGTGACCAGTTACACCTCAGAAACAGAGAATAACGCTTAAAGTACAGACCCCGTGATTGGTTACCCCAGACCCGCTCATTTTTGGGCGATGACGATTGGCCGCACAGAGGGGCTGCAGCTGCCAGTCGTGCTTACCCGAATCTGGGCAGTCTGAAAGCAGTTACGGAGTTGAAGCAAGTAAAACCATAGGGGGAGATATCCAGTGAGTAGTTACCTGAAAATAATAATTTTTGATTGTGACGGCGTCATGATCGATTCCAGGGAAGCCAACAGGAACTATTACAATTTTCTGCTTGAGTCGTTTTCCTGCCCCCTTATGACGGAAGAGGAACTGAATATGGTCCACATGTTAAAGGCCAGCGATTCTACCCGTTATATTTTTCGAAAACACACTCACGTTGATATGGAAGAAGTTGTCCGGTTCCGCCAGGAAATTGATTATAGCCGGTTCCTGCAATACATACGAGTTGAACCAGACCTCCATGAATTTCTCCGTCTGATCAAATCGAAATACCATACGGCAATTTCCACAAATCGTACGACAATTGACATTATCATGGACACCTATGAACTCACTCCCTGGTTTGACATGGTGGTAACTGCCAACGACGTAAAAAAATCTAAACCGGCACCGGATGCGCTGTTCAAGATCCTGGATACCTTTAAAGTGAGCCGAAAAGAAGCTCTCTATATCGGTGATTCAGAGGTAGACCAAAAACACTGTCAGGCTGTCGGGGTGGATATGATCGCCTATAAAAGCCCCGCTCTTGAGGCAAAATATCATGTCAGCAGCTTTATGGAAATTCTCCAACTTCCTCCTTTTACCAGGCCTTCAAGGTAACTAGCAGCGTCACTCTTCCTCATCAATCCGTCGTAATCCCTCCATCAGAATCATCATAAAATCACCCATTTCCTTTGCTCCCTTTACGGATTCAGGAAGACCGGGCACAAAGCAGAACCGCCCCCGTTTTTCGGCAAGGATCGCATACACAGCATCGTGAAGATCAAGTTCCCCGTATCGTGCAGCCAGAAGAGAACCGTCGCAAAAGGCAACTCGCGCCTTCTCTTCAGAAAACTCAAAAATAAGGCGGCCTGTCTTTTGGTGCATATGGAAAAACTGAAGCAGTTCAGCAGGCATTATATGTTCAATAATCCCGCTCATTATTGCATCAGCATTGTCTACCTCTATTGCCTGAGATTGTTTGCTTGTATCAGAAGTGATCTGCTTCGCACTGCTGGTCAGCTTGAACTTGACCAGACCCGTACACCCTCCGCAGGTAAACACAGTATCACGATATGCTGAAAACCCTGTTGCAGCTGAAGGGATCAGCTTTACAAGCACTCCTGTCAACTCACGCAATAAAATAAGACAGGAAGAACGGCCAGGCGCAAGCTCGACGGTCTTATCGGTTAAGGAAAAACCTTCACCAACGGAGTAAAGGGGACAATTGCGCTCTTCAATAATTATAAAATGTGCAGAAAAATTAGACATACATGTATGATACCGATAAGCGTATAATTATTCCACTTTGTATTGTACACGCCCTGCATTTTTCCGAAAAGAAATCTTCGAGGGAAAGACCGTAATTTCTCGTAACTCCTCACAGGGCATGTATAGCCCTGGTTTCACTTGCTTTTAAGCCTGTACCTGCTTTCAGGTTGCCCAGATTTGGGCAAGCGCGATTGGCTGCTATAGCCCCTCTATGCGGTCAATCGCGCCTGAACAAATCTGCTTACCCATGCCAGTTATACGTCATAATTTGAGAATAACGGGGATATACAGCTCTTGTGACAGGTTACGTCTTGTCTCGTATCTGGAAATAATATAATATAACAGTACCGTCTATTGCATAATTTGGTAAACACTCGAAAATACTAACCCGGATTTCTCTTGAACATTTTGGCAAAATTTGAGCCTGCTCTCTGACATCACATCCATTTGTTTTTTATGTATTTCTTCTCAAATAAGACAAAATGTTCATGAGAAATCCGGACTAAGAGCAGCGTCTTGTCTGCAGCAGCGAGATATTCCATGGCCACAGGATCTCAACAATTTTCTAATGAATATCAACAGGTTAAAGAGACTCTTGAGCTCTATCCAAAAATCAGTCTTCTCAAAGTCGAAGGACAACCGCCTGACAGTTACGAGATAGAGTATGCTGTTAAAGGGTATGCCAAGGAAGCAAACGGGACCATTATAACACCACAGTCACACAAGGTACATATCAGCCTGCCCTTTGGTTATCCGCACTTTGCCCCGACAGTAACACCGTTGACCAATATTTTTCACCCTGATGTTGATCCGGCTGCAGTCAGAATTGCAGAGAAATGGCAGCAGAACCCGTCACTGCCTGATCTCATCGTATATATTGGGGAGATGATATGTGGCAGCATTTTTTCCCTGGAAGACCCCTTTAACCAGGAAGCAGCAGACTGGTTTCAGCGACATAAGGATGAACTTCCTCTTGATTCCCTCGGTTCTGTCGATGGTACCTCTGCCCAGGATATCCCCTCGGCAGATGTTGACACCCTCGTTACAGAGACCTTTTCTGTACTGGAACTGGACTCAGATAAACAGGATAACTCTTTCCACATGCAGCCACCGCCCGCTGCTCCATCGTTTGAAGAGGAAATTAAACGTATCCGTAATCTTGTCAGGCAAAAGCAGCTGAACACAGCCAGCCATCACCTTGCAGAGTTTCCTGACGAGGCAAAAAACAATGAAGTACTTGCACTTGAAAATACAGTCAATGACGGCTTGGCCAGGTGCGAACAATTGTCTGTTCTGGCAGAACAGCTTGAAGAGGAGGGAAAACCACGTCAAGCCCTTGAAGCCGTCAATGATCTCATGGCCATAGCACATGACATCCCTGGTGTAAACAGATTGAAAGAGAGAATTAAACAAGCTCAATCTCTCGTCGAGTTCAGTGAAACAGAAGTGGAAAAAGGTGGAGCTGCACCCGCCTCTTCCATAGGAAACGGCAAGACCAGCAAGACCAAAAAGGGCCAGACAAACAGGACAGGTCAGAAATCAGCAGCTACATTCCGGATAACAATACCTGGACTGCCCGTCAAGATGCTGGGTATCATGCTTGTAGCCGGAGTAATAGTAATTGGTGGAATCAGTGTATACCTGAAAGATCAGAATGCTCTCAGCCGGGCCCGGACAAGCCTGCAACTCAGCAAGATAATGCTCGAAAAAAAAGATGTTCAGGAAGCGAAGCGGGCATTGAAAGAAGCGGCGGGATATATTCAGGGACTCACCGTCCTCAGTTTTCGAAAATCAGAGCTGGAAAAGGAAATAGATGCCCTGGAAAATTCCCCGGACATACAGATGGAGCAAAAAGGGATGGAGCTCTACCAAGGAAAATATGTTACTGCCCAAAAAGCCGCTGCCATGAAGGAGCTGGATACCCTTGTCGAGCAGGCTGAGCAGATGACTGACCAAAGCAATTATGCAGGCGCATTAGCTCTTTACATCCAGGCTGCTTCTCTGGCACAAAAGAATGAACTGCCTGATGCGGCGGCCAAGATACAGGAAGCAGAAAAAAAGATTAAACTTGAACAGGTTCTTCAAGCAGCCAACCAGGCAGAAGAAGACAAAAACTGGCAGAAAGTTGAAGCAGCCTATCAAAAGGCACTTGCTCTGGCCAACTCTCTTCCCGAGACTCAGTTAAAGAAGAAAATAAACGACAAACGCGTTTTTTCAGTTTTTAACAAAGAGCTTAATGCCGCCAAAAAATATTTTGCCGAGGAACAGTGGCAGGAAACGATAGAGAGCCTGGAAAAGGCACAGCAGCTTATTGAAGAGGCTCCTGATGCTGTTTCATCCGTTGGGAAAAGAGGGCTGAGCCAGTTACTGGCCAACGCCCAGCTCTACCATATGCTTTCGACAGCCAAAGCAGCCTATAATGACAGAGAATGGGATAAGGCCATTCAGGAATATAACAATGCCCTTGCACTTCTAAAAAAAGAATCCACCAGCTTCGGCGAAACACAGGCTGAATCAATCCGCAGAATCAAAAAAACTGTTCTGATGGTCAAGATAGCCCAGATACAGAAAAAAGTATTTCAGGAAGAGGAAAAGAACAACCTGACCCAGGCCATTGATCTTTCCGGGGAAATCTTACTGGCTATTGATAGCAGCCCGTTTTCGAAAGACAAGGATGTAGTTGGTATTACAAAAAAGATTCAAGAAAGGCTCGCAGACCAAAAAAAGCAGCTGGCGCTGGATGCCAAAACAGACTGGCTGAAAGAGCATTACCAGGAACTCTTTCGTAAACATTATCCAACGTTTTCCACCTCCAAACTACTGGCTCCGAAGGTAACCCTGCTGAAGGAGGAAGGACAATGGACGATATTTACAATGACCTGTATTGAAAAAGGGCGAGGTTCTTCTTCCCGGCTTGAACTAACCTATCAGCACAATTCAAGCACAGGAAAATGGTCTGTTTACACAGATTGAGGTAACCAGCGAGCAGGAGACAGCCTCGTACTATAGTTCCGGCCATATGACTTGATACCGGGAAATAGCCATAACTTATTGTAAATATTATGTTAGGTGCCTCAAAAAAGTATCAAATCATGTGACCGGAACTATAGCCGGAAGATGAGTGAACCGGGAGCAGGTACAGAAAATCTTCAGATGTAGCAGTTCAGATCAAGAACCTGAACTCACCCTTGCCTAATAAATCATGAAGGTGAAGTATACCACTCAGGCGGCCCTTCTCATTTACTACCGCCAGTACAGTTATCTCACGTTCCTGCATAAGGCTCAAGGCGTCAGCAGCCATGGAAGTTTCGGCGATGGTGATGGGGTCGCTGGTCATGACAGTTTTCACCATTTCCTGGCCAGTTGCCTGTCTGGTCGTAAAAAGTCTGCGAATATCACCATCGGTTACAATACCGCCCAATACGCCTTCTTTATTCAGGACAATCACAGCACCAATATTTTTTTCATTCAACTCGATTGCAGCCTCGGTAAGCGTTACCTCCTCACCAACAACCGGGACCTTATCTCCAGTGAGCATGACTTCACTTACAGCTATCTTGAGTCGCTCACCCAAACTGCCACCTGGATGATTCTTGCGAAAATCTTCCTGCCGAAACTGTTTCTTCCTGAGCAATGCAACTGCAATCGCGTCTCCCATGGCTAGAGTGGCAGTGGTGCTTGTGGTTGGAGCCAGCCCAAGGGGACAGGCTTCCCGGGGAATACAGATATCAAGGGTTACAGCGGCAAAACTGGCAAGAGTTGAGGAAGGAGCACCGGTCATTGCAATAATATGTGCACATCGATCCTCCAGACTCATCATCAGGTTGTTCAACTCTTTGGTTTCCCCTGAATAAGAAAGGGCAAGAACAACATCGGACGGCGAGACCATCCCCAGGTCTCCATGCATTGCTTCAACTGGATGGAGGAAAAAGGAGGGCGTGCCGGTGGAATTAAGAGTTGCCGCGATCTTCTGGCCGACAAGACCAGATTTACCAATACCTGTTACCACAAGCCTGCTGGGACAATGAAGTAACAAACTGATCGCCTTTTCAAATTCCTGACCCAGTGAATTTCTGACAGCCAGTATCCCCTGCGCTTCAGTTGTCAACACCTCCTTGGCATGATCAACTATACTCAAATTATCATCCAGCTGCATTTTTTCCCTTACATCTTTATAGCTGTTTATGGGGTATAACACTTAAAGCACAGACCCCGTGATTGATCACCCTGGCTTCACTCATTTGATCGCTTGAAGACAGGCCCTTATTGTACGGTTACAGTGCCCTGACCTGCCCGGCAATAATGTGATGTCTTTTTCCATAACGGCTTGTAATCTGATAACCTCCATCAGGCGCAATCCCTTTGCCAACACCTGTTATCCGGCGCATATCTTTTATATATAGCACATCACGACCGTAAAGATAATCATGTGCCTGCCATTTTTCGAGAAGAACCTGCCGATCGTCTGTCAATTTCAAGACTGTATTTTTAATGTCACTGGCAAGGTTTTCCACCATGCCCTCAAGACAACGGCATTGTTTTGTTTCATCAAATACTGTGGTCAGTATTTTCTGTAAATTGGCGGGAAAATCCTCGCGGGAGTTGTTAACGTTCAAGCCAACCCCGATGATAACATAGACCTTATTGTCTGGATAAATAATTGACTCACAAAGTATACCACCGAGTTTTCTGCCATTGACCATAATATCATTAGGCCATTTCAACTGAGGAGATACCCTGCAGCTATGTTTGAGATATTCAGCACAGGCCACTCCTGTGACCAGGGTAATCAGTGGAAGAAATTGCCTTTCAAGCTCGGAACGGAGCAGCAGTGAAAAATACAGCCCTCCCTCAGGAGAACTGAAGGAGCGATCATATTGCCCCTTGCCGGCGGACTGCTTTTGGGCAACGATAACAGCTTCCTCCCTCTGCCCAGCTTCAAGTCGGCGTTTCACGAGCATGTTTGTGGAGTCTTCCTGTAAATATTTGATTATATTCATAACAAGAAAAGAGCGGGCAAGCAAAACCAGGGAACTACATGCCCTGATATCTCATGAACAGCTCACCTGGCTTGACAAAAAATAAGCAAAAAACAAGAAGATGCAGGAGAAAAATGTTCATGAGATATCAGGATCAGGACAAAGCAAAAAAAAAGCAGAGCCTTACGGCTCCGCTTCTTTTTTACAATAAATAAAGATATTAATGCTTATTAATTAACACCTTCTTCACCTTCTTCGTTCTTGATGCGATCAGGACGGGCATACATGGTTGTTGACCCAGAAGACCAGAACATCAATTCGCCCTTTGTTACCAGAGCGTTAGCAACTTTTTTAATCTCACGAGGCTTTGCATCAGGATCACAACCGTAAAAGTCCTTGATATACAGTTGTGGCTTAGGTGATTTTGTTGCTTTTTCAATTATTTTTGCTTCCAGTTCTTCTAAACTCAGTGCCATGACAGACTCCTTAATATGTAAAAAAATAATAATTGGCCCTCCTTATGGAGGGCCAGTCACAAATGTAACTACTCACAGGGCATATTTAACCCTGGTTTCACTTGTTTTACGTCTGTAACTGCTTTTCAACTCGTCCAAATTTGGCAAGTACGATTAGCAGTTACAGTCTCTCCATGCGACCGCCAATCGTGATCATCCGAAGATGGTGAGCAGGGAAGCAGGGAAGCAGCTACTCACCCATAACGTATTATTCAGTGTATGCTGCTGTATGGCTGGTGAACTTAAACTGAGTGGTTGTTCTCCAGGTATCATAGGCCAGTCGATAATCATCAATGGATTTATCTGTAAAGGGGATACCTGTTTTCTCAAAGAACTGCTCCCAGCCTATACGCTCTGCCCACTCGCCAACTCTTTCATATTTCTTCGCATCCTTGGCATAGGCTTCTACTATATCACGGATAACCTTAACTGTTTCTGGCCAGCGAGGCGTCGTATTCGGCAGGAAAGGAACAATCAGCTTAGAAAACTTAGGCGCTGACTTGGCATTGGAGACCTTACCGCCAACCAGAATTGCAATACCGTCACCTTCAGGGTCGGCAAGAGGCATAGCAGGACACATGGTATAACAGTTACCACAGAACATACAACGTTCGTTATTTACCTTAACGGTTTTGATATCTTCACCGTTCACCGTCGCTTTTGCGGGCTTGATAGCTCCAAGCGGACAGGAGGCGATTGCCAATGGGATCTCACAAACACCTGTAATACGCTCATGGTCGATCATAGGAGGCGTTCTGTGAATACCCAGAATAGCGATATCAGAAGCATGTACAGCACCGCACATATTCAGGCAACATGCCAGCGCGATTCGAACCTGGGCTGGTAATTTCATGGAACCAAAGTATTCAAACAAATCATCCATGACAGCCTTGACAGGACCGGAAGCGTCAGTTGCCGGAGTATGGCAGTGAACCCAGCCCTGGGTATGTACGATATTGGTTACACAGGCACCGGTACCGCCAATAGGGAACTGGTTGCCATAGCTCCTGATTGTTTCTTTCAGGGCTTCCACCTTATCTTCTGAGTCAACCATGAACTCGATGTTATTTCTGGTGGTGTAACGGAGGAAACCATCACAATGCTTGTCAGCGATATCACAAACATCACGGACATAGCTTACCGTTGCCAGACGGGGGGAGCCGCAGCGAACGGTGAAAACCTTGTCGCCGTTCTCGGCGACATGAACCAGCACACCTGGTTCAAGGATTTCATGATACAGCCATTTCCCCCTGTTATTCTTAATAACAGGCGGGAGCATGTCTCCATAATATTTAGGCCCCAGGTCTGTAATTCGACCTTCCATAGGATTATTCGGATCGTACCCCATAATATTTCTCCTTATAAATAAACTCTTATAAATGTATGTGTTTTATGCAGTTATAAAGAGGTTAGGCAGCGTGGCGCTTCCTGAACTCTTTAATATCACGATCCCATCCACCAGGGACTTCCTCTTCCTTCCAGAATACATATGGGTTGGAGCGTGGTTCTTTTATATGCTGTGGAATAGCCTCTACTTCCATAACGCTCAGAAAAGTAGGCAGGCCGACACGCTGCATGGTCTCACCTACACGCTCACGGTTTTTACCGACTTCCATCCACCAGTCCCAGACCTTCTCGATGACGTCGATAACGTTTTCAAATTCGTTTTCAGCACTCACCTTGATAAATGGTATGACAAGGGTGGAGAGCTGCGCGCCATCAAGGATAGGAGCCTTTGCCCCAATCAGGATACTTGCGCCTGTTTCCACGCCAGGACGGAGGGCGCGGGGCATGACGTTAATGCAGTGCATACAGCGGGTACATTCTGCATCATTGATCTTCAGTTCATCTCCATCCATGCTCATACATTGAGTCGGACACAGATCAAGTACCTCTTTCTGGATATCAAAAGGACCCCAGTCGCCGCCCTTATGAGCACCGCCATTTGCAGGATAGCCATCCGCACCATCCATGTATGCCTTTACAGCGGCCTGATCAATACGGATATTGTCCTTCCAGGTGCCAATCACGGAGAAGTCAGAACGAGCAATAGCTGCAACACAATCGTTGGGACAACCAGAAAATTTAAACTTGAATTTATACGGAAATGCAGGACGGTGAATTTCGTCTTGATAATGCTGGGTGAGAAAGTTACAGGTTTCCTGAGTGTCATAGCAGGACCATTCGCAGCGAGACCCGCCAAGGCAGCAGGCCGGGGTACGCAGATTGGAGCCGGACCCGCCAAGATCCTGGCCAAGATCATGGGTCAAATCCCAGAACAGGGGTTCAAGATTCTCGGTGCGGGTGCCAAGAAAAATCATGTCGCCAGTAGAGCCATGCATATTGGTGACGCCAGAACCATATTTTTCCCACAGATCCATCAGAGCACGCAGGTTTTCCGTGGTATAATAGAGGCCTGAAGGCTGAGCAATACGTACGGTATGGAAGTGTTCTACCCCTGGAAACCGCTCAGGTACGTCGGAATAACGACCAACAATACCGCCGCCATACCCAAAAACACCAACTATGCCGCCGTGTTTCCAATGGGTGATTCTGTCTGTGTAAGAAAGCTCAAGCTGACCAAGTATGTCCCAGCACTCCGGCTTTGTTTCAGCCTGGCGCTTGAGGTCAGTGACGAAACTTGGCCATGGACCTTTTTCCAGTTCGTCCAGTAGAGGCGTTTCATGCTTTGCCATCAGTGTTCCTCCTAGATTAGTTCAAAAATTAAAAAACGGGTAAAAAAATGCAGCAGCTACCTGCTGACACCAAGAATAAGCGAAGCAAAAAAAATTGAATGCTCATTCATCAGGATGATGATATCCCGCCTGCCACTCTTTGTCAACAAAAATCAGTGTAACCTGCTGAGGCATCATAAAAAGAGCAGGCAAGCAAAAATGTCAGGCGGCTCGCAGGACATGAATACCTTGGTTTCACTTGCTTCACGCCTGTAACTGCTTTCAGGATAATCAGGTTTGGGTAAGCGTGACTGGCAGCTATAGCCCTTTGTTCAATCGCGATCATCCGAAGACGGATGAGCCGGGAGCAGTTACAGGGTCAGATCATTTTTGCTGTTCTGAGAAATACTGTTTCCATCCTCTTGTCCACTTTTCCTGTTTCCAGTGCCTCAAGCAATCTACCGGCAAGCACCTTGCCCAGCTGCACTCCTTCCTGGTCAAACGAATTAATGTTCCAGCAAAAACCCTGAAACGCGATTCTGTTTTCATATAGAGCCAGCAGCGCTCCCATCGTTTCCGGGGTAAGCCTGTCTGCAAGCAGGGTTACACTTGGCCTGTTGCCGGCAAAACGTCTTGCCGGGTTCGCATCATCCTTTCCAGTGGCCAGGGCCAGAGCCTGCGCCAGCATATTGGCAACGAGTTTCTGCTGCGAGGTTGTTCCCTTCACTTCAATGTCGAAGCCATATTGACTCTGACGAAAGCCGATAAATTCGGCAGGAACAATCTCGGTACCCTGATGGAGGAGCTGATAAAAGGCATGCTGCCCATTGGTGCCCGGCTCTCCCCAGACAACAGGCCCTGTCTGCCACCTAACCGGGTTTCCCTGCCGGGTAACGGATTTACCGTTACTTTCCATGTCGCACTGCTGCAGATGTGCCGGAAACCGGGACAACGCCTGACTGTATGGGAGCACAGCCACGGTGGGGTATCCGAGAAAATTATGGTTCCAGATTCCCAGCATGGCCAGCAAAAGCGGGATGTTTTTTCTGATATCCTTTTCTTCGGCGGCCCTGTCAATGGCGTTGGCCCCTTTTAAAATATCCATAAACCCCTGGTAACCGAGGGCAAAAGCCAGGGTAACCCCGCCAACCATGGATGTTACTGAATAGCGGCCGCCAATATAGTCATACATATAAAACGAGGCCAAATATTTTGCAGGGTTATCCATAGGGCTCCCTTTACCGGTAACCGACAGGATATGCCGGGCGGGATCAAGGCCAGCCTCCTCAAGAGCCTTGCGCACCAGGAGTTCATTGGTCAACGTTTCAAGAGTTGTTCCACTTTTGGAGACAACATTAATCAATGTACGTGACAGGTCTACCCCGGCAAGAATACCAGAGGTATCATCTGGATCAACATTGGCGATAAAACGGGCACTCCTGCCCTCCTGGCAAAAAGGCAGCAACGCCGAATAAAGAGCTCGCGGGCCAAGATCCGAGCCGCCAATTCCCACCTGGATCATGGTGGTGTAGGCCAGTCCCTGTTCGTTGACAACCTTACCTGTTTCCAAATCATTGAGAAACTGTTGCAGTTTTTCCAGTTCAGCTTTGGCTTGTGTTACAGCTTCAGCTGCTTTCGGTGCCTCAGAAAAGACATCCCTGCCGGCCGTATGCAGGACCTGCCGGTTCTCGCTGTCATAGCCTTCTATTTTGTTCAAAACCTCCCCGCTCTTCATGGCCTCAAATTTTTCTGTCAACGCAGCCTGATCTGCCAGGTTCTGCAACGCATCCAGAACGCTGTCATCTACCCTCTCGGTGCCATACAAGCAATCAAAGTATGGGCCGGCAGCCACATACCTGTTCAGGCGCTCTGATGCCTCGGCCTCAAGCCTGGTCAAGTCATAAGGACTCCGGGCAAGCTCTGCCAGTGAGGCAACAGCCGGCAATTGGTCAAAATCAGTAAAGTTCATTGCCATTCTCTTTCAGGTTATTTTTCAGGCTGCAGCAGCTTTTAACTGCCGAATAATTTCAGAGTAATCCTGCTGACCGTATATGGCAGAGCCAGCAACAAAGATATTTGCTCCAGCATCAGCTATACGGCTGATTGTTGCCAAGCTGACCCCGCCGTCCACTTCAATTCCAGCCTCAGGATTGACCAGGTCACATTTCTGACGAAGTGCTGTAACCTTCTTCAAGGTGGATTCAATAAAGGACTGACCGCCAAAGCCCGGGTTCACACTCATCAACATGACCAGGTCAACTTCTTCCAGAACATAGTCCAGGGAGCGTAAAGATGTTGCCGGGTTAAGGACTGCGCCCGCCTTTTTCCCCATGGCTCTGATGGCAGTTACTGTCCGATGCAAGTGCGTGCATGTTTCAACATGAACAGTTATCCAGTCTGCACCTGCCTCGGCAAAGGCTTGAATATACTGGTCAGGGTCAGTGATCATCAGATGTACATCAATGGGCAGGCCGGTAACCTTTCGGACGGCTTTCACCACCAGCGGCCCCATGGTTATATTAGGAACAAAGTGACCATCCATAACATCCACATGAATGACATCTGCTCCCGCCTTGTCAACAGCCCGCACCTCTTCGCCGAGTCTGGAAAAATCAGCTGACAGAATTGACGGGGCGATCATGAGTGAGTTCATGGTATTTTCTCCGGATTATATATATTGTAAGCTGTTGCTGGAAGCTCCACTGCATTTGCTGCACAGTACGTTAAGCAGTAAATGGAGGTAAGCGGCTTACTCCTCAATTCCTGTCATAAAAAACAAGAAATCCAGGCAGCGATTTTCATTAAATTTTCAGTAGATGCATCCAGTATCACGTTGAGCAGAGTTGTTACTCGAACCCCTTTGGGTGTCAGCTGATAGCGGTTTTGCCGGGGGTATTTTCTTGTTTGTCCAGCAATCGCTGTGCCCTGTCGTACTCAGCAAAATCCAGAAACTAGTTGCCGCGTGCAGTAAGGTCTATCTTTTCATGTTCAGGACTGCGGCGTAACCATTCCCGGCCATTGAGACAAATCTGAATATGAGACAAAAGCCAGGTCTGCAAACGGATATTCATGAAACCAAACCGGGGACCAGCAACATAGAAATATACATGCCTGAACTGGGTCTAGTGTCCTGTCAACGCTGCTCTGTCGTATCCTGCTTGTCTAATAGTATACGGGTTACGTTTTTCGTAATATGCGCTTATCGCCAACCCTGATCGTGATTCTGCTTTTATCAAAGTATTCAAGCAGAGGTATGGAATATTTTCGGGTGAGTCCTGTTAATTCCTTGAATCTGGGCGCGTCGATTTCTCCTTCCTTTCGAACAAAATCGATGAGTTCTTGTTTGAGCTTCTCTATGGCCTGGGCATCAAAATACAAGGCTTCATTGACTTTGACCAGTGCACCCTTGCCCTGAAGCAGTTTATACACTCCGGCCAGCTGCTCCTGGCTGAAGTCTGAAAAACGAGACAGCACATCCTTATAGTTTGGCGGGGTAAGGCCAGCCTTTTGGTAGACGACGGCAATATTTTTCTCCATTTTTTGCTCGTCCATTTGCAGCACAACCGTATATCCGGCGAGCTTTATCACTGCCCCTTCCTGCTCAATCTTTTTTGCTTTCAGCAGACTGTTTAAGGTAAATTGAAACAGTTTGACGTCTAGTAAGGGCCGGAGTCTTGTTCGCAGCTCATCTTTATGAATACCCGGCTTAAGAGGATTTTTCCGGTGAAATTCGGCCAGGTAATTGATGGCACTTTTTTTAATAGAATCAAATACTTCTGCTGCGAGAAATCGTTTATTCTCCGAATCAATGACCAGCACCTGAGCAGAAGAAACTGGCTGCTGCATGAGTTTCTGCAGTTTCTTGCCAAATACTCCCGTTCGTGCTGCGAGCTGATCTGCCGTAATGCCGAAGTGCTTACTCTCCTTGAGAAGCAGCAGCACTTTTTCTGCTGGTGTTCCGCTTTCAAGCAGGGAAAATACGTTCGTATTATACTCGCGATCTTTTTGCTGTCTCCGTTTTCGTTTTGCTGGCAAGGCGTTAAGAATCTTACCGCCACCAATGGTCTGAACCGGAGAAAAGCTTCGCAAGACATATCTGTCGCCAGGCCATACCGCTACAGGTTCCTGCAGTAAAAGCTGTATGTTAGCCTGTGACCCGGGAGGCAGGCGATCTTTTTCCATAAGCAGAACCCTCCCTTTGATTTCTCTGGTACCAAGATGGACCCGTACCTGTACCCGGTTCTTCAGCTCTTTGCCTGTTGATTCCAGGTATACCAGTGAGGCATCGAGCAGTGTTGAGCTGATCAGGCTCTCTGGTGTAGCCAGCACATCGCCACGTTTGAGCTGCTCTTTCTCAACGCCCTGCAAGTTAATGGCTGTGCGATGTCCGGCCTCAACCACTTCGACCTGGTTCCCATGCACCTGTATCCCGCGTATACGGGCATTGATTTGGCCTGGATATATGGTAACCTCATCTCCATTTTTTATTCTTCCTGAGATCGATGTTCCTGTTGCCACCGTACCAAAACCCTTCATGGTAAAGACGCGGTCAACAGACAAGCGAAAAGGCCCGAATTCTTCTTGAAATCTTCGATCTTTCACGGCATTATCAAGTAGTTTGATGACCTGATCAATACCCTCTCCGGTTACCGAGGAAACCGCAATGACCGGAGCTTGTTCCAAAAAGCTGTCGGTGAAAAAGTCGCGGATTTCCTCCTCCACCATCTCCAGCCACTCCGCCTCGACCACGTCTTTTTTTGTCAATATAATCAAACCATTAGATATTCCGAGCAGGCGGCAGATATCAAAATGCTCTATGGTCTGCGGCATGATACCCTCATCAGCGGCAATGATAAAGGCGACCAGATCCATCCCGGCGGCACCAGCCACCATGTTACGGACAAATTTTTCATGACCGGGGACATCGACAATGCCAAGCCGGTGCCCGCAGGGGAGGTCAAGATGCGCGAAGCCAAGTTCAATGGTTATGCCGCGTTTTTTTTCCTCTTTGAGCCGGTCTGTCTCAATCCCGGTAAGTGCTTTGATAAGGCTGGTTTTTCCGTGATCGACATGTCCGGCAGTACCAAGAATAAGTTCACGCATAGGGCTTTTGCTAATTTTCTTGAAACAGGTTTCAGAGGTGGAGATACGGGTTGGATCGTTTTTCCTCGCCAATGGTTGACTGGCTACCACCATATCCATGGCCAGGCCAGACAATTGTTTCAGTCGGCAGGCTCAGCAAACGGGAGGTGATGGACTGGATCAACTCTTTCATGGAACACTGAGGGAAATCTGTGCGTCCGATCGCACCAACAAAGAGGGTGTCTCCTGTAAAAAGATGAGGCGGGGTGTACAGGCAGACACCTCCAGGAGAGTGTCCGGGGGTATGAATGACTTCGATTACCTCTTCGCCTATGGTAATGGTGTCCCCATCCTGTATGACAACATCTGCCGGTGGAGACTCAGGCAGGCCTAAACCAGAAAAATATTGTTTCAACTGAGGGTCGCCAAAGTAGCGAATGTCTGCTTCATGCATGATGATCCTTGCTCCGGTATCCTTCTGAATGGGACCATTGCCGCAGACATGGTCAGGGTGCCCATGTGTATTGATGATGTACTGAACATTGAGCTCGTTTTCCCTGCAGTATGACAAAATACGCGCTTCGTCTCCACCGGGATCAATGATTGCAGCTTTTTTTGTTTTTTCGCAAGAAACAATGTAGGTACATACCCCCATCATTCCGACTATGAGCTGTTGGACGTGCATACAATTACCTCGTTTGGATTGTCACCCCACTGTTGCCGTTTGAATGAGGAGGCAATTATTTTGTTCACTGCATCCAGATCACCCGTTTTCGGGCAATCGCGCTTACCCGAATCTGGGCACCCTGAAAGCAGCTGCAGACGTAAAGCAAGTAAAATAAAGAGGTTAAATGCCCTGCGAGCAGTTACGTTTCTGGCAGTTCATTATACCTGGGTATATGTGTTACCAAAATACAGCCGAAAATGGTATTGCCTGAGCTGACCTCTGGTGAACATTTTTGCAGGCTCTGAGTCTGCTCACTGACATCACAGACATATATTTTTATGTATTTCTTCTTGAGAAAACCGGGCTAGCAGCACCCTCCGCTCCCGGAACAGGAACACCCCCCGTTGTTGAGGATGCTGGCCGCTGTTTTTTTCTTGGGTGGAAGGCGGACTTCAACCGCCTTAACCACCTTTCTAAACGCCTGAATTGATTGAGTTTCTTCATCCGACGACAGGTAAGCAGAGCCGCTGTCACCTGCAGCCACTATGCGAGGATCCATTGGTATGCGGCCAAGAAAAAATAAATCGAAATCCTCTGCGGTCTGTTCACCGCCACCGCTGCTGAAAATATCAGCGGTTTCTCCACAGTGTGGACAGATAAAACCGGACATATTTTCAACAACTCCCACAATGGGCATCTCCACTGTTTTACAAAAATTTATGGATTTACGGACATCAGCTAGGGCCACTGCCTGGGGAGTGGTGACCACAACAGCCTGAACCCCGGGGATGGTCTGGGCAACAGTCAGGGGCTCGTCTCCAGTGCCCGGAGGGGCGTCAACGACAAGATAATCAAGTTCATCCCAGTCCATGTCAGACAAAAATTGACGTATTGCCTGTATCTTGAGAGGGCCTCGCCAGATAATGGCTTCGTCCCGGTCTTTCATCATATATTCGAGACTGACAACCTTCAGGTTTTCATTATAGGTAAGTGGCGGTACCAGCCCGCCTGGATTTTGTGGTGCTTCCAGCGACCCTTTCAAATCCAGCATTCGGCAGATATCAGGGCCGTGAAGGTCGACATCCATCAGGCCGACCTTGTGCCCGTTTTCTGCCAGTGAAAGGGCAAGGTTAACCGCAACGGTAGACTTGCCAACACCTCCCTTACCGCTCATGACAAGAATTTTGTTACTGATCTTTCCCAGAGATCTGTTGATGGCAATGTCCTGCTGCGCCAGATGGGCATCGGCAGCGTGGGGGCTGCTCCCTTGGCTTGAATTACAGCTGCCGCCACATGAACTACTCATAATCGGCCTCCTGAATAAGAAAAATAAAAACGTTATAGTAACTACTCACTGGGTGTGTAACTCTCTGGTTTTACATACCTCAAACGTGTAACTGCTCTCAGGCTGCCCATCTTTGGCCAAGCACGATTGGCAGCTACAGCCCCTCTATGCGGCGGGTCGTGATCGTTCAAAGAGGGGTGAGCTGTGAGGAGTTACACGTTATAAAATAACTGCTCGCAGAGTATGTATTACCCTGATTTCGTTTGCCTTACGTCTTGTTTACTCACATGGCTGGTAGTTGAAACACCAGATGCTTGTAAGCATATATGTGTCATACACTAATGTCAATGCGTTGAAAAGCAATGAAATAAGTGTATAGACAGAGGCTGTGTATGTGCCTGATCAATTCCCGATCTTTTCATGAGCATTTACCGGCTGCATTTCATCCTTTTACTTGATTTTCCCTTGAATCAACAGTTATATTATTTATTTTTTTGTAATTACATTTTTTCAGACAGCAGCGTCTGTCAAAAAAACAATCTGGCTATCTTGCGCCACAGCTTCAGGCCATTTCTCTTATCCGAAACGCTGCCTGAAGAGAGAGGGCGGTGCTTTTTCAGCATAACCGCTCCCTGCCCGCCCATCTTTGGGCGATTGTGGTCGGCTGCCAAGTGTCCTGTCAACGCTGAAATCTCAGGATATTGCGCCGGATTTTTCTTGTCCTTATGGAGTCTTGTCCTGCGTTGCATAGTAGTGCTCTGTGACCCAGGGCAAGGCTGCATAAGGGCTGGAAAAGACAAGCAGGATACGACAGAGCAGCGTTGACAGAACACGAGAGGGGGTAATAGCTGCCTGTCGCGCTTATCTAAAGCTGGGTAACCTGAAAATCGTAACTCCTCACAGGCCACCCCTCTTTGAACGATCACGACCCGCTGCATAGAGAGGCTATAGCTGCCAATCGTGCTTGTCCAAATATGGGCAACCTGAGAGCAGTTACACGGTTGAGGCATGTAGAGTCAGAGAGGTACACACCCAGTGAGTAGTTACGCGAAATCAATATATTAAAGGACATGTAATCAATTACACGTCAGAAACAGAGAATAACGGGGAAGCACAGCCCCCGTGATCGGTTACGGCAGGGGATGCTCATGAAAAGGGAGTGCTGAATCTTAGGAGAAAAGGTGAAGCACTTGCAATAGTAATTGAAATAAAGGCGGCAAACTGATGCTTGGCTGGTTTAAGAAAAAATTTGGCAAAAAAGAGGAACAGCGTGAGGAGTCACCTGTTTTAAAAGAAATCCCGGAAGAACTGCCTGTCCCTGAAAAGACTGAGTATATACCGGAGCCGGAACCAGAAGAAAGTATTGAAGAGGTTTCAGACGTACCCGAAGAAGGGGAAAGCCTGGTTGAAGGTGACGGCTCTCCTGAGCCTGAAGGCCAGTCTTTGCCGGGACTGGACGCTGACGTGGACAGCCCGCCTCGGCAAAAAACGGAAGAAACTGAGCCAGCCCCGGCTGCTGAACAGGAAAAACCAGGTAATCCTTTGTTGAAACGACTTCAGCAGAGCCTGGGAAAAACCAGGGATGCCTTTGTTTATCAGCTTGACACCCTGTTTCTCGGTCGAAAAGAGATAGACCAGAGCCTTTACGATGAGCTGGAAGAGATTCTTGTTACTGCTGATCTTGGCGTGGGAACAACTATACACCTTCTCGAGGAAACGAGAAAGGCTGTTAAACGTGATCACCTAAGTGATCCACAGTCACTTAAATCAGTGCTGCAAGAACACATTCTTTCTTACATTGTTGCCTCGGATCAGCCTGCTGAGCTGGTCATGCCAGAGGAAGGGCCCTTTGTGATCATGGTAGTCGGAGTCAATGGTGTCGGTAAAACCACGACTATCGGCAAGGTGGCAGCAAAGTTTGTCAACGCTGGTCAGTCCGTGCTGCTCGTAGCTGGCGATACTTTTCGAGCTGCTGCCATTGATCAGTTGAAAATCTGGGGAAAGCGCGTGGGAGTTGAGGTTATTGCCCAGAAACCGGGGGCAGATCCTTCCTCTGTTGTCTTTGATGGCATGGAGTACGGGCAGGCGCATGATTTTGATGTCATCCTGGTGGACACTGCTGGCAGGCTTCATACCAGTGTGAACCTTATGGAAGAGCTGAAGAAGATTAAACGGGTAATGGGAAAAAAACTGGAAGGCGCACCTCACGAAGTCATGCTGGTACTTGACGCCACAACCGGCCAAAACGGTGTTTCCCAGGCGAGGCTTTTTCATGAAGCTGTTGGTGTCACCGGCCTGGCCTTGACAAAACTTGACGGCACGGCAAAAGGGGGTATAGTGGCCAACATTTGCCGGGAAATAAAGATTCCGGTTCGTTTTATCGGCATAGGCGAGCAGATAGACGACTTGCGTGACTTTGATTCACGGGAATTCGTTGAAGCCCTGTTTGCCGAAGGTACTGGCCCGGATTTCTCCTGAAATTTCCTTTAATCTGAGAGCAGTTACAGATGTACACATGTGAAACAGGGAGGGTACATGCCCTGTGAGCAGTTACATTTGAAAAACAAAATATCACCGTCTTAACTGAGGGGAAATCCGGACGAGAAAGAACTGCTCCTTTATTGTAATCCTTTTATTGAAACTTCGCACCTGTACCCCATTCATGGAATATAAACAACACAATCAACCCGGATGTGGCGGCTGTTTTTTGCTCATTGCCCTCCTGCTTCTGGTGACCGGTGGAGCGCAAGCTTTACTTCATTTTGTCGGCTTTCTTTTTTTCTCAGGATTTCTGGGAACACTGCTCCTTGTTGCTCTGTTCTGGGGATTTACCTATTACGTTCAGCAGAAAGTTTCCTCCTATGAAGCTACTCAGACGGAAACGCAAAAGCGGTTCGTCTATCTGCTGGTGCATATTCTGGTAAAAATTGCTCAGGCAGACGGCCACTTTACCAGAGCAGAACTCAACACCATGCTTAATTTTTTCCAGAATAATCTGCGTTACAACCAGAACCAGATGTATTGGGTGAAGCAGCTTATTAAGGATGCACGAAACAGCACCCTGAGCATGAACGAGCTGCTGGAGGAATTCCGTCAGTCCTTTCCCTACGAACCCAGGCTGATTCTGCTTGAGTTGATTTACCAGATAATTTACACAAAACAGCCGCCAATTCCAGGTGAGCTTGAACAAGCGCGTAAAATTGCTGCATTCCTGGAAATATCGCAGTATGATCAACGTACTTTCGAGGCAAAACATTCCTATAGACAGCATCAGGAGGCAGCCAGTTCAGCGGCTTCAGAAGAACGGTATTACGCTGTCCTTGGCCTTGAGCCAGGAGAGAATTTTGACCAGATCAAGAAGGCCTACCGGAAGCTCTCCATGCAATATCATCCTGACAAGGTGGCGCACCTGGGTGATGAGTTTAAAAAGGTCGCAGAGGAAAAGATGAAGGAGATCAACGTGGCGTATGATTATTTTCAGAAAAAATATAACAGGTAAAGGGTGCTGGTAACTACTCATATGTCATTTAACTCTTTGGTTCTACTTGCTTTACACGTGTAACTGCTCTTGGCTTGCCCAGATTTGAACAAGCACGATTGGCAGCTATAGCCTGCTATCCGGTCAATCGTGATTGCCCGAAGACGGGTGGCCTGGAAGCAATTATTATTTTTACAGGCCTTAACCGGAGTTGGCCACGGGGAACACCCGAAGGAAACATAGATGGAACAGGCAAAAAGGCAGAATAGCAGAAAAGGATTTCTTTATTTTATCTGGAAGAAGCTGCCTCTGGTGGCTCTGCTGGCTCTTTTCTTGATTGTATGGCTGCTTTTTGGGGCAATCTCTGCAAAAAAAGAAGAGATTGAAGCAGGCAAAAAAGAAGCACATGAAGAATACAAAAAGCCTGTGAACGTTGTTCTGCTAAGGCTTGAGGAGCAGGAAGTCGATGATGTCATCAATTTACCCGGAACCATTGAAGCCTGGACAAACCTGACATTATCAGCAAAAGTCAATGGTACCATTGAGCAGGTAATGGTTCAGGAAGGAGACAGGGTAAATGAGGGAGAGCTTCTGGCGCAAATTGAAGAAGAGGATTATATCATCGCCCTTGATGCAGCAAAAGCGGCCTACACCCTCGCCCGGTCTGAGCATACGCGTAACCAGGCCATGCTTAAGAAAAAGGTGATTTCTTCGGCCAGTCTTGAAACAAGCAAAGCAAATTTGCTTAATACAAGGGCCAGGCTCAAGGAAGCTGAACTTCGTCTGTCTCGTTGCCGGATCACCTCCCCCATAACCGGCGTCATCAAGCATCTTGACGCCAAGGTTGGCGCATTTGTCAGTGTTGGCGATCCGCTGGCACGGCTGCTTGAATTAGATCGGGTCAAGGCTGTTGTCGGTATTCCTGAATCCGATGTTGATGCTGTACGCAATGTTGACAGGGTTGATTTCACTCTGTCAGCACTGCAGAACAAAAATTTCACAGCCAGGGCCCATTTTCTTTCCCCGTCGCCCGACTCAACTGCCTTCCTGTATCGTTTTGAATTGGCTGTCGCTAACCCTGATCACCAGATCCTGCCTGGTATGTTTGTCAGGGCTCATATCATCAAGAAGCATTTTGACAAGGCCTTGATGATACCGCTGTACAGTATTGTCAGCCGAGATGGGGAACAATATGTGTATGTGGCTGACGGAGAGAGAGCACGACGTCAGCACATTAAGGTTGGAATTATAGACAAATGGAAAATACAGGTTGTTGAAGGGCTGCATCCTGGAGACAAGGTGGTTGTTGAAGGGCAGCGTGATGTTGAGGATGGTCAATCCATCCATGCTGTTAAAGTTGTTACGGACCGTAACTAGTGCCCTGTCAACGCTGCTCTGTCGCATCCTGCTTGTCTTTTTCAGCCCTTATGCCGCCTTGCCCTGCGTCACATAGCACTACTATGCAGCGCAGGACAAGGCGGCATAAGGACAAGAAAAATCCGGCGCAATATACTGACATTTCATCGTTGACATGACACTAGTGCCCTGTCAACGCTGCTCTGTCGTATCTTGCTTTACCTCTGTAGCTGCTTTCAGGCTGCCCTGGCTCGGGCAAGCGCGATTGGATGCAGTTCCTACTGATTTTGCTGAATATTTGCGATGATTATTTCTGATACCGCAGTTAACAAAAGCGTCACCGTTGTTGTTCTGGCGGTTATTATCATAATTTTTGGGATGCACTGTTATGTGGAGCTGCCCAGGGAAAGTGATCCTGACATTACTATTCCCCATGTATTTGTATCTACCACGTATCGCGGAGTCTCCTCATCAGATATAGAAACGTCCATTACCATTGAACTTGAAAAAAAATTACAAGGGCTTGACGGACTCAAAAAAATTCAGTCGATCAGCAGTGAAGGCTCTTCCAATATCAATATTGAATTTGTCACCGGCACAGATATCGATCAAGCTGTCCAGGATGTCAAGGACAAGGTTGACGAAGCCCTGGGGTCCCTGCCGACAGACCTGGATGATGACCCCTCCGTTTTTGAGGTCAATCTGTCAGAACTACCTATAGTTGTATTTTCCCTGTCGGGGACATGTGGCTTACCTTGCCTGAAACGCATTGCAGACGATCTTGCAGACGAATTTGAAGCAATTCCAGGGGTACTTGAAGCCGACGTAACCGGTGGGCTTGAAAGAGAAATCAGGATTGAAGTATTTCCAGAAAAACTTGCTTACTATGGCCTGACTTTTGGCTCGTTACAGCAAATAGTTGCCCGGGAGAACACCAACACTTCCGGAGGCGTCCTCCGGCTTGGTTCCGGGAGATTTCTTTTGCGTGTTCCCGGTGAGTTCACCTCTCCGGAGGAGATATACTGGCTGGTGGTTGGCACCCATCAGGGAGAGCCTGTCTATTTAAAGGATGTTGCCCAGGTTGTCGATGGATTCAAGGAAGAAACAAGCCGGGCTCGCCTTGACGGAAGAAGCGCTGTTAATATCTCCATAAAAAAGCGTTCCGGTGAAAATATCATCAAGATCACCGATCAGGTGGATGCGCTGATAGGAAAACACCGCCAGACCTGGCCGCCGGACACCCAAATCACCAAGGTAATGGATGCCGCAAAGGATATCAGGCAGAGGGTGGCTGACCTGGAAAACAATATTCTTTCCGGCCTGGTTCTGGTGCTGATCGTCATCTTTCTGACCATGGGAATCCGTAATGCTGTTCTGGTCAGCTCAGCGATTCCTTTTTCCATGCTTCTGTCGTTTATTATTCTTTATTTAATGGGCGTAACGCTCAATATGGTCGTGCTGTTCAGCTTAACCCTTGCCCTGGGGATGCTGGTGGACAATGCTATCGTCATCATTGAAAACATTGATCGTTTCCATGAGCAGGGCGCCGGCAGGATTGAGGCAGCCAAGAAGGCAACCAGTGAGGTTGCTTATGCGGTTATTGGTTCTACTTTAACGACTCTTGCTGCCTTTTCCCCCATGTTATTCTGGCCCGGAGTGATGGGTGAATTTATGCGCTACCTCCCGCTGACAGTCATAGTGACCTTGTCCTCCAGTCTGTTTGTCGCCCTGGTTATCAACCCGGCGCTCGCCTCGTTACTCATAAAACAAAAGAATAGTGAGAGCGGCTCAACCAAGGTTCAACTGGACAACAATGTCTTGCCTGAGCAACCGGTCGCCATGAATACCCTTACACTGAAAACCTATGGCTGGTTTCTCAATGAAGCCCTGCAGCGACCTGTTGTTGTCACTGGTTTTGCCGTGTGTATCCTGATTTTGATGGTACAGGGATGGCTGTTGGTTATTGGCCTTGAAAAGCCTGTTGAGTTTATTCCTGATATCGACCCAAAAGCAATGTATATCAATGTAGAAGTCCCGGAGGGAGCTGACATTGATTATATTGATGACCTCATGAAACGGGTGGAAATGGCCCTGGCTGGGGCAGACTCTCAGCAGCTTACCTCAAACAGCCTTACGCATGAAGACTATCTCAAGGCCATGGAGTTAAAAGAATATGTTGATAAATCAGGAAATTCATATCAGGGTCCAAGTGATTTGAAAAATATTAAAAATGTGTATATGAAAGGTGTTGCCTCCGCATCTCCCGGCTCATCTTTCAGCCCAAATCTGCCAAACCATATTGGTGTTCGCTTTATAGACATTCAGGACAGATTCAGAAACACCCATGCCACCATTGATGACATTCGAAAACGAGTTGAAACTATTGCCGGCGGCAAAATAACCATAGCTGCGGAAAAGGAGGGCCCGCCTACCGGCTCACCGATAAATATCGAAATTGCCGGGGATAATTTTCAGGTACTGGGTTCCATAGCAAAGAAAATAAAACTTGCCCTGGAAAACGTCCCTTTTGTAAAGGATGTACGGGATGACTTTAACGAGGGAACACCTTCTGTAATTGTTAAGGTTGATCGTCAGAAGGCCGCATTATTCGGGCTCACTACGGACAACATTGGCTTTGCCCTGAAAGCAGCATACAACGGACTTGAGGTATCCTCCTATCGTGAAGGAAGTGAGGATTATGATATCACTGTGCAGCTCGGGGAAAATAACCGAAAAGTGGTTGATGTCTTAAATGAGATGATTATTCCTACGCCTGCTGGTGTAGATGTCCCCTTGACTTCTCTGGCGAAATATTCATTTGCCGGTTCCATTGGTGACATTACCCGCATAAATAATGAGCGGGTTGTGACCATAAAGGCAAATGTGGATGAAACCAGGACAACCGGGCCGGTTGCACGTGTGGAGGCAGAGAAGATGCTGGAAGATCTTCCGCTGCCACCAGGCTACTCAGCGAGGTTCACCGGTGAATTTGAGTTTCAACAGGAATCAGAATCCTTTCTCAGCAAGGCTTTTGTCGTCGCTATTTTGTTTATTTTTCTGATCCTGGTTGGCATGTTTAACTCTGTTGGCCAACCATTTCTTATCATGAGTTCGGTGATTTTGTCTTTTGGCGGCGCTTTTCTCGGGCTGATGCTTTTCAGGCAGCCTTTTGGCATTATCATGACAGGAGTTGGTATAATTTCCCTGGCAGGAGTTGTGGTGAACAACGCCATTGTCCTCATTGATTACACTAATAAATTAAGGGAGCGCGGCTATGCCCTGAAACAAGCAGTTATCTCTGCTGGTGCCACCAGGCTGCGCCCCGTACTCCTTACTGCTGTTACCACCATTTTAGGGTTGATTCCCATGGTGACCGGTATTTCCTATGACTTCCATGTAATGGCCATTTCCTGGGTCAGCGAATCCAGTCAATGGTGGCGATCCATGGCTGTGGTTGTCATCTTTGGCCTGATCGTTGCGACCTTTCTTACCCTGATTGTTGTCCCGACCCTTTATTATGTTCAGTGCCAGACGGGCGCATTTTTGGGTCGATTGAAGGCAGGGGCCAAGGATCGTTACTGGCGTTTGTATGACAGGCTTTCCGGTCAATAAATGAAAAGAGAGGTACTGTTTATCGTTTTGCTCTCTGTTTTACACTCCGGCGTCGCCTGAATTAAGGGGAAATCCGGGCTAACCTGCTGAAAGAAAATGTTTTTCAGGCAAGGTCTTCTTGACGTTGCTATGTCTATTGATTAGTATTATAAGTTTAACGCGAAAGTGGCGGAATTGGCAGACGCACCAGACTTAGGATCTGGCGAGCTTAGCTTGTGGGGGTTCGACTCCCCCCTTTCGCACCATTTTTCTGCACTGGTAACCATCTCATTTTCTCTGAAACTGGGACAATCTAAGCAAGATTAACAAAGGAAAGGCAGTCCATGGAAATTGTCGTTGAAAATGTTTCTGAATTAACCAAAAAACTCACTATTACATTGCCCAGGGAAGAAGTTGGGAAACGTCTTGAGAAAGCATACAAAAAAATGAATAAGGACGTTGTGATCAAGGGCTTTCGTCGAGGAAAGGTGCCTAGATCAGTTCTTGAAAAAAACTTCAAGGATCAGGTGCAGGCGCAGGTGGGGGAAGAGCTTGTTCAGGAGACGTATTTTGATGCTGTGGAAAAGGAAAATATAGAGCCTGTTGTCCACCCTGAGATCACCGAACATTCATTTCCTGAAGATGGTACATTTACCTATATTGCCCTGGTTGACGTAAAGCCGGTGCTCGATATCTCCGGCTATAAGGGGTTGGAGATAGAAAAGCCGGTTACAGTCGTCTCTGTTGAAGAAGTTGACAATAGATTGAAAGCCATGCAACGAGAGCAGGCCGCTGTTCAGACGGCGGAAGAGGGGCATGAAATTGCTGTTGACGATCTTGCGGTTGTTGATTTCCAGGGGTTTCACGAAGAAAAAGCCATGCCGGAGATACACAACGAAGATTACACTGTAGATATAGGACAGAATGCTCTTGGCGAGGAGTTTGAGCAGAAATTGATTGGCCTGAAGAAAGGAGACAAGACCCTGTATGAAATTGATTTTCCTGCAGGGTATCCAAATCCTGTTCTTGCAGGGAAAAAGGTGGAGTTTAAAGTTGACGTCAAGGAGGTAAAAGTCCGCCTGAAGCCTGAACTTGATGACGAATTTGCCAAGGATATAAGCCCTGACTTTACTACTCTTGACGACTTAAAAAGCGATATCAGAAGTAAGCTTGAGAAAGAGAAAGAGGCCGTCATGAAAGGAGATCTTGATGATAAAATGATGGCTAAGCTTATTGAGCTAAACAGCTTTGAAGTGCCGGAACGTTTAGTAAAGTACGAGATTCAGGAAATGCTTAAATTGACCGAGGAGAATTTAAAGCGAAGCGGGCTGACCCTGGAATCCGCCGGAATCGACCTTAAGGAACTTGCTGAAAAAAATCGTGAAGTTGCTGAAAAAAGGGTAAAAGGTGATTTCATCCTTAAAAATATTGCAGAGAAAGAAGATATAAAGGTACAGGATGAAGATCTCCAGCGGGGATATCAGCGCATAGCTGATCAATACAACATGACTGTTGATGAAGTAAAAGGTTACTTTAAACGGCGTGAAGAGGTCTTGCCTTTTATGAACGAGCTGCTCAACGAAAAAATTCTTGATTTTCTGCGAGGCGAGGCCACGTTTATAGAGGTGGCAGAAACCGGAGAAAAGGGAACGACAACTGAAGATCAAGCCGAGTAATATATGAGCCGCCCGTTGCTGAGAGTGCGTTGATATGTAAGGAGCAGTATATGAATCTGGTACCAATGGTGGTTGAGCAAAGCCCCAGGGGAGAAAGAGCTTTTGATATTTACTCCCGCCTTTTGAAAGAGCGCATCATTTTTCTGGGAACACAGGTTACTGACGATGTGGCCAATCTGGTCATTGCGCAGCTTCTTTTTCTCGAAGCCGATGCTCCGGATAAAGACATCACTTTTTATATAAATTCCCCTGGAGGATCAGTCACAGCAGGTATGGCAATTTACGATACCATGCAATATATCAAATGTGATGTGGCTACACTCTGTATGGGGCAGGCTGCCTCTATGGGAGCATTATTATTGGCTGCTGGCTGCAGAGAGAAACGGTTTGCCCTGCCTAATTCACGTATTATGATTCACCAGCCCATGGGCGGCTATCAGGGACAGGCCACAGACATCGATATTCATGCCAGGGAGATTCTTCGAATGCGCAGGGATTTAAACGTAATTCTTTCAAGGCATACTGGCAAAAGCATAGAAGTGGTCGAACAAGACACCGAGCGAGACAATTTTATGAATGCTGAAGAAGCTTGTGAGTACGGTATCGTAGATAAGGTACTGGAAAGTAGAGAGGAACTCAGTAAGGAGAAATAACGGTGAGTAAAGAGTTCCACGATGAACATGAAGACAAATGCATCTGTTCCTTCTGCGGCAGGGAACAGGGCGAGGTGGGCAAGCTTATAGCCGGGCCCAATGTCTATATATGTGATGAATGCATCAACCTGTGTAATGAAATAATCCAGGATTCAGCAACAGAAGACAAAAACGATAAAAATGAGCAGAAAATCGTTCTTAAACCCAAGGAAATCAAGGCGCATCTTGACGAATATGTCATTGGGCAGGATTTTGCAAAGAGGGTACTTTCAGTTGCCGTTCACAATCATTACAAAAGAATAGACGAAAAGGTAACCGGACCAGATGACGTTGAACTGCAGAAATCAAATATCATTCTCCTTGGACCCACCGGCAGCGGAAAAACACTGCTGGCGCAAACACTGGCCAGAGTGCTCAAGGTGCCCTTTACCATCGCAGATGCAACGACATTAACCGAAGCAGGGTATGTTGGAGATGATGTTGAAAACATCCTGGTAAGCCTTCTCCAGGCAGCTGATTATGATATTGAGCTGGCCCAGAGAGGGATTATTTATATTGATGAAATTGATAAAATTGCAAGAAAGTCAGACTCAGCGTCGCTTACTCGAGATGTTTCGGGTGAAGGAGTACAGCAGGCACTGCTGAAGATAGTCGAAGGGACGATAGCCTCTGTACCGCCTAAGGGGGGGAGAAAACACCCCCAGCAGGAGCTGGTGAAAGTTGACACCACAAATATCCTTTTTATTGCAGGCGGTGCGTTTGTAGGACTCGACAAAGTGATACATCGTCGTACCGGAACCAAGGCTATCGGCTTTGGTGCCAAGGTGGTAAGCGACACTAAAAAGAGTATAGGAGAGGTGTTGGCAAGCATCCAGCCTCAAGATCTGCTTAAGTTTGGGCTTATTCCCGAACTGGTAGGACGTCTTCCGGTAATTGCTACCATGGAAGAGCTGCTTGAGGAGGATCTTATTCGTATTCTGCAGGAACCTCGTAACGCCTTAACCAAGCAGTACATGAAGCTGTTTGAATATGAGGGCATAAAACTTCGATTTACTGAAGGGGCACTGGAGGCCGTTGCCAGAAAATCGCTGGAACGTAAGTCAGGGGCCAGAGGGCTTCGTTCAGTAATGGAATCAGCTATGCTTGAGGTTATGTATGAGCTTCCATCAGATAGCAATGTCCTGGAATGTATAATTAATGAACAGGTTATCAGTGACGGTGAGTATCCTGTAATCCTGTATGATAATACTGAAAACAAAAAGAGTGCATAAACCATGATTACAGCAGAGCCACAAATGATTCCTCTAATGCCCTTGCGGGATATAGTTTTGTTTCCAGGCATGGTGGCTCCACTGGTTGTTGGCAGAAAAAAATCCATTTTTGCTCTGGAACATGCCATGGAAAATAACAGTTTGATTTTCCTGGTAACGCAACGAAGCGCAAAGGTGGATGAGCCTGAGGAACGTCATCTCTATACCACAGGCACTGTAGCCTCGGTAATGCAATTACTTCGTCTGCCTGATGGCACCATAAAGGCCCTTGTTGAAGGAAAGTTCAGGGCTCGGATTCTTTCCACCGAAATTACGAGCGAAAGAGATAAGGAGTATTTTCAGGCATTGGTCAAGATAGTTCAGAATGAAAATGACCTGGAAAGCGGGCTGCAAGCATATGTCCGTGAAGTAAAGAAAACTTTTGCCCAGTTTGCTCAGGGAACCAGCAGAATACCACGAGAGATTCAAAATTCTGTCGCTGCGGTGGATGATCCTTCTGATCTGGTTGATTTGATTGCGTCGCATATTCATATCAAGACAGAAGAAAAGCAGGAATTACTTCAGGAACCATCCCTGCCACATCGCATATCCCATGTCCTTGATATTCTTTTCAGGGAAATGGAGCTTTCTGCCCTGGAAAAAGACATACAGGCCAAAGTAAAAAAGAAAATGACCGCTACTCAGCGGAATTATTTTCTCTCTGAAAAGATAAAGGTTATCCAGGATGAAATGGGTAAGAGCGATGGTGGTGACGAACTTGCAGAGCTTGAGCAAAGCATAACCAGGAAAAAACTGCCAAAGCAGATTCGGGAAAAAATAGGCAAGGAATTTAAAAAGTTGAGGCAAATGCCTCCAATGTCTGCTGAAACAACGGTGGTACGAAACTATATCGACACCATATTAGATCTTCCCTGGACAAAAAAGTCGCGGGCCAGGATTGACATTGAAAAGGCTGAGCAGGTTCTTGACGAGGACCATCATGGCTTACAGAAACCAAAAGAACGTATACTGGAGTACCTTGCTGTACAGGCACAGGTAAAAAAGTTACGCGGCCCTATTCTTTGTCTGGTTGGGCCACCTGGTGTAGGAAAGACTTCAGTATGTAAATCCATAGCCAGAGCCATGGGACGTAAATTTGTCAGGTTGTCTCTGGGGGGAGTGAGGGATGAGGCTGAAATCAGGGGACATCGCCGAACGTATATCGGGGCTATGCCTGGAAAGATTATCCAGTCAATGCAGAAGGCGGGTGTTGTAAACCCGGTCTTTTGCCTTGATGAGGTTGACAAAATGAGCGTCGACTTCCGCGGAGATCCTTCAGCTGCGCTCCTGGAGGTGCTGGATCCGGAACAAAACAACTGCTTTAATGATCATTACCTGAATGTTGACTATAATCTCTCCGAGGTTTTTTTCATAACAACAGCTAATAATTTGCACGGAATTCCTGTTCCCTTGCAGGACAGGCTGGAAGTTATCCAGCTCAACGGGTATACGGAAGAGGAAAAGCAGTGTATTGCCAATGACTTTTTGCTGCCAAAACAGCTGAAGGCCGCTGGCTTTACCAGGAAAGAGATTTCATTCACTGAAGAAGGTATTTTGGAGGTTATTCGCAAATATACCAAGGAAGCCGGAGTACGCGGCCTCGAACGTGCTCTTGCCAGTGTTTGCAGAAAAGTCGCCAGGGAAAGACTGAAGAATAAGGAGAACAAAACAGAGTACCTGCTGTCCACTAGTGAAGTCGGTCATTATCTAGGTGTTCCCAAGTACAGATATGGGCTTGCGGAAAAGTCTGATGAGATAGGCCTGACAACCGGCATGGCCTGGACAGAAGTCGGCGGTGAATTGCTCCAGATAGAAGCGATTATTATGCCTGGCTCCGGGAAAGTGGCCATAACAGGGAAATTGGGTGATGTCATGCAGGAATCGGCCCAGGCAGCTCTTTCTTATGTCCGATCACGTTCCATGCGACTTGGAATTGATTCTGATTTTTATCAAAAGGTTGATATACATGTGCATGTACCAGAAGGGGCGATACCAAAGGATGGCCCCTCCGCCGGTATAACCATTGCTACCAGTATAGTTTCAACATTACTGCAGTGCCCGGTTGACAGAAGAATAGCAATGACGGGGGAAATTACCTTGCGTGGTAAGGTCCTCCCGGTCGGCGGACTCACTGAAAAACTGCTGGCAGCAAAGCGTGGTCAGATTGAAAAAGTGCTTCTTCCAAGTGAAAATGAACGTAATCTTGAGGATGTACCCAAGGAAATCCGGGCAAGCCTTGAGATTGAATTTGTCGAAGACGTTGATGAAGTACTGCATAAGGCTCTGATTCAAAAGAAGGGAGACACACTATTCAAAGATGTGCAGCTTGAGTCAATCTACAGGGATTTTGGGTTTTCTTCCCATAATACCCCGGCTCAATAGAGAGCGGCCCTGTTGTCTCTCGTGCCCTGTCAACGCTGCTCTGTCGTATCCTGCTTGTCTTTTTCAGCCCTTATGCAGCCTTGCCCTGGGTCACACAGCACTACTATGCAACGCAGGACAAGAC